>NZ_LHCD01000020.1:0-97500 GCF_001262595.1 Methylobacterium sp. ARG-1
AGATGCGCGCCACCCCGGCTGCCACCGGCGGGTCGAACACCGCCAGGCCGACGAGGCCCGCCAGGAAGGCGAGCCAGAAGAACGCCACGTGGCTGTAGCGCACGTGCCAGCGGGCGAGGTTCAGGTAGGCGAACAGGAAGACCAGCAGCGTCGCCCCGAGCACCGCCTCGGCGGAGGCCCGGTAGACCCGCTCGGCGAGCTCGGTGACGGGAAAGACCCGCTGCAGGAAGCCGAAATCGATGCAGGCATAGGCGAGCACCGACCAGGCCAGAGCCGCGGCGGCCGGGAAGATGATCGCGCCCTTGACCACGAACACGATGGTCAGGAACAGGGCGAGCAGCCCGCTGATGCCGATGATGATGCCCTTGTACAGGGTCAGCCCGGCGGTCTTGCGGCGATAGGCGTCCTGATCCCACAGGTGCAGCTGCGGGACGTTGGGGCCGCGCAGCTCGGCGACGTAGGTGACGGTCGTGCCGGGGTCCAGCGTGATGGTGAACTGGTCGGCCTCCGGGTTCTCGTCGCGCTCCGGGCGGATGCCCTGGCTGGCCGTGATGGCGGCGATCCGCGAGCCGCCGAGATCGGGCCAGATCACCCCGGAATCCACCAGCCGGAAATGCGGCGCCACCAGGATGCGGTCGATCTGCTCGTCGGTGTCGTTGGTGAGCGCGAACACGATCCAGTCGGGCCGGGCGCCGGCATCGCGCGCCTTCACGACGATGCGGCGGACGATGCCGTCCTTGCCCGGCGCCGTCGAGATCTGGATCAGGTCCCCGTCCGAGCGGTAGCGCTCGATCGCGGTGGTCAGGTCGATCACCGGCGCGTCGAGGGTGACGCGCACCGCCTCGACGGCCAGGGCCGGAGCGCTCGCCGAGACGGCCAGCGACAGGGCACCGACCAGGGTCAGGAGGAGGGCGAGGATGCGCAAGGGTGTCTTGAGTTCCGGCCGTGCGAGCTTCGGCATCGGCCACCCGGGCGGCCGCGATCGATAGGACGGCCCCGATCCCGGGGCAGCCGCCCCGGTCCGGATCCGGACCCCGCGGATCGCGCCCCTTTGCGGCCAAATCAAGTTGGGTGCGCGGGGGCGGCGCCCGGCCGGGGCGGGTTTGCGGTGGATTTTACAGCCCCATCCCGGAAGGCGGCGTCCGGCTTTCGGAAAAGAGGCTGCCCCATCAAAGGCCTCGCGCGTCGCCCCGGCTTCGGCCCCGGGACGCTGCCCTAGGCTGCGCCGAGGGCGGCGGCGATCCGGTCGAGGGTGGGCAGCTTGCGGATCGGGCCGATCGCCGCCAGCGTCGGTGCGCCCTTGAGCATGTCGGCCGCGACCGCCCGCACATCCGCCACCGTGACGGCATCGACCTTGTCGATCACCTCCCCGGCGGGAATGACCCGGCCCCAGGCCAGGATCTGGCGGGCGTTGCGCTCGATGCGCCCACCGGGCGTCTCCAGCGCCGAGAGCAGGGACACCTTCAGCTGCGCCTTGGCCCGGGCGATCTCGGGCTCGGCGAGGTCGCGGGCGGCCCGGACCGTGGCCGCGAGGGTCACGTCGACCAGCTCGGGCAGGTCCGCCCCGGCGGTCCCGGCGCCGATGCCGAACAGGCCGCAATCGGAGAACGGCCAGTGGAAGGCCTGGATCTCGTAGGCGAGGCCGCGGGTCTCGCGCACCTCCTGCCACAGCCGCGAGGTCAGCCCGCCGCCGAGCACCTGGGCGAACATGTGCAGCGCGTAGTAGCGCTCGTCGCGGAACGACAGGCCGGGCAGGCCGATCACGACGTTGGCCTGTTCGAGCTTGCGCGGCATCCGCCGCTCGCCGCCGCCGTAGAGGCCCGCCACCGCCGCGGGCGCCACCGTGGCCGGCAGGGCGCCGAAATGGCGCTCGGCGGCCTCGACGATCGCCTCGTGGGCGACCGCGCCGGCCCCGGCCACGACGATGCGGTCCGGCGTGTATTCCCGGGCGAGATAGGCGCGGATGCCGGCCTCGTCGAAGCTCCGGATCGTCTCGGGCCGCCCGAGGATCGGCCGGCCGACCGGCTGGTCCGGGAAGGCGGCTTCCGTGAAGGCGTCGTAGACCACATCGTCGGGGGTGTCCTCGACGGCGGCGTATTCCTGCAGGATCACGCCCTTCTCGCGGGCGAGCTCGCCGGCATCGAACACCGAATCGGTGAGGATGTCGCCGATCACGTCGAGGGCGAGGCCGGCATCCTCGCCAAGCACCCGGGCGGTATAGCTCGTCCCCTCGGTGGAGGTGGCGGCGTTGATCTCGCCGCCGACATTCTCGATCTCCTCGGCGATCTTCTGGGCCGTGCGCGTGCGGGTGCCCTTGAACGCCATGTGCTCGATGAGGTGGGACAGGCCGGCCTCATCCGCCCGCTCGTTGCGCGAGCCGGCGCCGACCCAGACGCCGAGGCTGGCGGTCGCCACCCCGGGCATCGGCTCGGTGACCACCGTGACACCGTTCGCGAGCCGCGTGGTGCGCAGGTCCGGGGAGGCGGCGTGCGTGGAGAAATGCTGGTTCATCGCGGGCTCAGGCACCCTTCGTGATGCGGGCGCGCTCGCGGATCAGCCGCTCCACCGCGGCTTGGTCGTTGGCCACCGGGGTCATGCGCTCGGGCCGGTCCATGAGGTCGGCGAGGTGCGGCGGCAGGGCCGGGCGCAGGCCGCCCGTGGCCTTGGCGACCGCGTCCGGGAATTTCGCGGGGTGCGCGGTGGCGAGGGCGACGACAGGGGTAGCCGGGTCCTTCTCCAGGAGCCGGCGGCCGGCCCGCACCCCGATGGCGCTGTGGGGATCGAGCACGACGCCGGTGGCGGCCTGGGTCAGGGCGATCTCCTCCATCACGTCGCTCTCGGGCACGGCGACAGCATCGAACTCGGAGCGAACCGTGGCCAGGACGTCCGGGCTCAGGGAGAAGCCGCCGGACTGCTTCAGCCCGGACATCAGCCGCGACAGCGCCGAGGCGTCGCGCCCCAGGGCCTCGAACAGCAGGCGCTCGAAATTGGACGAGATCTGGATGTCCATGGAGGGCGAGGTCGTGGGCACGACGCCGCGCAGCTCGTAGGCGCCATGCTCCAGGGTGCGCACCAGGATGTCGTTGGCGTTGGTGCCGATCATCAGCCGCTCGATCGGCAGGCCCATCCGCTTGGCGACCCAGCCGGCGAGCACGTCGCCGAAATTGCCGGTCGGCACCGCGAAGGAGACCGGCCGGTGGGGCGCCCCGAGCGCCACCGCGCTGGTGAAATAGTAGACCGCCTGCGCCGCGACCCGGGCCCAGTTGATCGAGTTGACCCCGGACAGGCGCACCGCATCGGCGAATTCGGCGTGCTGGAACAGGGCTTTGACCAGGTTCTGGCAATCGTCGAAGGTGCCGTCCACCGCCAGCGCGTGGACGTTCTGGGCCGGCACCGAGGTCATCTGCCGCCGCTGGACCTCGGAGACCCGCCCGTGCGGGTAGAGGATGAAGATGTCGACCCGGTCGAGGCCGCCGAAGGCCTCGACGGCGGCCGAGCCGGTATCGCCCGAGGTCGCGCCCACGATGGTGGCGCGGGTGTCGCGCTTGGCGAGGACGTGGTCCATCAGCCGCCCGAGCAGCTGCATCGCCACGTCCTTGAAGGCGAGCGTCGGACCGTGGAAAAGTTCCAGCAGGAACAGGTTGTCGTCGAGCTGGGTCAGCGGGCAGACCGCCGGGTGCCGGAAGGTGGCGTAGGATTCGTCGATCATCCGGTCGAGGTCCGGACCGGCGATCTCGCCATCCATCAGCGGACGCAGCACGCGCTTGGCAGCCTCCGCGTAGGGCTTGCCGGCCAGCGCGGCGATCTCCGCCGGGCCGATCTGCGGCCAGGTCTGCGGCACGTAGAGTCCGCCGTCGCGGGCGAGGCCTGCGAGGAGCGCATCCGAGAACGAGAGCGGCGCGGCCTCGCCGCGGGTCGAGACGTGGAGCACAGGGGCCTCCGGGAGGAAGGCGCCCCCTCTACACGATGCAGGCGGGCCTGTCGAAAGCCCGGCGCGGCCGAGGGGGGGCGCGGTTTAACCGGGCCTGAACGGGCCGGTTCAGGACCGGTTGCGCCGCCGCTCCTAGAACCGGATCACCCCCGAGGAACCCCGGCCCGAACGGGCCGGTGCCGCGGGGGCGGCCCAACCCCGCCTGCGGGGTGCCTTCGGAAAGAGAGCCGACATGATTCGAACCCGTGCCGTTCGACCCCGCGTCATTCGCCCCCTCGCCCTGGCCGGCGCCGCAGCGCTGCTGCTCGGCACCGCGGCGATCGCCCAGACCCCGCCCCCCGGCGGCCCGCGGCCCGGTCCCGAGGCCGGCGCCCCGCCGCCGCCCCCGCCCCCGGGCGGTCCCCGGCGCGGCCCCGGCCCGGACGGGCCGCCCCCGCCGCCCCCCGGCGGTCCCCAGCGCGGCCCGGGCCCTGACGGTCCGCCGCCCCCTCCGCCGCCGAAGGGCGCGCATTTCCGCCTCGAGCGGGGCGACACCCGGATCGACGTGAAATGCGCCGACGAGGACTCGATGAAGGCCTGTGCCGACATCACCCTGCAGCTCGTCGACAAGCTCGGGACGCTGCGGCCCACCGACGCCCGATAGCGCCTCGCCACGCCGGCGGGGCTCGGAAACGACCCCGCCAATGCCGGCACCCACGACAGGATCACCGCCATGACCGATACGAGAACCGATTCGCATGAGGCCGCCGGCACCGTCTGGGCCGTGTTCGGGCACCGATTCGCCCTCGACGGGGCAGCAGGGCGGATCCTGGCGGATCTCGGCCCGAAAGGGTCCGCGGATATAACCCTGACGGTCGGCGACCGGGTCTCGCTGCGGGGCACGCGCAAGCCCTCCGAGATCAAGGTCACCCGCCTCACCCTGGCGGACGGCTCGACCCGCACGATCGACTGGCCCCAGAAGGAGAAGCACGACCATCCGCCGGCCGATCCCGCCCTGGCGATCCGGGCCGCGGAGGCGGCGGGCTACGCGGTCGCTGGCGTGCCGGAGCGCAAGCCCAAGCATTTCGCGTTGCGGGGGGCGAAGGATGGCGCGGAGCACGAACTCCACATCACGCTCGACGGCGATATCCGGAAGGCCAAGGTCCTCGCCGCGTAGGCCGGTGGAACCGCGAGCGCCGGTCAGGCGCTCGTGCCCGGCGCCTTGATCAGTCGGCAGCCGGTGATGCGCCAGGCCCCGTCCGCGTCCCGGGCGAGGCTGTACTCGGCGGTCCAGTCGACGCCGTACTCGTCCTGGATCGCCACCGACTGCACCACCCCCGCCTCCCCGATATCCCGGCCCTCGCCGAACACGAAGCTGCGGTGGCGATAGACCGGACGGTACTGGTTGCGGACCATGCCGATGAACAGGTCGGCGTTCGGAAACATCTCCTGGATCGCCGGGGCCGCCTGGGCATAGGCGGTCGGCGCGTCGTCGCGCCCAAGCGCCTCGACCTGCTTGGCGATCACCGCCCGGGCCGCCGCCCGGGCGCCGTCATCGGCCAGGGCCGGCCCAGCGAGGCCGAGGATCAGCAGGAGGGCGAGCCACGCGCGCATCGACGGTCACTCCGATCCGGCGTCTCCCGCGAGACACCTGAGCCGACTGATCATCTAGACGGGCGTGGGCGGTCGGCAAGCACTGCGCACGCAGGATGTGCAGGCGTCGCGCTTCGGTTGTGCAAGTCGCTGGAATGAGAGGCATTTTCGGCCCCGAACCGGCGCACGGGTTTGATTCTCCGCCCGGGTTTTGCGAGCGTCCGCGCACCGACTCAGTCCTGCGGGGCTTGGCCGAGCGGAGCAGAGGGCGATGGTGCAAAGCCAAACGGACGCGGAAACCCGTCCCGAGACCGTCCCGACCACGGGCGTTCCAGCCATGAGCGTCGGGGTGTTCATCCCGATCGGCAACAACGGCTGGCTGCTGTCGGAGAACGCCCCGCAATACCGGCCGAGCTTCGCGCTCAACAAGCAGATCACCCTCAAGGCGGAAGCGCACGGGCTCGATTTCGCCCTGTCGATGATCAAGCTGCGCGGCTTCGGCGGCAAGACCGAGTTCTGGGACCATAACCTCGAATCGTTCACCCTGATGGCCGGGCTCGCCGCGGTGACCACGCGGATCAAGCTGTTCGCCACCGCGGCGACCCTGTGCATGCCGCCCGCGATCGTCGCCCGCATGGCCGCGACCATCGATTCGATCTCGGACGGGCGCTTCGGCCTGAACCTCGTCACCGGCTGGCAGAAGCCGGAATACGACCAGATGGGCCTGTGGCCCGGCGAGGAGCATTTCTCAAAGCGATACCACTACTTATCGGAATATGCTCAGATTCTGCGCGAGCTATGGGAGACGGGTCGAAGCGACCTCAAGGGCACGTTCTTCCAGATGAACGATTGCCGCCTGAGCCCCCGGCCGCAGGCGCCGATGAAGATCATCTGCGCCGGCCAGAGCGGCGCCGGCATGGCCTTCACGGCGCAATATGCCGACTACAATTTCTGCCTCGGCAAGGGGGTCAACACCCCCACCGCCTTCGCGCCCGTGGTGGAGCGGCTGGCGGAGGCCAGGGCCAAGACCGGGCGGCACGTGACCGCCTACGCGCTGTTCATGATCATCGCCGACGAGACCGACGCCGCCGCGATGGCGACCTGGGAGCATTACAAGGCGGGGGCCGATGCCGAGGCGATCGCCTGGCTCGGGATCCAGGGCGCGGCCGACACCAAGTCCGGCAGCGACACGAACGTCCGCCAGCTCGCCGACCCGACCTCGGCGGTGAACCTCAACATGGGCACCCTGGTGGGCAGCTACGCCCACGTGGCCGAGATGCTCGACGCGATCATGACGATCGACGGGGTGGAGGGCGTGCTGCTGGTGTTCGACGACTTCCTCAAAGGGCTCGACGCCTTCGGGACCCGGATCCAGCCGCTGATGCAATCCCGCCGGCACGTGGTGCCGACACCGCTGGCCGAGGTCGCCTGATGAGAGAAGTCGCCTGATGGACACGCAAGCCGGATTCCACGACGCCCATGGCCGCCACGGCGGCGTGATCCTGCCGGCGCGGCCCGAGCCGATCGCCTTTGATCCGGCCGCGACGGTGCTGATCGTCGTCGACATGCAGAACGCCTATGCCAGCCCGGGCGGCTATCTCGACCTCGCGGGCTTCGACGTCTCGGGCACCGGCCCGGTCATCGCCCAGATCATCCGGGCGGTGGCGGCGGCCCGGGCCGCGGGCATCCGGATCCTGTGGTTCCAGAACGGCTGGGATCCGGATTACGTCGAGGCCGGCGGCCCGGGCTCGCCGAACTGGCACAAGTCCAACGCCCTCAAGACCATGCGGCGGCGGCCGGAGATGAACGCGCAGCTCCTCGCCAAGGGCTCCTGGGACTACGCCCTGGTGGACGCCCTGAAGCCGGAGCCTGGCGACATCGTGCTGGGCAAGCCGCGCTACAGCGGCTTCTACAACACGCCGCTGGACAGCATCCTGCGGGCCCGAGGGGTGAACACGCTGGTCTTCACCGGCATCGCCACCAATGTCTGCGTCGAGTCGACCCTGCGGGACGGCTACCACCGGGAGTATTTCGGGATCGTCCTGGCGGATGCCACCCACCAGGCCGGGCCGCCGAGCCTGCACGAGGGGGCGCTCGCCAATATCGAGACCTTCTTCGGCTGGGTCTCGGACGTGGCCGCGTTCGAAGCGGCGCTGGCCGCGCAGACCCGCGCCGCCGCCGAATAAACCGCCTGCCGTCCCGGCACCCGCACCGCGAAAGGCCCCCAAAAATGCCGAAGCAGGTCGTCATTCCGCCGGGGTCGAGCAAGCCGCTCGCCCCCTACGTGCCCGGCACCCTGGCCGACGGGGTGCTGTACGTCTCGGGCACCCTGCCGCTCGATGCGGATGCCAACGTCGTCCATGTCGGCGATGCCGGTGCCCAGACCCGGCACGTGCTGGAGACGATCAAGAGCGTGGTCGAGGCCGCGGGCGGCACGATGGACGACGTGACCTTCAACCACGTCTTCCTGAAGGACTGGGCCGATTACGCGGCGATCAACGCGGTCTACGCGGAGTATTTCCCGGGTGAAAAGCCGGCGCGCTACTGCATCCAGTGCGGCCTCGTGAAGCCCGACGCCCTCGTGGAGATCGCCTCCGTGGCCCATATCGGCCGCTGAGCGCGGTCGCCCCCGGGGCGCAGCGCGCGGCCCTGAGGAGCGTCCGGTTCGAAGCTGCGGCCAGGGCCGGCCCAGGCGGCCTCATCGCGCCCCCGCGAGCTTCCCTCTGACGGTCCGCAACAGGGTTTCCCGCACGCTTTTCGTGGCCTCGAACGAGATGTCGAAGTTCAGGCTGTGATGGACCTCCGACAGGATGCGCTCGTCCCCCCGGACCTGTCCTGCTTGTCGAGGAGTCCGAGGATCCGGGCGTTGATGGCGCCGTGGTCTTGCGGGGGATCGTCATCGCGCAGCACGAGGCCGTCGCCTTCGATCCAGTCCCGTCTCAGGGCCGCGGTCTCTTCGTCGTCCAGCCGGTCCATCCCCGATCTCCTTCGCGGACGGCGCGCCCATCAGCGACACGCCGCCCGATTCTGGGCCTTATGGCCGCGCCGGCCCTGAGCCCGGATCCGTGCCCGTTCGCCGGGTCGCCACCGCGAGGCCGGGCAGGGCCGCCGCCAGGAGGCCGGCCGCGCGCAGCACCTCGGCGGCCTCCCGCGGCGCGCGGCGGGCGAGCGCCAGGGCGAGCCGCAGCGGCACCTGGGCCCCGAAGCTCGCCAGCGTGACGGCGAGCGCCGCGATCCGGCCGTGATGCTTGGCGGCATACAGGATCTGGCTGCGCAGGAAGTAGAACAGGCGCCGCGCCCGGGCCTGCCGGGTCGTGCCCTGGCCGACATGGTGGGCGACCGCCCCGGCCACGTGCCGCACCGCGAAGCCGGCGGCGCGGGCGCGGGTGCAGAGGTCGGCATCCTCCCAGTAAACGAAGAAGCGCGGATCGAACCCGCCAAGCGCCTGGAACAGGTCGCGGCGGATCATCAGGAACGCGCCCATCACCTGGCCGACGGCCCGGTCGTCGGCGTGATCCCATTCGCGCAGAAAATGCGGCCGGACGAGGCCGAGCCGGTCGAGCGCGAGGGCGCGGCCGAGGAGGCCGAGACCGGTGGGCGCTCGGGCGCAGGAACGGGCGGTCCGCCCGTCCGGGTCGATCAGCCGGGCACCGACGATCCCGGTGCGCGGATCGGCCAGCAGGGCGGTCCGGGCGACGTCGAGGGCGTCGGGCTCCACCTGCGTGTCCGGGTTGAGGAACAGGATCGCCGGGGCGTCCCCGGTGGCGGCACCCTGATCGCAGGCCCAGCCGAAGCCGTGATTCTCAGCGTTGCGGATCAGCCGGAGCGGGCGGGGCAGGGCGGGCAGGTCGTCCGCCGAGCCGTCCTGCGAGGCGTTGTCCACCACGATGACCTGCACGGATTCGGCATCCCGGGCGGATGCGAGGCTCACCAGGCAGGCGCGGAGGAGGGCGCCGCCGTTCCAGTTGACGATCACCACGTCGAGGCCGGCGCGGCCGGTCATACGCGATCCCGGGGCGGGCCGAGGCGCCCGAGGGCGCCGTCGCAGACGGCCTCGATCAGCCGCAGCAGCACGGCCGGCCGCCAGCCCGAATCCGCCCAGTACAGGCCGGCCTGGAGGGGCAGGTAGGCGGCCTGGGCGAGCTTCCAGCGCAGGGGCACGTGCGACAGGCGCCAGGCATAGACCGCGTTGCGCAGGTAGGTCGCCATGCGGAACAGGGGCTGGCGCGGCATCGCGATCCCGAAGCCGCGGATCACCCCGCCGCCGACCCGGTGCGGGATCGCGATGTCGCGGGCGAGATAGCAGCCGAAGTTCTGGCTCCAGGCGCGAAAGCACCATTCCAGCTCGACGCCGTCGATGAAGAAATCAGCGCGGAACGGCCCGATCCGGGCGAGGGCGTCGAGGTCGATGAGCGAGCCCGAGGTCGCCAGGAACTGCACCGGGGCGAGGGCGCCGCAGGCTTGGGCGAGGGCGCCGCAGGCTGGAGGGAGGGCGCCGCAGGCCGGCGCGCCGGGTCGGGGCGGGTAGGACGGCGCCTTGTGGCCGGGGGCGGGGGCAGGCGCCGGTCCCACGACCGCGACCGGGATCGCGGCCGCCCGAAGCCGGTCGCGGGCGGCCAGCAGCGCCGCGGCCAGCCCGGCCTTTGGCTCGGCATCCTGATCGAGCAGCAGCAGGGTCTCGGCGCCGGCCGTCCGGGCTGCCGCGGCGATCCGGTTGAGCGCCTCCGCGATGCCGAGATTGCGCCCCGCCGACAGGACGGTCACCCCGGCTCGGGTGAGGCGCTCCGCATCCGCCTCGGCCAGGCCGCCATCGTCGAAGGCGATCACCCCGGCGCATCCGGAGGCGGCCTGCGCCAGCACCCGATCCACCTGGTCCGGGCTCGGCCGGAACAGGGTGATGCCGATCATCAGGCGGCCCAGCGTCGGTTCAGGCACAGGCCGGGCTCCGGCCGCTCACGCCCGCTCCACCGCGGCGGCGTCGGCCTGTTCGACGTCGAGGGGTCCGCGGCGCGGCATCGAAGGGATCGCTCGCGAGGAAAGGCCGGACTGGAAAGCCCGCGCGGCGGGGCATGGCGTCGATCCGGTCTCGATACAGCATCGTCCCGAAAGGTGGCTGCCGGCTTTCGGAAAAAGGCGATGTGAAGCATCGGCCTCGCGCACCGTGCCGGTTCCGATACCCGGCACGGTGCGCGAGGCCGGCGTTTCGATATCGCGGGCCCCGGTCCCCGACAAGCGGCCATGCCGGGTCGCGCAGCCGCGCGGGCCGAGAACGGGCCGGCCCATGGTTTACGGACTCCGCCGGTTCCGTTAGTTCGACGGGCGAAGAACGCGAGGTCTGCCTCCGCGCCTCGCACGCCCCGACGCTGCCGACCATGAGCCGATCCGAGACCCGCGCCTCGACCGCGTCGACCCCGAAGGCGGCTGCCGGATGCCGCATCTCGTGACGGCACGCGGCGCACGTTTCCTCATAGAGCCCTGAGATGCGCCTCGGTTTGCCCCCGACCTTCGGGCGGTTCAAGCGCCGCATCGGCCGGCCCGTCGCGCGCGGCGCCCTCGACTCCGCCCGCGCCCTGCGCCTCGGCTGGCGCCGGCTCAGCGACCCGCTGGGCAGGCCCGCTGCCCTGCACGCCCGGTGGGTCGGCAAACAGGCCGGGGACGACATCGAGACCCACATGGTCGCGGCTTTGGAGCCGTATGTCGACGCCGGCTTCTACGCGAGCTGGTACGGCATCACGGTCGATCCGGTGCGGGACTACCTCACGGTCGGCTGGCGCGAGGGCCGGGACCCGCGACCGGATTTCTGCACCGCCGACTACCTCGCCGCGCGCCCGTATCTGGCCCGGGCCGGCATCAACCCGTTCCTGCACTGGGTGACGGCGCAGCGCGCCAAGGGCGGCACCCTGCCCCGGCCCGACACGAAACAGGCCGAGCGCCTGGCCCGCCGCCTCGTGGACGGCCCGTTCTATCTCGCCAACAACCCCGACCTGCGGGCGGCGGGCGTCGACCCGGCGGCCCATTACATGGCCTCCGGCTGGCGCGAGGGCCGCGAGCCGTCGCCGCACTTCGACACCCTGGCCTATTGTCTGACCCGCGGGATCTCCTACGCGACCCAGAACCCGCTGGTGCACTACGTCCTGCACGGCGGCCCGGCCCGGCCCGAGCCGGAGGATCTTGTCGCGCTTCGGGCCGAGACGCTGGCCCCCTATTTCGACGCCGCCTACTACCGGCAAGGGTTGGACGAGCAGGAGGCCCAGGAGCTCTCCGACGTGTCCGATGCGGAACTGCTGCGGAGTTATGTCCAGCGCGGCTGGCGGGCGATGCGCAGCCCGCGCCAGGATTTCGACCCGGCCGGCTTCATGCAGGCGCGGGCCGGCAGCCGGGCGGTGATCGGCGATCCGTTCTTCCGCTCCGTCGCCGAGACGCTGCTGACGGGTAAACAGCCGTTCTCAGGGACGGACAGGCTGAACGTCCCGGCCGTGGACGAGGCCTGGTACCGGGCGACCTACCCGGACGTGCGGGAGGCCACACCCTACCTGCACTTCGCCACCGGCGGCTGGCGGGAGCTGCGCGATCCGGGCCCGGGGCGCTCGACCCTCGACGCGCTGCTGCGGGTCTGCGGCCTGCGCCCGGCGCGTCCGCCCGTGGAGGACACGCTCTGGCTCGGCGCGATCGGTCGGAAGCCCCTGGACCGGGCGGCATCCCTGGACCTGCAAGCCGGGCTGGCGGCGCTGCATTTCGACCACGCCTTCTACCGGGAACGCTACGGCCTCGCGGAGGATATCGACGCGGTCCGCGACTATTGCGACACCGGCTGGCGGCAAGGCCGCAACCCGCGCCCCGATTTCAACGGGACCGCCTATCTCGACGCTCATCCCTGGGTCCGCGAGACCGGCAACGCGCCCCTGGTCCACCATCTCGCCACCGCGCTGCTGCACGGCGTCGACATTGCGGCCGGACGGTTCGACCCGCGCTACGGCCCACCGCCCTCCGAGGCGGACGCCCTGGCCGAGCAGGCCCGGCTGTTCGAGCCGTCTTTCGATGCGGCGTTCTACGCGAGGCGCAATCCTGACGTCGCCGGCGCCGCGGGCGGCCCGCTCGCCCATTTCGTCGCCTACGGCCAGCACGAGGGCCGCGACCCGAGCAAGCGCTTCTCGATCGCGTTCTATGCGGAGACCTACGGGCATCTTCTTGCGCCGGGTGAATCACCGTTCCTGCACTACGTGCGCACCGGGCGCGCCGCCGGGCTGATGGGCTGCCCCGAGGATCTCGGCAGCTGGCCGGCCATGGAGGCCCCCGAGCCCCGGGACTGGGACGGCCTGCCCCGCGCCCTCACCCTCGCCCAGGCCCGGGTCGTCGTGATCATGCCGGTCTACAAGGGACGCGGCGAGACCCTGCGCGCCATCCACGCCTGCCTCGCCGCCCCGCAGAAAACCCCCTTCACCCTGCTCGCCGTCAACGACCGGTCCCCCGACCCGCTGCTCTCCGCCGACCTCAAGGACCTCGCCGGCCGCGGCCTGTTCCACCTCGTCGAGAACCGGGAAAACCTCGGCTTCGTCCGCTCGGTCAATCGCGGGCTCAGTCTGCGCCAGGGCAAGGCCGTGGTCCTGCTCAACTCCGACGCCCAGGTGTTCGGCGACTGGCTCGACCGGCTCGTCGCCCATGCAGAAACACCCCATGCCGAGGCCGCCGAGGCCGAGGGCCGCCCGCCGGTGGGCAGCGTCACGCCCCTGTCGAACAACGCCACGATCTGCAGCTACCCGCGCTTCAACGCCAACAACACCATGGCGCTGGAGATCCCCCGGCCCGAACTCGACCAGGCCGCCCGCACGCTCAACCGCGGCCGCAGCATCGAGGTGCCCACCGGGGTCGGGTTCTGCCTATACATGACCGCCGCCGCGCTCGACGCGGTCGGGGTCCTCGACGAGGTCGCCTTCGGCAAGGGCTACGGCGAGGAGAACGACTGGTGCATGCGCGCCCGCAAGGCCGGGTTCGCGAACCTGCTCGCCGAGGACGTGTACGTCTACCATGCCGGGCAGATCTCGTTCGGGCTCGATCCGGGCGGCGAGTACGACCAGGGCCAGGCGGCTTTGCTCGCCAAGCATCCGGACTACCCGGCCGCGGTCGGCCAGTTCGTCCAGGCCGATCCTGGCCGGCGGGGGCGGGCGCGGCTCGACCTGCATCGGCTCGCCCGGCACTTTAGCGGCCGGGCGGTGCTGTTCGTGACCCATAGCTGGGGCGGGGGCATCCAGCGGCACATCGACGACATGATCGCCCGGCTGACGGCCGAGGGCACCAGCGTGGTGCTGCTCTCGGTCGACCGGGCCCGGAACAGCCAGGTCAACGTCTCGTATCGCAGCCGGGAGTTCGTGTACCTGCCGAGCCTGGACAGCCTGTACCTGCCGCGCGATGCCGAGGCGGTGGCCGCGTTCGTGGAGCAGCTGGCGCCGCTGCTGATCCACGTGCACTCGCTGGCGGGCCTGCGCTGGAACGCGGCCCGCGCCTTGATGGACCTCGTGTCCGGGTCGGGGCGGCCCTATGCCTGGACGCTGCACGACTTCTCGCCGGTGTGCCACCGCAACCACCTGGTGATGCCGGACGGGCGCTATTGCGGGCTGGCGCCGGTGTCTCTGTGCCGGGACTGCCTGGCCTCGGACGCGGACGGCTACGAGGAGCCGGATCCGGCGGAGCGGCGGGCCACGTTCGGGCGGTTCCTGGCCGGCGCGGCGCGGGTGTTTGCGCCGTCCACCGACACGGCGGGCCGGATCGGCGCCGTGTACCCGGATCTGGCGATCACGGTGCGGCCGCATGTCGAGGCCGACCGAAGCGTGCGCTCCACCGCCCTGCGGCGGCCCGACCGCGTGCGCCGCGTCGCGGTGCTCGGCGCCATCAGCGCGACCAAGGGCGGCCTGTTCCTGCAGGCCCTGGCCACCGACGCCCAGGACCGAAAGCTGCCGCTGCGGTTCGCGATCGTGGGCTTCTCCGATCCGGCGCTGGCGGGCGGGCTGGAGCGGGCCGGGGTGAGCCAGACCGGGCGCTACGCCGGCGACGACGAGGCCCTCGACCTGGTCTGGCGGGTTTCCGCCGACCTGGTCCTGCTGCCGGCGATCTGGCCGGAGACGTATTCGTATGCCCTGACGCTCGGGCTGCGGACCGGCCTGCCGGTGGTGGCCTTCGATCTCGGCGCCCAAGGCGACCGGCTGCGCGCCTACCCGAACGGCCATGTCCTGCCCTACGCCCTCCTGAGCGACCCGGCCGCCTTCAACGACCGGCTGCTGGCGATCGACATCTCAGCCAGCGGGGAGCTCTCGGTGCCGATCCAGGCCGCCGAGTACGACGATCTGATGCGCGACTACTACGTCCTGGACCAATCCGGGGCGAAGAACCCACTCGACGAGGACGCCGCATGATCTCCGTCAACGAGGACATGAAGCAGGAGATGCTCCGGCGCGGCATCTCGGTGCTGCACCCGGCCCCGTTCGGCCTGCCGGAGGATTGCACCTTCGAGCCGCCCTGCAGCATCAAGTGGATGGGGATCGATTACTGCCTCACCATGGGGGCGTTCTCCTACGCGGTGAGCGGCTATTATTTCGGCGCCGAGATCGCCCGCTACTGCTCGATCGGCGAGAGCGTCCAGGTCGGGCGCGGCAGCCACCCGGTCCATTGCGGCTCGACCTCGCCGCTGTTCTACACGCACCATTCCGCCGTGTTCGACCGACTGGATCCCCGCGCCGAGGATTACGAGATCTGCGGCCCCTACCTGTGGCCCAAGCGGGTGCGCATCGGCAACGACGTCTATATCGGCCACGGCGCCTTCCTGATGCCCGACATCACCATCGGCGACGGGGCGATCATCGGCGCCATGGCGGTGGTGACCAAGGACGTGCCGCCCTACGCGATCGTGGCCGGCAGCCCGGCCCGGGTCGTGAAGATGCGCTTCCCCGACGCGCTGATCGAGCGTTACCTGAAGGTGCAATGGTGGCGCTACGCCTTCTGGGACCTGCGCCAGTGCTCGATCACCGATCCCGAGCGATTCCTCGACGCGGTGGAAGAGCGGATCGCCGGCGGGATGCAGGAATACCGCCCGGACCTGATCCCAATCCAGTCGCTGATCCCGGGCGCCTGAGGCTCACGCGTCCGCCTCGGCGAACCGCCGCGCGAACGCCGCCACCAGCGCGTCGGCGGCCGGCCCGCTCAGATCGCTGAAGCAGAGGCCCTCACCGACGAACACGGTCCACACCCCGTCATACGTCGCTTCCTTGCGGATCCGCATGGCCGCCCTCCGGCATTGATCCGGATCAACGGTTGGATGTGGGGGACGTTGCTTCGGCGATCGGAGAGAGGCACGGCGCTCACCCCGCCAGCACCCGCGCGGCCGCCGCGCCGAGCGTGCGCACCCCGAAGGCCAGATCGGCGTCGCTGGTATCCTCCGCCCAATGGTGGCTGATGCCGCCGATCGACGGGACGAACAGCATGGCGGCCGGCAGGATCCGGGCGATGTTCTGGGCGTCGTGGCCGGCGCCCGAGGGCATCACCTGCCAGCGGCCGGGGCAGACCTGCTCGGCGGCCTCCGAGAGGGCCCGCATGAGGTCCGGGTCGCAGGGGGCGGGGATCGCCTTCGACAGGGCCGTGAGGGTGGCGGGGCAGCGCTCGCGCCGGTTCGACTCGCGCACCAGAGCCTCGAGGCACGCCTCCATGCGCTCCAGCACCGGGATCGACACGTCGCGGAACTGGAAGGCCACCTCGGCGCGGCCCGGGATGATGCTGTAGCCGCCGGGATCCAGGGTGATCCGCCCGGTGGTCCAGGTGCTGCGCGGGCCGCAGAGTTTCGGGAATTCCCGGTCGATCGCCGCGAGCAGGCGTACCGCCGAGAGCCCCGCATCCCGGCGCTCGGCCATGGTGGTCCCGCCGGCATGGTCCTGGTTGCCGTCGAACACGATCTGGAATTGCCAGATCGCCACGATGCCGCTGACCACACCGAGATGCAGACCGGCGGATTCGAGTTGCGTACCCTGCTCGATATGCAGTTCCAGGAAGCCCCGGTAGCGGTCCGGATCGAGCTGCATCCGCGGCAATCCGGCGAGTCCCGCGGATTCGAGGGCCGCGCGCAGCGGCGTGCCGTCGGTGCGGTTGCGGGCGGCTTCGATCTCGGCCTCGGTCAAGTCGCCGATCGCCGAGCGGCTGCCCAGGAAGCCGCCGGAGAAATGGCCCTCCTCGTCCGCGAAGGCGACGACATCGACCGGCAGCCCGGCCCGGGCCAGGGCCAGCCCGCCCACCACCCCCAGCGCCCCGTCGAGCCAGCCGGCCTCGTTCTGGGTCTCGATGTGGCTGCCGACCAAGAGGTGGGGTCCGGGCCCGCGATGGCGCCCGAGCACATTGCCGATCCCGTCGATCGATGCCTCCAGCCCGCATTCCTCCAGCTTGGCCATCAGCCAGCGGCGGGATTCCATGTCGGCGGCCGAGAAGGTCGGGCGGTGAACGCCGGTGCGGAACCGGCCGATCTCGCGCAGAGCATAGAGGTCGGCCAGGAAGGCGTCGGTATCGATCTCGGTCATGCAGCGGTCCCCGGGAGTTGAGCGCCCAGACTGTGCAAGCGCCATGCGCATATCGGGGTTTTCAAAGGGCGAGCCCTTTGGCGGGGTGTCGGGGCGGAGCCCGACAGCAGGGCTTCAGCCCTGCACCCGCGAAAGGTCCCGGCCCCTTCGAAACCGCGACTCGCCGCGCTACTCTGCCGCTGCCTGTTTCCAATCCGCCGGTTGCGCACCCGTCATCCAGGCGGCGAGGTCGGCCCTAGCCCGGTCGGTGAGCGCCCGCTTCTTCAGCACGGCCTTCTCCGGGCCGCGCAGGCGACGGCCGGTCTCGTTGCGGGGCGCCTGGGCCAGGGGCGGGAACAGGCCGAAATTCACGTTCATCGGCTGGAACGAGCGCGGGGCGTTGGCCTCGCCGTCGGCGGCCATGTGGCCGCCGGTGATGTGGGCGATGAGCGCGCCCAGCGCCGTGGTCTGGGGCAGGGGGCCGAGCGGCCGGCCCGCCGCCTCGGCCACCGCGAAACGGCCGGCCATCAGGCCGACCGCGGCGCTCTCGACATAGCCCTCGCAGCCGGTGATCTGGCCGGCGAAGCGCAAAGCGGGCCGGGCCTTCAGCCGGAGGGTGGCGTCCAGCAGGCGCGGGCTGTCGAGATAGGTGTTGCGGTGCAGGCCGCCGAGCCGCGCGAACTCGGCCCGCTCCAGGCCGGGAATCGTGCGGAAGATCCGGACCTGCTCGGCATAGGTCAGCTTCGTCTGGAAGCCGACCATGTTGTAAAGGGTGCCCAGCGCGTTGTCCTGGCGCAGCTGCACGATCGCGCAGGACTTGACCAGGGGATCGCGCGGGTTGGTGAGCCCCACGGGCTTCATCGGGCCGTGCCGCAGGGTCTCGGGACCGCGCTCGGCCATCACCTCGATCGGCAGGCAGCCGTCGAAATACGGCGTGCCCTCCCATTCCTTGAACCCGATCTTCTCGCCGGCCACGAGGGCGGCCACGAAGGCGTCGTACTGCGCCCGGTTCATCGGACAGTTGAGGTAGTCGGCCCCCGTGCCGCCGGGCCCGGGCTTGTCGTAGCGGGACTGGAACCAGGCCACGTCCATGTCGATCGAGTCGCGATGGACGATCGGCGCGATGGCGTCGAAGAAGGCGAGGGACTCGGCGCCGGTAAGTGCCCGGATGCCCTCGGCGAGGCCCGGAGCGGTCAGCGGGCCGGTGGCGACGATGCAGGGACCCCACGCCTCGGGCGGCAGGCCCTCGACCTCGCCGCGGACAACCGTGACGTTGGGGTGCTGCTCCAGGCTCCGGGTCACCGCCGCGGAAAAGCCCTCGCGGTCGACTGCGAGCGCACCGCCCGCGGGCACCTGGTTGGCGTCGGCCGCCCGCATGATCAGCGAGCCAAGGCTGCGCATCTCCTGGTGCAGCAGGCCGACGGCGTTGCTCTCTGCATCGTCCGACCGGAACGAGTTCGAGCAGACCAGCTCGGCCAGGCCGTCGGTCTGGTGGGCCTCGGTGCCGCGCACCGGCCGCATCTCGTGGATCACGGCGCGATGGCCGGCCTCGGCCACCTGCCAGGCCGCCTCGGATCCCGCCAAGCCGCCGCCGATGATGTGAATGGTCTGTGTCATATCCCAGAATAGCGAAGGACCGTCGCCCGGATCAACGGGCGGCGGTCCTTTCAGTCGAATCGCGATGGTGCCGGGAGATCAGACGCGGGCGATGCCGTGGATCTCGCTGCGGTTGATGCCGAGATCGGCAAGATCGCGATCCGAGAGGCGGGAGAGCTGGGAAACGGTGTCGCGGTACCGGAGATAGGCGCGGACGCGACTCAGGACGCTACGAGCGGCGGACATGGAGTTTTTTGACCTCTGTTCAGGCAGTGGATGGCGCGCCGTTGCGCATCGCTGCCTCTTGTTGGTGCAACGCACATATAAACCTCCCGCGGCGCAGCAGGAGTCGAAAGGCCAAGGATCTGGCCTGCGTACGCCGCATGCCCGGATTAAGAAACTGGCAACCTTCCCGGATGGTCATTCTTTGTGCGCATGCCGGGAGCCCTCTGAACGCGCGAAGGGCGTCCCGCCGGCCGGCGGGACGCCCTTCGCGGCGCAAAACGGGCGGATCCCTTAGTAGAACGGGCGCGGTCCGTAGAAACCATAGGGTCGGTAATAGGGCCGGTAGAAGGGCCGCGGCCGCACGTAGCCGCCGTAATAGACCGGCCGGCGCCAGTAGGGGCGGGGGCCCCAGTTCGGGCGGCAGATACCCCAGGGGTTCGGATGGAAGCCCGGGCCGCAGCCCCCCGCCGCCTCGGCGGAGCCCGCGAGCCCGAGGCCGCCGGCGATCGCGGCGGCCACAACGAGTGCCTTCGCGCGCGGTGCGCTCAGAATCGCCATGACACATCTCCTCAAAGCGTCCGGCGGATCGGCGCCGGTCGAGAGAGATTCGGCCCCGCCGCCTGAACCGAAGCTGAGCCTGTGGTTGTATCCCGTGCAGCCTCGACCTCGGCATCCGAGAAACGCAACCCCGGCCGCGACGGTTTCGCGGCTGGCCGCCGCGGCAGAGCCCGTCAGTGCAGCGAGGGCGTGCGCAGGAACCGCTCCCGGTCCGCCGAGACGAGGGCGAGCTTCACGCTGCGCCCGTCGCGGCGCACGGTGAGCGGGACGCGGACCCCGGCCTCCCCGAGCGCCCAGATGCTGCGGAACAGGGCGGCGAGATCCGGGATCGGCTCGCCGGCCACCGCCTCGATCACGTCGCCGCTGCGCAGGCCGCCGGTCTCGGCCGGGCCACCATCGGCCAGCCCCATCACGACGATGCCCTCCTCGCTCTCGGTGGCGTAGAGGCCGAGCCAGGGCCGCGGCGGCCGGTTGGCGCGGCCGCGCGTGGCCAGGTCGTCGAGGATCGGCGGCAGCAGGTCGATCGGCACCACCATGTTGATCGGGCGGCCGCCGCTGCTGCCGCCCTGCTGCAGCTGCAAGGAACCGATCCCCAGCAGCTCGCCCTGCGCGCCGATCAGCGCGGTGCCGCCCCAATGCGGGTGAGCGGGGGCGGTGAACAGCGCCTCGTCCAGGACATACTCCCAGTACCCGGCGAATTCCTGCCGGGCCACGACCTCGACGGCGACGCAGCGCTGGCGCCCGCCGGCGCCCGCCACCACGGCCCGGTCGCCCGTCTTCAGCGCGGCCGAGCGGCCGAGCGGCAGGGCCGGGACGCCGAGCTCGCCCAGGGCCTGGACCAGGCCGAAGCCGGTGGCGGCATCGAAGCCGAGCACGTGGCCCTGGACCGAGCGGCCCTCACGGGTGGTGAGCCAGACGCTCTCGGCCTCCGTGATGAGGTAGCCGACCGTGAGAACGAGCCCGTCCTCCCGGATCACCACGCCGTTGCCGGCCCGCTCGGTGCCGAGGGTCTCGGCCGTGAAGGCGCTCTCCGGCACCCGCGCCGACAGGGCAAGCACCGACGAGAGCGCCCGATCGAGATCGTAGCCGTAATCCGCAGGCCTGGGCTGGGCCTGCGCGGGGATCTTCCACTCGCCCTGGGTCGCCATGAGATTCCTTCGGCTCGTTCGCCCCTGCGCCGCCGCCGGCCGCGCCACTTCGGACTGAAGCCGCGTCCCGCATATCGGACGCGGCTCCGGGATTGTGCTGCGCATCGTCGTGTCCCGAAAGCCGGCAACCACCGGATCGGGATGAGAGCCTAAGATAGGCGGTCCGCACGGCCTGCGACACCCGTGGCGCGGCGCCGCGCGCGGATCGCTGAGCCGACGACCTATCGACGATCCCGCGCGGCCGGCGATGTGACAGCACGCGCGGGGACGTTTAGATCACTCTTACGGGAGCGCGACCGGCAGATGAACGGCGCGCGGGCACGGGAACGGATCTTGACCGGACCGATCTTTGCCGCGGGGGCGTCTCCAGCCCCGGCGCGACCGCCAAGCTCTTCCGGTGCCGACGAGGCGCAGCTGCGGCGGCTGCTGGCCGAGATCGGGCGCGGCGAGGCGGCCGCGCTGGCCGAACTCTACGACCTGACGAGCCCGAAACTCTTCGGCGTGATCCTGCGTATCCAGCGCGACCGGTCGCTCGCCGAGGACGTCCTTCAAGACGCGTATCTGCGGATCTGGCAGGCGGCCGGGAGCTACGATCCCGAGGCCGGACGCCCGCTCGCCTGGCTGTGCACGATCGCCCGCAACCGGGCGATCGACGGCGTGCGCCGCAAGGGGGTGGCCGAGGTTCAGGGACCGGTGCGGGATGACGGCGAGGATTGGGTGGCGCGGCTGATGGATCCGCATGACGACGCCGCGGCGTTCCTGGACCGGGACGCGCTCGGGGCGTGCCTGGGCCGGCTGGAACCCGCGCACCGGGATTGCGTGGTGCTGGCCTATTGCGAGGGCCATTCGCGGGACGAACTGGCCCAGCGCTACGACCGGCCGGTCAACACGATCAAGACCTGGCTGCACCGGGCGCTCGCGTCCTTGAAGACCTGCCTGGAGGCTGTCTCGTGAGCGGCGGCCTCGACGACCCGGCCTCGGATCCCGACCTGCGCGCGGCCGAGTACGTGCTGGGCACCCTCGACCCGGGGGAGCGGGCCGAGATGGCCCGTGCGATCACCACCGATGCCGGCGCGGCGGCCCGGGTCCGAGCCTGGGAGCGGCGGCTGTCGCCCCTGCTGTCCGCGATCCCGCCGGTGGCGCCGCCGCCGCGGGTGCGCGCGGCGCTGCTGCGGGCGCTGGCGGCCCGGTCCGCCGGCGCGCCCGACCCGCTCGCCCACCTGCGCCGCCAGGTCCGGCGGTGGCGGATCGCCACCGCGGGGACCGGCCTGCTGGCGGCCGGGCTGGCGCTGTTCGTCGCGGTCGGGTCGCGGCCGGAGCCGGAGGGCGGCCGCTACCTCGCGGTGGTCCAGGGCGGCGGCGCCCTGCCGGCCCTGATCGTGCGCGTCGACACCCGCACCGGCACCGCCCAGGTCCGACCGGTCGGGGCCGAGGCACCCGCGGGTCGAAGCCTGCAATTGTGGTATGTCGGCGCCGAGGGGCCGAAGCCGCTCGGCCTCGTGGGAGCCGATGCGAGCCGGGTGAGCCTGCCGCAGGGCGCCTCGCCGGACGGATTGCTGGCGGTGTCCGTGGAGCCGCCGGGCGGCTCGCCGAGCGGCCAGCCCACGGGACCGGTGGTCTATACCGGCAAGCTGATCGCCGAGTAGGCGCCGGGCAGAACCCGCGGCGCCGGGGCGGCGCCGCGGATGGTCGGATCACACAATCCGGCTCAGGGCATCAGCACGGCGTTGATCACGTGGATCACGCCGTTCGACTGCATCACGTTCGGGATCGTCACCGTGGCGGTGTTGCCCTTCACGTCGGTGATCAGGACCTTCTTGCCCTGCACCGCCACCGCAAGCGGCTCGCCCGCGACCGTGGTGAGCTGGCCCTGGCCGCCGCCCTTCTTGACGAGCGCCACAAGGTCCTGGGCGGTGTAGACGCCCGGGACCACGTGATAGGTCAGGATCTTGGTCAGCGTCGGCTTGTTCTGCGGCTGGACGAGGCTTTCCACGGTGCCGGGCGGCAGCTTGGCGAAGGCGGCGTTGGTCGGCGCGAACACCGTGAACGGGCCGGGCCCGCTCAGCGTGTCGACGAGGCCCGCGGCCTTCACGGCGGCGACAAGCGTGGTGTGGTCCTTGGAGTTGACCGCGTTCTCGACGATCGTCTTGCTGG
Source organism: Methylobacterium sp. ARG-1 (assembly GCF_001262595.1). Lineage (NCBI taxonomy): Bacteria > Pseudomonadati > Pseudomonadota > Alphaproteobacteria > Hyphomicrobiales > Methylobacteriaceae > Methylobacterium > Methylobacterium sp. ARG-1. The sequence continues at coordinate 22,716 of NZ_LHCD01000020.1, forward strand.
CATACATCGGCGCGCCGCCGACCATCGGATTCTTGGCCTGGGCCATACCGGTCGCGCCGAGGCCGAGGGTCAGAGCGAGGGCGATCGCCCGGGCCGTGCGCCGGCCTCCGATAACGTTGAGCATCCTGGGGTTTCCTTCCGTCAGGCATCCCGCGATCACGTCAGGACCGGGATTGCGCCGCCGCTTACGGCGCCTCGAGCGGAAAGGTTTCGCAGGATCTGACTATCGGCCGCTCCCTGCGCCGGCCATGAAAAAACCGCCCGGCGGGCGCCGGGCGGTTCGCCGTCCTGGCGGACGGTGTCGTCGAGATCCGGGATCCCCCGCCGCCGTGGCGGCGGGAGACCGGCGTGTCGTCTGATCAGTGGTCGTCTGATCAGTACTTGCGGACCAGGGCGGTCGGGACTGGCGAGGCGGGGGCCGGCGAGTACAGCGGCACGATCAGGCGCAGCCAGCCGTCCGTGGAGTAGTTGTCACGAGCGCGGCTGAACGGCGTCGCGGCGATCTGCGCGCTGGTGACCACGTCGCGGGCGACGTAGGCCTGCACGGTGAAGATCTTGAAGTCGTAGCCGATCAGGCCGCCGACGGCGAACCGGCCGCCGCGCTGAACTGGCCGATGTCGAAGTTGTAGGTGCCGTAGGCGACCGGACCGATCTCGAAGTTGCCGAACTTCTTCGTCGCGGTGATGTCGAAGTTCAGGGCGTCGGACAGGTAGAACGGGCCGAGGGCGGCGCCGACCGGACCACCGAAGCGGCCGGGCGAGTCGTAGATGTTGGCGGTCAGGTTGCCGGTGATGTTCCAGCCGTCGCCGGTGTAGCTGCCGGCCACGCCGAAGCGGTAGGTGTTCGACGAGAGCTGCGGCAGCACCGGGGTCGCGGTCGTGCCGTTCGCCGTGATGATCGAGCCGCGGTCGCCGTTGAGGTCGTTCAGGTACACGCCGCCGAGCAAGCTGACGCCGAAGTTGTTGCCCAGGTCGAACGCCCAGATGCCGCCGACGAAGGTGCCGACGTTGATCGAGATGTCCTTGTTGCGCACGCCGGCCGGGTTGCGGGTGAAGGCGAACACGGTCGGGGGAGCGACGAGCAGCTCGATGCGGCCGCCGAACGGCACGAGCGGGGTCGACCAGACCAGCACCGGGATGTTGACAGCCGTATCGGGATCGTTCCGGCCCTCGGTGCGACGGAACGTGAAGGTGTTGATCGCGTAGATACCTTCGGGCAGCGGCGCGCCGACGGCGAGGCCGACCTGCTCGCCCGGAACCGTCGTGGTCTGCGCCTGCGCGATCGTTGACGTCATGCCGACCGTGAGCGCGACCGCGCCGGCCGCGAGCCAGTTCTTCATCATTGTTTCTTTCCTTCCCAAGGTCTCAAGGCATCCGTCCCGCATTCGGCACTACCCTGCCGGTCTGCTCGCCCCTGGCGGCTGCCGACTTCCGGTGTGCCGAGCGCCCCCACGGAGCCCGCCCGTCTCAACGTTGGTGACTATTCTACAGAGACCTGCGGAAAGACAGTGGAATGCTGATCGAAGCGGCAAAACCGGCCGAACCGTTGCGCAAAAGCCGCATTTTTGCGGCGATGCAACACAGTCCCCAGGAATGAATATCGGGGTTCCGGCCGGCAAAATATCGTTGAACGGTCAAGCTGTTGCCGACGGCGCTGGCGGGAGAATCCGGCAAGCGGGGGCGGGGGAACGGGCAGGGGCCCGGCCGTCATCCACGGGCCGGAATCCCCGCCCCGACCGGGCCGTTCGGGGCCGGCACCGGAGCCCGGCGGCCCGAATCAGTCGGCGTGGCGGGCCGACCGAGCCGGGATTCCGGCCGTCACCCGGCAGAATCTGCCGCCCCGGCGCCTATTCGGCGGCGCTGCGGCGGTCGGTCTGCGGGGCAGGGCGCCGGGCCAGAACCTCGCGCAGGAACCGGCCGGTATGGCTCGCCTTCGCGCGGGCGATCTCCTCCGGCGTGCCCAGCGCCACCACCCGGCCGCCGCCATCGCCGCCCTCGGGGCCCATGTCGATCACCCAGTCGGCGGTCTTGATCACTTCGAGGTTGTGCTCGATCACCACGACCGTGTTGCCCTGGTCCACGAGCTCGTGGAGCACCTCCATGAGCTTGGCCACGTCGTGGAAATGCAGGCCGGTGGTCGGCTCGTCGAGGATGTAGAGGGTGCGCCCGGTGGCGCGCTTCGACAGCTCCTTGGACAGCTTCACGCGCTGCGCCTCGCCCCCCGACAGGGTGGTCGCCTGCTGGCCGACATGGACGTAGTGCAGGCCGACCCGCTTCAGGGTCTCGAGCTTCTCGCGGATCGCCGGCACCGCCTTGAACAGCTCGGCCGCCTCCTCGACGGTGGAATCGAGCACGTCGGCGATGGACTTGCCGCGGTACTTCACCTCCAGGGTCTCGCGGTCGTAGCGCTTGCCCTTGCACACGTCGCAGGTGACGTAGACGTCCGGCAGGAAGTGCATCTCGATCTTGATGACGCCGTCGCCCGAGCAGGCCTCGCAGCGCCCGCCCTTCACGTTGAAGGAGAAGCGGCCCGGCTGGTAGCCGCGGGCCTTGGCCTCGGGCAGGCCGGCGAACCAGTCGCGGATTGGCGTGAAGGCGCCGATATAGGTGGCGGGGTTCGAGCGCGGCGTGCGCCCGATCGGCGACTGGTCGATGTCGATGACCTTGTCGAGATGCTCCAGACCTTCGAGGCGGTCGTACGGGGCCGGGTGCTCCAGCGCCCCGTTCAGTTTCTTCGCGACGGCCTTGTACAGGGTGTCGATCACCAGGGTGGATTTCCCGCCGCCGGAGACGCCGGTGATGCAGGTGAAGGTCCCGAGCGGGATCTCGATGTCGACGTCCTTGAGGTTGTTGCCCCGGGCGCCGAACACGCCGAGCTTGCCCTTGCGCCCCTTGCGCCGTGCGGCCGGGGTGCGCACCGCCATCGCGCCGGTGAGGTACTTGGCGGTGAGCGAGGCCGGGTTGGCCAGCACTTCGGCGGGCGTCCCCTGGGCGATGATCTCGCCGCCATGGATGCCCGCGCCCGGGCCGACATCGACCACGTAGTCGGCCTGCAGGATCGCGTCCTCGTCGTGCTCGACCACGATCACCGAATTGCCGAGATCGCGCAGGCGCTTGAGCGTGCCGAGCAGCCGCTCGTTGTCGCGCTGGTGCAGGCCGATCGAGGGCTCGTCCAGCACGTAAAGCACGCCGGTCAGGCCGGAGCCGATCTGCGAGGCCAGCCGGATGCGCTGGCTCTCGCCCCCCGACAGGGAGCCGGAGCCGCGGGCCAGCGTCAGGTATTCCAGGCCGACATCCACCAGGAAGCTGAGCCGGTCGCGGATTTCCTTCAGGATTCGGACCGCGATCTCGTTCTGCTTGGCCGTCAGCTTCTCCGGCAATTCGGAGAACCAGCGATGGGCCTCCGAAACGGACAGCGCCGTCACGTCGCCGATATCGGCCATGGCGACCTTCACGGCCAGCGCCTCGGGCTTCAGCCGCTTGCCGCCGCAGGACGCGCAGGGCGTCTCGCTCATGAAGCGGCCGATCTCCTCGCGCACCGCGTCGGACTCGCTCTCCTTGTAGCGGCGCTCCAGGTTCGGGATCACGCCCTCGAACGGCTTGTTGACCGCGTATTTGCGCAGCCCATCATCGTAGGCGAAGCGGATCGCCTGCTTGCCGGAGCCGTACAGCACGATCGCGCGCGCCGCCTCCGGCAGGCTCTGCCAGGGCACGCCGGTCTTGAAGCCGTAATGCTCCGCCAGCGCGTCCAGCGTCTGGCCGTAATAGGGCGAGGTCGATTTCGCCCAGGGTCCGACCGCACCGCGCTTGAGGCTGAGGCCGGGATCCGAGATCACCAGCTCGGGGTCGATCCGCATCTCATGGCCGATGCCGCCGCAGGTCGGGCAGGCGCCGAACGGGTTGTTGAATGAGAACAGCCGGGGCTCGATCTCCGCGATGGTGAAGCCCGAGACCGGGCAGGCGAAGCGCGACGAGAACGTGATCGTCCGGGGCTCCTCGCCTTCGGGCGCATCCGCAAACACGATCTCGGCGATGCCGTCGGCGAGCTCCAGGGCGGTCTCGAACGAGTCGGCCAGCCGCGCGGCGATGTCGGGCCGCACCACGATCCGATCGACCACCACGTCGATGTCGTGCTTGAACTTCTTGTCGAGCTTGGGCGCGTCGTCGATCGCGTAGTATTCGCCATCGACCCGCAGCCGCTGAAACCCTTTTTTTTGGTACTCTGCGATTTCCTTGCGGTACTCGCCCTTCCGGCCGCGCACCACCGGAGCGAGCAGATACAGCCGGGTCTTCTCCGGCAGCTCCAGCACCCGGTCGACCATCTGCTGGACGGTCTGGCTCTCGATCGGCAGGTCGGTGGCCGGGGAGTAGGGGATGCCGACCCGCGCCCAGAGCAGGCGCATGTAGTCGTAGATCTCGGTGACCGTCCCCACGGTGGAGCGGGGATTCTTGGAGGTGGTCTTCTGCTCGATGGAGATGGCCGGCGAGAGCCCGTCGATCTGGTCGACATCGGGCTTGGACATCATCTCTAGGAACTGGCGGGCATAGGCCGAGAGCGACTCGACGTAGCGGCGCTGCCCCTCGGCGTAGATCGTGTCGAAGGCGAGCGACGACTTGCCCGAGCCCGACAGCCCGGTGAACACCACGAGCTTGTCCCGGGGGATCGTCAGGTCGACGTTCTTGAGGTTGTGCTCCCGGGCGCCCCGGACCGTGATGACCCGCCGGTCGCCGGCGGCCGGCTGCGCGGCATCGAACAGGGCCTCCAGCTTGGCGTCGGTGGCGGCCTCCGCGGCCGCGCTCCGCCGGTCCGGCGCGGGGGCCTCGACCTTCTTGCGCGCGGGCTTGGCCGGCACCGCGTCCGCAGGCGCCTTGGCTGCGGAAACCTTCACGGGTGCGGGTTTGGGGGCGGCTTTGCTGGCGCCGCCTCGGGCTCCGACTCTGGTTCCGGCTTGGGCTTTGGCCATGAGGGCGGCGGTCTTTCGAGGGGTCGACGCGGTCGGGGCTGGCTTGCGCGCGGGTCAGCCGCCGCACCCGCTCATGTCGAGCCCGGAGCGGTCGACGGCAAGGTGGGGCCGGCGGGACGCAGGCCCGACATGCGAAACCCTTGCTAGAACGAAACGCGTACGCCGGCAACCGCCTCCCCGGGATGTGCTGTCCCCGAGCCGGAAAGTCGGGGTTTCCAAAGGGCCTGCGGCCCTTTGGGGGGGTGTCGGGGCCACGCCCCGATCATCGGGCGAAGCCCGACACCAGGGCTCCGCCCTGGACCCGCAAAAGGTCCCGGACCTTTTGAATCCGGGACTTCACGCGTCGGCGTTGCGCGCCATGAAGGTGGCGGGGGTGCCGTCCTCGGGGTTCACGAAGATGATGTCGGTGGGGGCCCGCCGCGGGGTGTCGATCGACAGGAACGTCACCGGCTCGTCCGGGGCGATCTCCGGCATCGCGTGCACCGTGCCCTTCTCGAAGAACAGGAGCTGGCCGGGGCCGAACGCCGTGAGATTCGCGGGGTCGCCCAGCCAGACGGTGCCGCGTCCCGACAGGCAATAGAGGTACTCGTCGCAGGTGGCGTGGTAGTGCGGCGGCGTCGGGCGGTAGACCCGGAACACCCGGGCGCTCGCCGCCTCCCGGTCGGTCAGGTAGGTGTCGACCAGGAGCGTCCGCGCGCTGTCGGGCAGGGCCGCCGCGAGCGCCGCCACGTCGAAGAGGCCGGTCCCCGCCGCGTCCGCCATCACGTCCTCCTCAATCGGAAAAGCCTTCGAGCACGATCTTGCCCTTGGCGCGCCCGCTCTCGATCAGCGCGTGGGCCCGCCGCAGGTTCTGGGCGTCGATCCGCCCGTAATGCTCGCCCAGGGTCGTGCGCAGGCGCCCCGCATCCACCAGCCGGGCGACCTCGTCGAGGAGCGCGCCCTGGGCACCGATGTCGGACGTCCCGAACATCGAGCGGGTGAACATGAATTCCCAGTGCAGCGACAGGCTCTTGCGCTTGAGCAGGGCCACGTCGAGCTGCGCGGGGTCGTCGATCAGGGCGAACCGGCCCTGCGGGGCGATCAGCGCGGCGATCTCCGCCAGGTGCGCGTCGGTGTTGGTGGTCGAGAACACGAGGCCCGGCGCGCCGAGGCCCAGGGAAGCCACCTCGGCGGCGAGCGGCCTGGCATGGTCGACCACGTGATGGGCGCCGAGATCCCGGCACCAGGCCGCGGTCTCGGGCCGGGACGCGGTGGCGATCACGGTCAGGTCCGTGAGGTGCCGGGCGAGCTGGATCGCCACCGAGCCGACGCCGCCCGCCCCGCCGACGATCAGGATCGCCGGGGCGGCGCCCGGCACCGGCTTGGCGGTGTCGAGCCGGTCGAACAGGGTCTCCCAGGCGGTGATGGCGGTGAGCGGCAGGGCGGCGGCCTGCGCCCAGTCGAGGCGCGCGGGCTTGTGCCCGACGATGCGCGCGTCGACGCAGTGGAACTCGGCGTTGGTCCCCGGCCGGGTGAGGTCGCCCGCGTAGAACACCGCGTCCCCGACGGAAAAGCCCTCGGCCTCGGCGCCCTTGGCGACCACGGTGCCGGCGGCGTCCCAGCCCAGCACCTTGACCCCGCCCGCCTCGGGCTCGGCCCGCATGCGGACCTTGGTGTCGACCGGGTTCACCGAGATCGCCTCGACCTTCACCAGGAGGTCGCGGGGTCCGGGCTCGGGCTGGGGCAGGTCGAGATCGACCAGGACCTCGGTCTCGGTGATCGGCAGGGATTTTCTGTACCCGACGGCGCGCATCGCAATCTCCTCCGGCTGATCCGCCAGGAGATGCCGCCCGCCTTCACGAACCGCAAGTACGCACATAAAACGCCGCTAGTGCCGAAAATGATACCGTCCCCGGAGACGGCCGAGGATCCCGCCATGCCCCGCACCCGACACCATCGCGGCGCCTGCAGCCCCGGCTGCGCCGTCGAGGCGACCCTCCGGCTCATCGACGGCAAGTGGAAGGGCGTGATCCTCTACCACCTGATGGAAGGGACCCTGCGCTTCAACGAGATCCGCCGGCGGCTGACGAACGTCACGCAGCGCATGCTGACGAACCAGTTGCGCGAAATGGAGGCGGACGGCCTGATCGCGCGGACGGTCTACGCCGAGGTACCCCCGAAGGTGGAGTACAGCCTGACCGCGCGCGGGCGGTCGCTGGAGCCGGTCATCCACGCGCTGAAGGTCTGGGGCGACCTGCATGTGGAACTGCATGACGACGCGGCACCGACTGTTCGGAGTGCCGCCTGATTGTGCATGGCGGTCCGCGCCAAACCCTTCCACCGTAACGGTGTTTTTATAACCGTACCGGATGATTCGGGTTAACCGCGACCGCTCTGGATTCCGATGACCGTCCTCTCCTCGCTCCGCGCCCGCATTCTCGCGGTGGCGCTTGCGCCATGCCTCGCCTTCGCGGGCGCAGCGGGGTGGGCGGTGTCCGACCAATGGGCGCGGCGCGCCGAGATGGACCGGGTCGAGAACCTGGTCGGCCTCGCCTCGCGGGTCAGCGCCTTCGTCCACGAGGCGCAGCGTGAGCGCGGCGCATCCAGCCTGTTTCTGGGCGCCAAGGGCGCGCAGTTCGGGCCGGAACTCGCGGCCCAGCGCAGCCGCACCGACGCGGCGCTCGCCGGGCTTCCCGATGCGATGGCGGCGGCGACCGGCTTCGGCCCCGCCTTCGCGGCGCGGGCGGACGGATTGTCCAAGGCGCTCGCCGGGCTCGCGGCCCAGCGCCGGGCGGTCGACGCCCTCGGCGTGAGCGCGCCGTAGGCGGTATCGTTCTACACCGGCCTGATCGGCGAGGGGCTGGGCGTGGTCCGGGCGATGGGCGGGGTGATCGGCGAGGCCGGCATCGCGGCCCGGGCCAACGCCTACGCAGCATTCCTGGCGCTGAAGGAAGCCGCCGGCCAGGAGCGGGCCGCCGCCTCGGCGGTGTTCGCCTCCGGCACCCTGGACCTTCCCACCACGCGCCGGCTCACCACGCTCTCGGCCGATCAGGCGACCTACGGCGCCCTGTTCCGGGCCGGGGCCTCGGACGGGCAGGCCGCGCTCTTGGACGCCGCGGAGGCGACCGAGCCGGCCCGGGAGGTGGCGCGCCTGCGCAAGGCCGTGCAGGAGACGATGCCGGGCACGACCCTCGCCTTCCGCGACGCGCCGGCCTGGTTCCGGCTCGCCACCCAGCGCATCGATGCCCTGAAGGGCGTCGAGGACCGGTTGACCGCCGACCTCGTGGCCGCCGCCGACGCGGTGCGGGCCCGGACCGACCGGATGCTGACGGTCTGGATCGCGGGCGGGCTCGCTTTGTTCGCGCTCTCGGTCGGCTTCGCGGTCTGGCTCGGCACGGCGATCGCCCGCCCCCTGGTCCGGATGGCCCGGGTGCTGACGGCGATCGGCCGGGACGAGCCGGGCGCCGCGGCGTTGACGATCCCCGCGGGGGGCCCGCGCGAGGTGCGGGCGATCGCCGCCGCCGCGGTGACGTTCCGCGACAGCGTCGCCGAGCGCCGGCTCGCCCGGGCCGAGCAGCGGCGGCTCGCCGCCGAGAACGCCGCCGCCCAGCGCGCCGCCGCCCTGAGCTTGGCCGACAGCTTCGAGCGGCAGGTCGGCAGCATCGTCGAGGCGGTCTCGGCCGCCGCCGAGCAGCTGGAGGCCTCCGCCCACGGCATGGCCCGGGCCGCGCAGGACACCACCGACCTGAGCCGGGCGGTGACCGGAGCCGCGGATTCGGCCGCCCGCTCGGCCGATACGGTGGCGGCGGCCACCGAGGAGCTCACCGCCTCGGTCCGGGAGATCGGTGTGCAGGTCGGGGCCTCCGCCGACCTCGCAGCCTCCGCGACCCGGGATGTGGACAGCATGGGCGGGGAAGTCCGCCGCCTCGCACAGGCCGCCGGCAATATCGGAGCGATCGTCGCGATGATCTCGGACATCGCCGGCCAGACCAACCTGCTGGCGCTCAACGCCACGATCGAGGCCGCGCGGGCCGGGGAGGCGGGGCGCGGCTTCGCCGTCGTTGCCGCGGAGGTGAAGGAACTGGCCGGCCAGACCGCCAAGGCGACGGAGGAGATCGCCGCCAAGGTCGCCGAGATCACCAGCACCACCGAAGCCTCGCTCCGGTCGATCGGCGGCATCACCGAGGTGATCCGCACCCTCGCCCGGATCGGGGCCGAGATCGCCGCCATGGTCGAGCAGCAGGGCGCGGCCACCGCCGAGATCGCCCGCACCACCGGCCAGACCTCGCAGGATACCCGCGCGGTCTCGGGCCACATCGCCGGCGTGGGCGAGGCGGCGGACATGGCCAGCCACGGCTCGTCCCAGGTGCTCGACGCCGCCAGCGACCTGGCCCGGCAGGCCAGCGCCCTGCGCGGCGCCGTCGGCGACTTTTTGGCCAACGTCCGGGCCGCCTGACAGGGAGGTCCCGGATCCACAAGGTCCGGGACCTTGTGCGGGTCCAGGGCGGAGCCCTGGTGTCTCGGGGGCTCCGCCCCCGAACCCCTGCCAAAGGGCTGAGCCCTTTGGGATCCCAGGACTGGGCCTAGGCGAGGCCGAGGTTGAGCAGGCGGTCGGCGTTGCGCCAGAGGGCGGCGTCCAGGGCCTCCTCCGAGAGGCCGAGGGCGCGAAAATCCTCGACGCCCTGGCGCATCGGCCGGAACGGGAACGAGGAGCCGAACAGGAACTGGTCCTTCATGAAGCCGTTCGCCGCCTCCACGTAGAGGCCGCCGCCGGGGGCGAACGTGTACATGTCCGGGGAGACGAACACGTTCTCGTTGCGGAAGGCCACGGTCACCATCTCGGCCACGTGCGGATAGAATCCGTGGCAGCAGACGATCGGCAGCTTCGGGAAGGTCCGGGCGACCCGGTCCACCGCCAGCGGGTCGTTGAGGCGCAGGTCCGGGGTGGTCGGGCCGGACATCACGAAGGCCGGGACCGCGAGTTTCTCGCACAGCTCGTAGAGCGGCATCAGGCGCTCGTCGTCGGCCCGCATGCCCTCGCGGTAGAAGCCGGCATCGAGATTGATTCCCTTGAAGCCGAGCTCGGTCACGGCGCGCTTGGCCTCGGCGACCGCGGCCTTGCGGCCGAGCTTCACCGGATCCACCGAGGCGATGCCGATCAGCCGCTTCGGATCGTGCCCGGCGGCCTGCGCGAGGGCGTCGTTCGAGACCCGAACCCCCGGCACCGAGCGGGCGACCATCACGGCGACGTCGATCCCGGCGCCGTCCATCTCGGCGCAGAACCCCTCGATCGTGGCGCCGCGGGTGAAGTGCTCGACCTCGCGGCTGCCGACCCGGGCATTCAGCCAGCGCGCGACACCGAATTCCGGCGTGTCGGGCTCGGCGCCGAAGAACCTGTGCAGGAAGGTCGGCCGGCTGCGCATGTCCACGACAGGCATTTTCTGGGACTCCACGTTTGTGAGGTGAGCAAGGTCTGGGGCTGAACGTCGATCGTCGTATCAGATCATGGATTCACAAGGTCGAGACCTTGTGCAGGTGCAGGGCAGCGCCCTGCAAGACGCGGCAGCTCGTCCGCTCAATGCGAGACCGCCTCGAGCACCTTGCCGCGGGTCTCGACCCCGAGGATGAGGACCAGCAGGGCGGCGATCAGGAAGCCGCCCGCGCCGACCTGGAAGGCGGTGGCCGGGCCGTAATCGCGGACCAGCACCGGCACGATCATCGGACCCAGGATGGCGCCGATCCGCCCGAAGGCCGAGGCGAAGCCGGCCCCCGTGGCCCGGGCCCGGGTCGGGTACAGTTCCGGCGTGTAGGCGTAGAGGCAGCTCCACATGCCGAACATGAAGAACTGCATCACGAAGCCGGCGACGAACAGCCAGGTCACCGTGAGGCCGGCGACGGTCAGCACGGGCTCGCCGCCGGCATTGCCGTACAGCCAGGCGGCGGCCGCCGCGCAGACGAGGAACAGGGCCGTGGTCGGCTTGCGGCCGATCCGCTCGAGCAGGACGGCCGCCGCGGCGAAGCCCGGGATGCCGCCCAGCGTGATCAGGGTCACGAACCCCACCGAGCCGACGATCGAGAAGCCGCGCTCCTTGAGCAGCACCGCGATCCAGGAATTGAGCCCGAAGAACCCGATCAGCGCGAAGAACCACAGCCCGAAGGCCATCACGGTGCGCATCCGGTAGGCCGGCGCGAACAGGGTCGCCACCGCGCTCAGCCGAGGAGCGGGGACCGCCCCCGCCACCGCGGCGGCGATCTGCGGGGTGACCGGGGGCAGGGGCCGGCCGGTGGCGCGCTCGACCGCACGCTCCATCGTGACCATCACCGCCTCCGCCTCCGCGTGGCGGCCGGATTCCGCGAGCCAGCGGGGCGATTCGGGCATGGTCCGGCGCACCGCGAGCACGACCAGCGACAGCAGGCCGACCACCACGAACGCCCAGCGCCAGCCGAGATAGGGCAGCACGAAGAAGCTGATCGCCCCGGACAGCACGTAGCCCACCGCCCAGAACCCCTCGAGGATCGCGATGTACTTGCCGCGCACGGGGGCCGGGACGATCTCCGAGACCATCGCCTGCGCCACCGGCGCCTCGCCGCCGACGCCGACCCCGATCAGGAACCGGCAGGCCATCAGCACGGGCAGGCTCCAGGCGGTCGCCGCCGCGAGGCTCGCCAAGCCCCAGACCACCATGGTCACCTGGAACACGGCCTTGCGGCCGAACCGGTCGGAGGCGGTGCCGGCGGCGATGTTGCCGACGAGCTGGCCCGCGAAGGTCATGGCGGCGAGCTGGCCGGCCTCCGTGGGACTCAAGCCGAAGGCCACCACGATCGAGCCGAGCAGGAAGGTCAGGAGCGCCACGTCGATCTGGTCGACCAGCCACGCGGAGGCGATGATCGCGAAGATCTTCCGCTGGTAGCGCGACATCGGCAGCCGTTCGAGGCGCGCGGCGATGTCGGAGACGACCGGACGGCCGTCCCCCTGAGATGTCGCGGCAAGCGGCACGGCGGATCCTTCCTCGGCACCCGGACCGCGCCCCGCGCGGTCCCGTTTCCGACCCGGTACAGCAGGGCCGCCCGCCCGAACAGGCATGGCGGCGGATCGGCCGGCGCTGTCGGCGGCCCGGATCCGGCCTATCTGGTCGGGGGCCCCTGGACATTGAGACCCGCGATGGATGAGTCTGCCTCGGCCGCACAGCACGACCGCTACCGCTACAGCGCCCTTCCGGACCGGCCGGTCTACGACTGGCCCGGGGGCAGGCGGCTCGCGGTCTATGTCGGGCTCAACCTCGAGACCTTCGATTTCGGATCGGGGCTCGGCGCCGAGCTCGCCCCGGGCGGGCCGCAGCCCGACGTGCTCAATTACGGCTGGCGCGACTGGGGCAACCGGGTCGGGGCCTGGCGGCTGCGCGACGCCCTCGACGGCCTCGGCCTGCCCGCGAGCGTGCTGGTCAACAGCCGGCTCTACCGGGACTGTCCGGGCCTGATCGAGGCGTTCCGGGCCCGGGGCGACGAGATCGTCGGGCACGGACGCACCAATGTCGAGCGGCAGGGCACCCTGTCCGAGGCGGAGGAGCGGGCCCTGATCGCGGAGGCGACCGCGATCCTGACCCGACAGGAGGGCCGGGCGCCGGCCGGCTGGCTCGGGCCCTGGATCTCGCAATCGCGGGTCACGCCCGACCTGCTCGCCGAGGCCGGCTACCGCTACCTGCTCGACTGGTGCCACGACGACCAGCCGACCTGGATGGCGACCCGGGGCGGCGGCCGGATCCTGGCCGTGCCCTATCCGCAGGAGCTGAACGATATCCCCGCGATCGTCGCCCGCAAGGAGACCGGCCGGCAATTCGCCGATGCGATCGTCGACGCCTTCGACGAGATGCTGGAGCAATCCGCCGCCGCGCCGCTGGTGATGGGTATCGCGCTCCATCCCTACATCGTCGGCCAGCCCCACCGGCTGCGGCCGCTGCGGGCGGCGCTCGGCCATATCGCGGCCCACCGGGACCGGATCTGGCTCACCACGGCGGGCGGAATCGCCGCGCACGCCACGGCCCTGGCGGGTTGATCGGCGCCGGGCGCCCGCTTCCGGGCCGAATCCCGGTTCCATCGGTACGGATTCGCTATTCAGGCCGATGTGATCGGGTCTCATCGACGTCTTCCGGGCCTGAAAACGCGCCCCATCTTTCCGGATCAGGCCCGAGATCGCGATTTTTGCCCGGTCAGCCTTGCTGCCGCCATCGTTGCCCCGGAGGCGGCTCTATCCGCGTCCACCGATCACGCACCGATGCACGACGTCCGCGACCCGTGCCGCCTCGCCGCGCCGGCCAGCTTCGTTCCCGACACCCCGCCGGAGGCCGGGTTCGCGGACCTCGTCCGCATGGCCCGGCGGGCCTGTGCAACCCCGATGGCCTTGCTGGGCCTCGCGGCCGGGGACCGGGTCCAGTTCCAGGCCGGAGCCGGGTTCGAGCCGGGCCCATGCGCGCCCGGCAGCAGCCTCGACGGTCTCCTCGGACGTATCCCCGACGGGCCGGGCCTGCTCGTCATCCCCGACCTGACGACGGATGCGCGCACCCGCGCCGACCCCCTGGTCGTGGCCGGCCCGGGCCTGCGCTTCTACGCCGGGGCGGCGCTGGAGACCGAATCCGGCGAGCGACTCGGCACCCTCTGCGTGCTCGACCACGCCCCCCGGCCCGGAGGCCTCGGACCCGAGGAGGCCGAGGATCTGGCCGCCCTCGCCCGCCTGGCCGTCCGGCAGCTGGACTTCCAGCGGAGCCGGGCCGCGCGCGACCGCCTCCTGACCCAGCGGGCGGTGGTGGCCGGGGTGCTCACGGCTCTCCTGGAGGCCGGCGACCGGCGGGCGATCCTCGATCTCCTGGTGGCCGCCGCCCTGGCGGCGGTGCCCGAGGCCGAGGGCGGCGGCGTCGCGATGCGCGAGGGCGCCGACCTGGTCTACCGCTCGGGGGCCGGGACCCTCGCCGGCCAGCTCGGCCTGCACCGACCGCTCGCCGGCAGCCTGGCCGGCGCGGCGCTGACCGGGGACACGGCGCTCCTGAGCCCGGATCTGGCGGCGGATCCGCGGGTGACGCAGGACCCACTGCCGGTGCCCGGGATGCGCGCGGCCCTCTACGCGCCCGTGCGCCTCGGCGGCGCGGTTCTGGGCATCCTCGAATTGCGCGCGGCCCGGGCCGGTGCCTTCACGCAGGACGATCTGGAGGTCGCCCGAATGATCGCCAGCACGGTCGCGGCGGGGCTCGCCGAGACCCGCGAGCTCGGCGCGGCCGAGGCCCGGCTCGCCACCGTGATGGACACGGTCCCGGTCGGGATCCTGCTCGCCGAGGCGCCGTCGGGCCGCATCGTCATGGGCAACCGGCGCATCCGCGAGGTACTGGGCCACGACACGCTCTACGCGCAGGCCAGCACGGAATACGGCCTCTACGTCGCCTACCACGCCGACGACAGACCGGTGGCCCCGGAGGAATTCCCCCTCGCCCGGATCTGCGCGGGGCAGGCCGCCCGGGCCGAGCTGGAGGTCCGCTACCAGCACCCGGACGGGGCGCGCCGCTGGATCGCCATCCGGGGCGAGGCGATCAAGGATGCCGCCGGTGCCACCGTCGGCGCCGTGGTGGCGGTGTCCGATATCGAGGCGCGCAAGCGCACCGAGGCGAACCAGACTCTGCTCAACGGCGAGCTGTCCCACCGGCTCAAGAACACCCTGGCGCTGGTGCAGGCGATCGCCGCCCAGACGCTGCGCAACGCCCCCGATATCGACGCGGCCCGCGAGGCCCTGGCGGCGCGGCTGGTCGCCCTGGGCCAGGCCCACGACGTCCTGCTCGCCGGGCACCTCGCCGGCCAGGCCGAGACTGCCAGCGTCGCCGCGGTGGTGACGGGAAGCTTGGCGCTGCATCAGGACGGGCGCGGCCGGTTCGAGCTGAACGGCCCGGACCTGCTGATCGGGCCGTCGGCCGCCCTGTCGCTGGCCCTGATGCTGCACGAGCTCGGCACCAACGCGGTCAAATACGGCGCGCTCTCGACGGAGACGGGCCGGGTCGCGGTGCGTTGGGAGACGGGCTTCGACGCGGGCGGGAACGATTGCTTCACGCTGGTCTGGCGGGAAAGCGGCGGCCCGCCGGTGGCCCCGCCGAGGCGCAGGGGCTTCGGCTCGCGGCTGATCGAGCGCGGGCTGGCCGGGGCGGTCGGCGGCCGGGCCGAGCTCGACTTCGCCGGCGACGGGCTCGTCTGCACGCTCACCGCACCGCTCGCCGGATTCCGGGCCGAGCCGTAGAGCCGGCGCGACGGGGCTTCCAAACGGCTCCGCCCCTTAGCCGGGTCAGGGGCGGAGCCCTCGCGGCAGGACGTTACCCACTCAGAGCACCTCACAAAACTCCCGGTTCCCGGGAGCCCTCGCCTCGCACGCAACTGTGCGGCGGGAGTTTTGTGAGAGGCTCTCAGTCGGGGATCGCGAGGCCGATCGACAGGCACAGGGCGCCGACCGCGGTCAGGGCCACGGCCGCTTGGCGGATCTGATGCCAACGGGCGGTGCGGGCGCGCTCCTCCGGGCTCGCGCCCAGCCGCAGCTCGTCGTCGAACCCCTTCACGAAGGCGTCGAAGCTCGGGATCGCCCGCCGGGCGAGCCACAGCCATACGCCGACGGCGATCAGGCTGAAAACCCCGCCGCCGTAAGTTAAAGCATCGTCCAGCATCCGGCGCACGCCTCGCAGCCCACGCCCCCCTCAATGCGGTCTTCTACGGCAGAGGACTGGAATTGCCTAGGTCGCGGCTCGGATTCGGCGCGGATCTTTTTGTTTCCGGGCCGTATCCGGCCGCTCTTCAGGCCGGCGGCCGGCCCAGGGCGTAGAGCGTGATCGCGGCGGCGTTCGAGACGTTGAGGCTGCGGATCGCCCCCGAGAACGGGATTCGGGCCAGGATGTCGCAGCAGGTGCGGGTCCGCTCGCGCAGGCCCTTGCCCTCCGCCCCGAGGACGATCACCAGCGGCCGGGCGATGGTGAGCGTATCGAGGCTCGCGGGTGCGTCGGAATCGAGGCCGATCCGCGTGTAGCCGCGCTCGCCCAGCGCGATCAGCGCCTCGGCCAGGTTGCGGACGGTGACGAAGGGCACGTGCTCCAGCCCGCCGGAGGCGGATTTCGCCAGGACCCCGGTGGCACCCGGCGCGTGCCGCACCGTGGTGACGATACCGGCGACCCCAAAGGCCGCGGCCGTACGCACGATCGCCCCGACATTGTGCGGGTCGGTGATCTGGTCCAGCGCCAGCAGCAGGGCGTCGGCCGGCAGGTCGTCGAGACCCGGGGCGGGCAGGGGCTCGGCCTCGAGATACAGGCCCTGGTGGACCGCGTCCGGCCCGAGCAGGCGCCCGATCTCGCTCGGTCGGACCAGCTCCGGGGTGATGCGCAGGGCGTCGCCGAATTCCTCTGTCAGCCGGGCCGCCGCGTTCTCGGTGGCGAGCAGCCGGTGCAGGCCGCGCTCCGCATTGCCGAGCGCCTGCACCACCGGGTGCCAGCCGTAGAGCACGGCGGTGCCTTCCGGCGCGCCGGATTCGGGCCGCGGCCCGGACCCGCCGGGACGCCCCCCAGGCCGGAAGCCGGGCCGGAACCCGGACCGGGGCGGGCCGCCTGGGCGGCCGTCGTTGCGGTGGCCGGTCATCGGAACGCGATCGGGGAGGGGAGCATCGGCATGGCCTTTCCAGACTGGGTCGGTCCGAGAAACCGGGCGGCACAGCCCACGTCAACCCGAGGCCGTCCGAAACATCGTCGCCCAGCTGGCCGGGCACCGGATTCCGTGACGGGCTGCCTCACCTCCACACCCCCGTCTGTGGATGGATCGGGTATATTCCCTTCAAACCATGTGCATGTCGACGGAACCGGATGTGTTCTTCAGAACGAACGATCGCTGCGTTAAGTAGGAAGATTATCTAGAAGGAATCTTTCAGAGAGTCAGTTCGGAAGACTATATGCAGTGGCCAATTCCTCATCTACGCCATCGACTTAAGCCAGGTTTCCGTATCCGACTCTGCGTGGATGCGCATCCGACTCTGCGCGCTGGCGTATCGGAGTCTGCGCGGATCCGGCCGGTCGATGCATGGGATTCTGCGCGGTTGCGTATCCGATTCGGCGCGGATTCCGGGTCGGGGCGGTGGAATGCGGGGACAGAATGCCGGGACCCGGGCGTATCGGACTCTGCGTGGGCCCAGGGCCCTGATCCGCGCGTATGCAACTCTGCGCGGCTGCCGCTCGGGAGATCCTCGCGAGAGACCCCGGGGAAGCGTGGATTGCCGGGACAAGCCGGATCGAACCGGAGCCCTGGCGGGCGAATCGTGGCATGGCAGGATCGGGCCGCCTCTCCGCCTGTTGGAGGGGCGTGTCCGCGTGCGGCTCGGGCTGAGGGGCGATGGGCGTCGAGGAAAAGATTGCCGCGATCCATGACGCGGATCTGCGGGCCGAGATCGAGGCGGCGCGCGGCGGCTTCCTGTTCGCCCAGATCGTCGAGCACGTGCTGCACCGCCAGCGCGCGCGCGATGCCGAGGCCGCCGTTCTCGGGGAGCAGGAGCTCCGCCGCGCCCAGCTGTCGCGCGACCAGCGCCGCCGCGACGCGGTGCGCCTCGTCATCGAGAGCGAGCCGGCGCTGCCCTCGAGCCTGCAGCACATCCACTCGGTGCTGGCGCTCTGCGGCCTGCCCTATCGCGATCCCGGGCCGGTGCGGGAATTCTCCCGGACCTACGGGCGCAACTCGCTGAGCCTGATGGCCGGGCGGATCAAGGATCCGGAGACCGGCGCCTTCGAGCCCCAGGGGCTGCCCTACGGGCCGAAGGCCCGGCTGGTGCTGCTGCACCTCTGCACCGAGGCGGTGCGCCAGCGCAGCCCCACCGTGAAGGTCGCCGAGACGCTCTCGGGCTTCATGCGCGAGATGGGGTTCGCGGTGACCGGCGGCGAGCGCGGCACCATCCGGCAGTTCAAGGAACAGCTGAACCGGCTGGCCGCCTGCACCATGCAGATCGGCCTCTGGGACGGGCGCGACAGCGCCACCACCCTCAACGTCCCGCCGTTCCGCAGCCTGGAATTGTGGCGTCCGCGCGCCGGCGAGGGCGAGGAGGAGGCGGGCCGGACGGTCCGGTTCGACCCGGAATTCTACGAGACGCTGATCAAGCACGCCCTGCCGGTCGACGTGCGGGCGGCGCGGGCCTTCTCCGGCTCGGCGCGCAAGCTCGACCTGCTGTTCTGGACCGGCTACCGGCTGCGGGCCCTGCAACGGCCGCTGCGGCTGACCTGGGCCAACCTGCACGCACAGTTCGGCGCCGAGAACGCCTCGATCCGCAGCTTCCGGCAGGCCTTCAAGGCCGATCTGGCGCATCTGCGCGAGGTGTTCCCGCGCCTGCCGATCGTGCTCGACGATGGCGGCCTGACCCTGCACCCGGCCGATCCGAGCGCCCTGCTGGTGCCACCGCGCCCGGCCTCCACAAAGGGAATAAAGGCGCGCCGGCAGGGAATTTAAGGGAACGGGTCGAATTCCCTTTCGGGATCGGTATATTCCCTCTAGTGGCTGGCCTCTGACCCGACGGAACGAAGGATGCCTATTCCCTAGGCGTTCGGAACACGCTACATGTTCCGTCCTGCTGAAGGGAACGCGACATGGGCCTGTCGGACGAGGAGATCGAGGCGCGGCTCGCCGCGTTGCGGCGGCAGCGTGAGGCGCTCGACCGGGAGATTGCCGATCTCGTGCTCTATCGAGAACTCGGCCGGCGGCTGCGGGGGGCGGGGAGCCGGTCGGCCGTCCTTGATCGGGACGAAGGCCGCGCCTCAGGCCACGCCGCCCGTCCGGCGCCGGAACCGCGGCCTGCCGCAGCCCTGGGCATTCCCGTCGAGACCAGCCCACCGCCCGCCGCCCGGCCGAGCCCGGCCGCGCCCGAGGCCTGGGCCCCCCCAGCCCAGGAGACTCGACCCGTTCCACCGCACGAGGAGCCGGCCGGGATTCCGCCGGCGATCGCGTTCACGGAGGATGCGGCGGCCGCGCGCCGCTACGGACGGGCGCTGGTGGAGGCGGCCTGCGGGGCGATCCTGGAGGCCGGACGGCCGTTGCACGCGGCCGAGATCCTGGAGATCCTCCTGGCCCGCGGCTTCAGCCTGCCGGGGCGCGATCCGGTGGCGGCGCTCAACACCCGGCTGTGGAAGCGGGCCGGATCCGGCGGACCCCTGCGCCGCGTCGCCGAGGCCACCTACGCCCTGGCCGGAGAGGCCGATCCCCCATTCGAGCGGGACCAGGATCCGGAGGCTTGAGAACGAAGCTGGGCCCGCGGCGTCGCGAAAGCGCCCGATCCACGGCCGGTCACGATGCCGCGCCGTTCGGAGCCGGCCCCGGCAGGCGCTGACCCATAGGGGGACGCGCCGCCGCCGGGCCGTTCAGGACCGGCCCGGAGGCCGCGCCGCGCCGCGGGGACATCATGCAGAGCGATCCGCATTCGCGCGAAGCGGGCCCGGAGGCGGGGCCGTGACGGCAGCGCTCGTCACACCGCCGGGCTGCTCTGCGCCTTCGCGCTCGGCTGCGCGGTGATCCACGCCGCCCGTGGGCACGCGGAGATCCTCACCCGGATGCTCGCCGCCGCGGCGATCCTGGCGGCTGTCATGGTGCTGCTGGTCGCCTCCCTCGACGTCGCCCCACCGGCGGACGCGGTTTCGGACCCTCTGCCCGTCGGGACGGCCTTCCGAGCGACGCGATCTGGCTTGCGGCTTCCCTGAGGGCACGGGCTCGCTGCCGCAAAACCGCCGTCCCGGGCGTCGGCAGGTGCTTCAGTTGATCAGGCAGAAGCCCGCGCCGGTGCCGACGCGTCTCTCCTGCGCGCACCAGGGCTTGGGGACCGGCCTGAGCGCCTCCTTGGGCAGATCCGCCGGGCTCTTCAGGGACGCGGTGGTCTGGGCGGCCTCGGGCTCCGGGTGACGGAGGGCGAGGCTGTCGAGGAGGATGCGGGGCGCGGGTTCCGGGCGCTGCGCCTCCGGCCCCGGCATCGCCGCCACCGGTTGGACGCTCTCGGTCCAGTCCTGGGCCGCGGCGATTCCGGCCAGGGCCAGGCAGGCGACCGGGGCCGCGAGGAACCTGAACATCGACGAAGCTCCCTGCCGAAGACGCATGTCCGCCGGATCCCGGGCCGCGGGTCGACCGAACCGGGCGAGTGTGGCGGCGGCGTCTTAAAAGGGCGCGAAGATTCAAGCTTAACCGGATGCGAAGATCTTGGGTCGAAGGGGCTATACGGGCGTACAAAGTCTTCGGCCCGGGTGGTGATCAATCGTCGGCGCTGCCACATCCGGTCCGGGTGGGCCGTGCCCGCGTCTCGCCGGGCCGGCCGCGGCGCGGGTGGGCGCTCACGCCGCGCGCATCCGGTCCCCCGGCAGGGGCGACTGGGCTACGGGCATGTCCACCTCGGCGATCGGCCGGAACCGCCCGGTCGTGCCGTCATAGGCCAGGAGCGCGCCGGATTCGATCTCGAAGAACCAGCCGTGCAGGCGCAGGACGCCCCTGGCCAGGCCGGCGGCGACGCTCGGATGGGTGCGCAGGTTGGCGAGCTGGACCACCACGTTCTCCAGGGCGAGGGCCCGGTGGCGCTCTTGGGGATCCATCCCCTCGGGATAGGCCTCGCAGACGATCCGCTCGGCGGCCTCTGCGTGGCGTAGCCAGGCCGCGACGCTGGGCATCTTCTTCAGGAGGTCCGGCTTCATCAGGCCGCTCATGGCGCCGCAATCGGAATGGCCGCAGATCACGATGTCGCGCACCCCCAGCGCCACCACGGCGTACTCGATCGCCGAGGAGACGCCGCCGACCACGTCGGAGGCCGGGGGCACGATGTTGCCGGCGTTGCGGCAGACGAACAGGTCGCCCGGGCCCGCCTGGGTGATGTGCTCGGGCGCGACCCGGGAATCGGCGCAGGCGATGATCAGCGCGCTCGGGTGCTGACCGTCGCGCACCAGCTGCTGGTACATCTGGCGCTGGCCCGGGAAGACGCTGCCCTGGAAGCTGGCGATGCCCTGGATGATGCTGTTCACGGATATGACCTTCGGCGGCGAGAGATCGGGCTGTGAGGGAGGGGCGAACAGGGGCCGGCACGGGGGAGCCCGGGCGCCGCGCCGTCTCGGCATGGCGGTGCGGGCCCCTCCGGCGATGCGGGCCTTCGGATGGGACCGACCGACCAGGGGGCTCGGGCATCATCCCGACAGGGGGGGCTCTACGGATCCGGCGCCGCGCCCCGGATATCGGATGCGGGACGCGGCGCCGGGTCTCACGCGGGGTCAGCGCCGGGTGCGGCGCTCGACATGCCCGGAAGCCCAGTGCGGATCGATCACGCTGCGGCGCGCGACCGTGGCGTGGCCCCGGTCATGCAGCATCGGGGCACCGAGCAGCTGGCCGCTGCCCACGCGCTGCGAATGCAGCGAGCGCGGATCGTGGGAGGGATCGCTGACATAGGAGCTCATGTGGCCGCCGCCGGCGGCCTGCCGGCTGCCGCCGCCACCCTCGCCGGCCTGGGCCGCCATCGGCAGGGCGAGGGCACCGGCCAGGAGGCCGAGGGTCAGGATGCGCTGGGTTGTGGTGCGCGTCATGTGAAGCTCTCCGCCTGTGTTCGTCATGCTGGCTCGGGACACCGCGTCCTGTGCCGATGAACCCAACATAGCTTCAGGCGATCCAAGTAGATGTGCGGATAAGCACAGTAGATCGATGTAAAATTTAATCCGATTTGCTGGTCGACTTGGTGCGTGACCGCACGCGGCAACCCGAGGCCTGTCGGACCGACGGATTAACCGGCCCCGATCCGGTTCGCGCTGCGGGATCGCGGCCGCCCGGTCTGGGGCGGGGGAGGGGATGAAGGCGACCGGCTCCGGACGGGACCCGCCGAGGCCGGGCCCGTGCGCGATCTCACCCCTCCGCGCGGTCTTCCGCAGGGGCGGCGTGTCCGGCGAAACGGCGGTCCGTGCCGCCGCGCGAACGTCGGCGCGGGCGCTCAGCCGCCGAGCAGCGCATGCGCCGCCCGCACCAGGATCCCGTCCGGCCGACGCAGCTCGCCGAGCACCGAGAAATGCTCGGCCCCGGGCACCGGCAGCAGGGGACCCGGCGCATGGGCCGCCGCCCGAAGGGCGTGCAGGTTGCGGGCATCGTGGATCAGGGCCGGCAGCTCGCGGCTGCCATAGGCGAGGCAGAGCGGCTTGCCCACCACCGGCAGGCGCAGCGGCGACAGGGCCTCGACCTCCGCTTCCGTGAGGCGCAGCTTGTCGTCGAGGGCGGTCTGGCGGATCGGGGCGAGATCGTAGACGCCCGAGATCGCGAGCCCCGCGGCGACCGCCGGGTGGCCGAGCTGCAGGGCGGTCAGCAGCCCGCCCGCCGACCAGCCGGCCAGGACCAGGGGGCCGCCGATCCCGTGCGCGGGTCCCTGCGCGCCGATCCAGTCGAGCGCCGCGCCGATCTCGGCCGCGATCCGGGTCAGGCTCGCCTCCGGGGCGAGGGTGTAGCCGACCAGCGCCACCGACCAGCCGGCGGCGTTCGGCCCCTCGGCGAAGCAGGCGAACAGCTCGCGGGCACCGCGCTGCCAGTAGCCGCCATGGAGGAAGATCAGGCCGGGCGCCGAGCCGTCGCGGGCCGGGTAGAGGTCGAGGGCGTTGCGGGGCCCGGGCCGTACGGGATGTCGAGGCCGACCGGATGCCGGGCCCGGTAGGCGGCCGAGGCGGCGTCGCGGGCGGCCACCTGGGCGGCGCTGTCGGCCACCGCGCGGGTGTTGTCGTAGCAGGCGCTGCGCGCGTCCCGATCGAGCTCGGCCCAGCGGCGGCGCGGATCGGCCGGGGTCGGATCGTCCAGGCGGAAATCGAGAACCATCGTGGGTTGCCTCCCCGCCTCCCGCCACACCATGACAGGCCGCCGGACCCGGGTCGAGCCGCCCGGTTCTCAGGCCGCGGGGTCGGGATCCTGCGCGCCGATCGCCCGCAGGCCGGCGCGGGCCACCGCGACGTCCTGGTCGCTGGCGCCGGAGCCGACCCCGATGCCCCCAGGCAGGCGCCGTCGATCACGATCGGCAGGCCCCCGGGAGGTCGGTCAGCCGGCCGCCGGAGGCGAGGGCGACCGTCACGGCGAGATCGGCCGGGAGCCGGCCGGTGGCGGCCCCGTTCGAGGCGGCGGTGACCGCCTTGGCGCGCGCGCTCTCGCGCGACAGCAACTTGGCGCCCTCCATGCGCAGGAAGGCGAGCACGTTGCCGTCGGCATCGACCACGGCGACGTTCTCCGGCACCCCGATCGCCTCCGCGCGGGCGATGACCGCCTGGAGGACGGTCAGGGCCGCGGCATGGGTGAGCCGGGCGGCGGGGCGGGTGGGGGCAGGCATCGCAATCCTCGGACGCGGAGTCGGGCGGGAAGAGGTCAGAATCCGGGCCCTCGGGATCGTGCCGCCATAGCCCCAGCCGGTGAAGGGCGGGGCCGCGACCCGCTCCCGCGTCGCCGGGGGAAGGATGCCCGCGCGGGGCCGGGGCCTCTGCCACGACCGCCAGCCCCGGAGCCGGTCGCGCTCGGCCATGCGGACCAGCGTCGCCTCCATGTCCGACCATGTCCGAGGCTGCGCGGTACTGCGGTTCCCGCGGGCGCGGGCGGGCCTCGGCCGGAGCGGGTGTCAGCAGCAGCGCCGCCGGCAGGAGGGCCGCAAGGATCGGGACGGGCGCGGGGCGCATGGTTCGGGCTCGGCTGTGCGGGCGCTCCGGCGCCTACCCGGCTCGGCGCCGCCGGTTCCGGAGGCGTTTCCCGGGGCAGGGCGGTGTTCGCCGGTCCGGAACTTGCGAAAACCCCGTAGGATGCGGGACGCCCTCCCCCCGAGACGATGCGAGCCGCCCGATGCCGATCGCCGCCGAAAACCCCGCCGCGCAGGATCCGGTCGCGCTGCTCGAGACCCTGGTGGCCTTCGACACCGTGAGCGCCCGCTCGAACCTGCCGCTGATCGACTGGGCGGAAGACTACTGCCGCGCGTACGGCGCCGCGGTCGCGCGGGTGCCCGACGCCACCGGCACGAAGGCGGCCCTGCTCGTCAGCGTCGGCCCGTTTGAGACGCGGGCCGGCTACGTCCTCTCCGGGCACAGCGACGTGGTGCCGACCGAGGGCCAGCCCTGGTCATCGGACCCGTTCGTGCTGCGAGAGGAGGCGGGCCGGCTCTACGGGCGCGGCACCTCGGACATGAAGGGGTTCCTCGCCGTCTGCCTGGCGCTGCTTCCGGAGATGGCGGCGGCGGAGCTCGCCACCCCGCTCCACATCGCGATCTCGTACGACGAGGAGGTCGGCTGCCTCGGGGTGCGGCCGCTGATCGCCCAAATACTGGAGCGGGGGCCGCGCCCGCTCGGCTGCTTCGTCGGCGAACCCACCGGAATGGACGTGGTGGTCGGGCACAAGGGCAAGTCGGCTTCCCGCCTCACCTTCCGGGGCAAGGCCAGCCATTCGGCCCTGGCACCCGCGGGCGTCAACGCGGTGGAATACGCCGCCCGCTTCATCGAGCATGTCCGGCTGTGCGCGGAGGCGATCGCCCGGGACGGGGCCCGCGACCCGCTCTACGACGTGCCCCACACCACCGGCCTGTCGAGCGTGGTCCGGGGCGGCTCGGCGCTCAACATCGTGCCGGATGCCTGCAGCGTGGAATTCGAGTACCGGGCGATCGGCGCCGACGATGCCGGGGCGCTGGCGGCGGCCGCGATCGCCTACGCCACCGACACCCTGGCGCCGCTGATGCGGGAAACGGACCCGGCCTGCGGCGTCGAGGTCGAGCCGCTGATCGACTATCCCGGCCTCGATACCGACCCCGAGGCGGCGATCGTGACGCTCGCCAAGCGGCTGGCCGGGCGGAACGCGCACGGGAAGGTTTCGTACGGGACGGAAGGCGGGCTGTTCGAGCGGCTGGGTGGCGTGCCGGCGGTGGTGATCGGTCCGGGCTCAATCGCCCGGGCCCACAAGGCCGACGAATACGTGACCCGGGACGAGCTCGCCGCCTGCGCCGAGTTCGTCCGGCGGCTGATCCGGACGTGCCGGGGCTGACGGCGCGGCGCAGCGTTCCCCGCGAAGAGCCTTCGAAGGCTGCGGCTCTCGCAGCGCGGATTGAGATTTTCCGCGAAGAATGGCCGGACGTCGCGGCCAGCACTCCCTCGCGGGGGCGTCACATCAAGGACTTGAAGGCCAGACCGATTGCAATGCGATCAAGGCCGGATCCGAAGCCGGCAGATCACCACGGGATGCGTCCAAACCGGTCGACGAGCCACTGGTACTCCGCGGTGCTCTCCGCCGTGGCCGTCCCGCCTCCGCCGACATGCGATGTCCCGGATCCCGGATGCACGAGACGGTACACGAGCGGCAGGACGAAGCTGTGACGCACGAGGTGAATGTTCGGACCGCCGAAACGTAGAACGTTCGCCAGCCAGGGGCGGACCTGAAAGGCGTCCTGCAAGTTCCCCGGTGCCGTTGCCTCGACGAGGTGGGCGCGACGCAGGCCGGTTTCCGCCAGGCGACCGAGCCACTCATTGTCGTAGTGCCACTTCGAGGCCGGATTGATCGCGCCGACCTGCTCGAACGTGCTGCGGCGCATGAGCCAGCCGGACGGCGCCGGAAAATCGTTGATCCGGACGGGCTCGTCGGCCTCGTTCACCTCGAGTTGAGTCGAGGAGACGAAGTCGAATCCGTCGAGGGCCCGGATGGCAATAGCGAGATATTGCGGCAGCCACCGGTCGTCGTCCTCAAGGAAGCCGACGAGGTCCCAGCTGGCATCCACGGCCCGGATTGCCGCATTCAATGCGGGGACCTGGGCCTTGCAGTCGCTCCGCACGAACGTGATTTGCGGATGGTCAGCGAGCCGAGCTGGGATCACGGTATCCGCATCGACGCCCACGAAAAAATGAATCGTGAGCTGACTATCATTGATCTCCTGGGTCGTTGCACTCGCAACCGCATGCTCCAAGAAATAGAGATCAGATTTACCGGCCAGCGTCGAGCGTTTAAGCCGTGATGGCGTGATAACCGCAATTTTCATTCTTGCTTCTCTACAAATTTATCGAGAAATGCATGACGACGCTGCGTGTAGGATATAAATATCTTCATAGCACTGTGGCATGCCGACATTCTCTCGCGCTGGATAACTCGAAACAGTATGGGTTTCGGGCTGTCAAGTTATTCCAGACTGTTAAGATCGAAACAATATCCGAACATATAAAGTGTATTAGATCTTTTTGCATTATAAAATTGATTGCTTTGTTCGAATATAAGAGTGTTTAACGCTGGGATATCGATCGTAATGCTGGCTGAAATCGATGGCCATGCTGTTGTTCAGAAGTCACCAACGACGCAAGATACAGGATCAGCCGCTCGACCAGATCCGCACGGCTCAGTCCGGCCAGGGCCTGGCCCACCGTATGCCGGAAGATCCGTGCTCGGCCCGCGACGGGAAACCTTTGCGCCGCTCGCGGTTTGGAGGAGCGGCGGGCCGCGGGGCCGGGTCGGGGATCGTCGAAAAGCGCATGGCCAGCCTCAGCGTCGCGATCGCGTTCGGCGTCCGCCTGCTCCTGGTGCTGCTGTTCCTGCCGTTCAGCGCCCTGGACAAGATCCTCAACTTCAAGGGCGCGGTCGGCCAGGCCCGCCAGGCGGTACACGCCACTGGGCCGGCGACCCTGCTGATCCTGATCGGGCTCGGGGTCGAGATCGGGATGTCGCTGTGCATCCTGACCGGCTTCGCCGACCGGGCGGCGGCCTTCGTGCTCGCCGGCTATTGCGGCGTCACCGCGCTGCTGTGGAAGCAGTTCTGGGCGCCCGGCGATTTCTGGGCGGGCGGCAAGGGCCGCGAACTGTTCTGGGATTTCCTGAAGAATTTTGCGCTGGCCGGAGGCTTCCTGCTGATCACCTTCGGGACCGGCGCCGGGACGGTCGAAAACTTCTTCGCCGACCCGCTCGCCTCGTCCCACCCCTACGCGGTCCAGACCACGCCGTAAAATCCGGGATTCCAAAGGGCCTCATCGTCGACCTAGAGCGGCATCCGATCATGTTGGATCATATGCGTCGTAGCCTGCGGCGGCGAGATAGCGGCGGCATTCGGCGGACGTGAAGCGTCGGAGGGCCCGTTGGATGGTGTCCCAAAGGTCGCTGATCGTGCGGGCGGCCTCGGCACGAAGAAGGGCCTTGAGCTTGGCGAAGGCGAGTTCGATTGGGTTGAGGTCGGGGGAATAGGCCGGGAGGTAGAGCAGCCCCGCTCCCGCCGCCTCGATGCGCTCGCGGATACCGCTGACCTTGTGGGCAGGCAGATTGTCGAGCACGACCGTGTCACCAGGCCTGAGGGCTGGGACGAGGGTTTGTTCGACGTAGTCGCGGAAGCGTGCGCCGGTCATCGGCCCATCGAAGAGGGCGGTGGCCATCAGGCCGCTGGTGCGTAGGCCGGCGGTGATGGTCTTCCAGTGGCCAAACGGGACCGCGACCCGGGAGCGTTCGCCGCGCGGAGCCCGTCCATAACGGCGTGCCATCTTGGTGTTGGGGGCGGTCTCGTCGAGGAACACGAGGCTGTCTGGGTCGAGATCGACTTGGCGCTCGAACCAGGACAGGCGCGCGGCCTTCACGTCCTCCCGTTCCTGCTCGGCGGCGTGGCCAGTGTTTTTTTGCGCGTGATACCGTGGCGTTTGAAGAAGCGGGACAAGCTGCTGACACCGACCCGCAAACCCCGTTCGGCCAGACGGTCGCGCAACTCACGCAGGAATAGCTCGGGCTGCGCTTCGTAGGTTTGCCGGATCAGATCAGCCTGCGCCTCGATTGTATGCGAGCGTTGATCGCCGCCCATCGGCTTGGCCTGCGTCCGCCCCTCCTGCACAAAGGCCCCGTGCCAGCGCACGGCGCTGGCCGGGCTGACCTCGAAGCGTCGTGCCGCTTCCCGGCGCGACGCGCCCGCCTCGATCGCAGCCACCACACGCTCGCGCAGATCTACAGATAGGGCAGACGCCATCGGCTCTCCTCCTCGGAAAGCCGCGCATCGAATCACAACCCTGTCCCGGCGAAAACCCTAGACGATTCAACCCGGTCGGTGACTGCTCTAGCGGGGTTCGGGGCACGCAGCCCCGAGGACTCACCCCTTCGGCACGGTGGCGACCATCGAAGGGCGGCCCTCGAACACTGCGTACCAGGCGGCGGTGGCGGGGCGCCCCTCGCGCCAGGCGAGGTCGGGGAAGCGTAGGTCGAGGTAGCCGAGCGCGCAGGCGATCGCCACCGAGCCGATATCGAGCGCCGGCATGTCGGCGACCAGGGCCTCGAACCGGTCGAGCGCCGCCGTGATCTTGCCGACCTGCCCGGCCTCCCAGGACGCCCAGCGCTGCGCCTCCGGGCGCAGGACCCGCTCGTAGCGGGTGAGCAGCGCGGCATCGAGCAGGCCGTCGGCCAGCGCCTGCCGGACCAGGGCGTCCCAGCGCGCCGCGCCCTCGGGGAATAGGCGCGGCCCGGCCGAGAGCCCGTCGAGATACTCGCAGATCACCCGGCTGTCGTAGAGGGCGGTGCCGTCCTCCAGGACCAGGGCCGGGATCTTGCCGAGCGGGTTGTGGGCGGCGACCTCCGGGGAGGGGCCGGTCGGGGAGGCCCCGGCGACCGTGACGGCGATCCTGTCGATCAGCCCGGTCTCGTGGGCCAGCACCAGCACCTTGCGGGCATACGGGGAGGCGGGGGAGTAGAAGAGCTTCATCGGACCGTCCCGGTTCGTGGCGACGCATCTGGTCATGCCACGCAGACCTCGCATCGCGGCCAGCCGGAATCCAGCCCTGGCGTGTCACCGAGATAGAGAGGCGCGCCGGTCGAGCCGCTGACGGAACGTCTGCGCCCTACGCTGAACCGACCCGCGTGACGCTGACCCCGGGCATCGTCGCCAGCAGCGTACTCAGCGTGTTCACCAACTCCACCGCGGCCGTGGGCGTCAGCACGAGGCGCCCCGTCACGTGCGCGCTCGGGGGCTGGCTCGGCGGCACCCCGGTCGTCTCCGGCAGAGCGCGCTGCGCCGCCAGCGTCACGAACAGCGCGCCCTCGAAGACCGTGCCCGTCACCGTCGTGGTGGCCACGATCTCGCGCACGGCCGGATCGTCCACGATCCGGGCTCGGGGTCTCATGGCCATGCTGCAGATGCTCCGTCCGTCAAAGTGTCGTCGTGAAAGTTCCGAGCGTCGCGCCCTGTGGGGTCGTATCGTCGTTTGTAAGTCAAAATTCAAGTGCTTAAAGATTACTCTCGGTTGTGTTGCGTTTTAGCAACGCACTTGCCCGGAAAAAATTATGCGTTTTGCTTCGATGGCAGGCCGATTGACTGCGATCTTTGGATCGGCAACTTAATGCCTCAGGTCTGCCGGGGTCGACGATCCGGGCGGAGGTTCATGGCAGCCACATCAGCAGGATGGATGGCGGCCGACTCGAGATGGCGACATGGCGACCGTCGACACCCTGTTTTCTTTCGACGCATCTTCCAGCAGCGGCAACGCCTCCGGTTACTTCCCCTATGCCGGCCTAATCGCTGACGCTCAGGGCAACCTCTACGGAACGACGCTTTGGGGCGGCGCGAACAACACCGGGGCGGTGTACGAGCTGGTCAAGGGCGCCAACGGCTACACCCAGCAGACCCTGTTCTCCTTCGCAGCCCAGCCCAGCAACGGCAGCGGCAACGCAACCGGGGCCTTACCTTTCGCCGGCCTGACCGCGGATGCCCAAGGCAACCTCTACGGTACGACACGTTATGGCGGCACGAACAATACCGGAGTAGCGTACGAGCTGGTCAAGGGCGCCAACGGCTACACCCAGCAGACCCTGTTCTCCTTCGCCGCCAACGGCATCGGCACCGGCAACACCACCGGGGCCAACCCCTCTGCGGGCCTGACCGCCGACGCCCAGGGCAACCTTTACGGCACAACGGATAGGGGCGGTGTGAATGACACCGGATCGGTGTACGAGCTGGTCAAGGGCGCCAACGGCTACACTCAGCAGACCCTGTTATCCTTCGCCGCCAAGAGCAGTAGCGGCAACGCCACTGGAGCCAAGCCCTCTGCGGGGCCCCTGATTTCCGATGCTCAGGGCAATCTTTACGGCACTACATCTCAGGGCGGCGCGAACAACTCCGGGACGGTTTACGAGTTGGTCAAGGGCGCCAACGGCTACACCCAGCAGACCCTGTATTCCTTCGCCGCCAAGAGCAACGGCAACGTGACCTGGAATAACCCCAATGCCGGCGTGATTGCCGACGCTCAGGGCAACCTCTACGGCACAACGGATAGGGGCGGTGCAAACGACACCGGGACGGTGTACGAGCTGGTCAAGGGTGCCAACGGTTACACGCATCAGACCCTGTTTTCCTTCGCCGCCAAGACCGGCAGCGGCAATGCCACCGGCGCCTACCCCACTCTGGGGTTGACTGCCGACGGCCAGGGCAATCTCTACGGTATGACGGGACAGGGTGGTGCGAACGACACCGGGACCGTGTACGAGCTGGTCAAAGGCGCCAACGGTTACACTCAGCAGACCCTGTTTTCCTTCGCCGCCAACAGCCATAGCGGCAACGCCACCGGGGCATATCCCTTTTCCGGTGTGACAACCGACGCTCAGGGCAACCTCTACGGCACGACGTCTCAGGGCGGAGCAAACGACACCGGAGTGGTCTTCCGGGTTTCGAACGGTAACGCCGCGTCGCCGAATCAATCTACGAACCCGGTCGCTACGAACCCAACGCCTACAAACCCAACCCCACCGGCCAACAACGCCCCGTGCTACTGCACCGGCACGCGCATCCTGACCGACCGCGGCCCGGTCGCCGTCGAGGATCTGGCCATCGGCGACCGGGTCGTGACCGCTGCCGGCGTGCACCGCCCGATTCGCTGGATCGGCACCCGCAGTTACGGCGGCCGTTTCGCCAACACCAATCCCGCAATCCTGCCCGTCTGCGTCAAGGCCGGTGCGCTGGCCGAGGCGGTGCCCGTCCGCGACCTCTGGGTCTCCCCTGACCATGCCCTGTTCCTCGACGGCGTGCTCGTGCCGGCCGAATTGCTGGTCAACGGCGTCAGCATCGTGAAGGCCGAGCGCGTCGAGGCCGTCACCTACTGGCACATCGAGCTGGACAGCCACGACGTGCTGCTCGCCGAGGACGCGCCGGCCGAGAGCTTCGTCGACGATGGCGGCCGGGGGATCTTCCACAACGCCGCCGAGCACCGCGCCCTGTACCCGCACGCGCCGGCCTGGACGGGCACGGCAGACTACTGCGCCCCGCGGGTGACGGACGGCTTCGCCCTGGAGGCGATCCGGCAGCGGCTGGCGCTCCGCGCCGGGCTGCCGGTGGCGCCCGCGCGGCGGTTCGGTGAACTGCGCGGCCAGCTCGACCTGTGCGCTGTCGGTGCGGACGGGACCCTGCGCGTGGCGGGCTGGGCCTGGGATCTGGCGCATCCCGACGGGCCGGTCTGCCTGGACGTTGTGGTGGACGGTGCGGTGGTCGGGCTGGCCTATGCTGAGGCCTACCGCGCGGACCTTGCCGCGTCCGGCATCGGCGACGGCCGCCACGGCTTCGACGTGACGCTGACGCTCAAGGGGGTCCCCAGCGGGTCCACGGTCGCACTGCGCCGCTCGGCCGACGGGTCGATGCTCGGTACCGCGCATACGGCCGCGCCGATCGGGCTCGCCGCCTGATCCGACGAATCGAGCCGTGCCGGTGGCGCTGCGCGGGCATGTCGATCGCCTGTCCCGCCGGCAGGTGATCGGCTGGGCGCGGGATGAAGCCGCGCCCGACAGCACCGTCGCCCTGGTCGTCGTGGTTGACGGCCGTGCGGTCGGGCGCTGCCTCGCCGACCGGCCGCGCGACGACCTCGTCGCAGCCGGTGAGGGCCACGGCCGGCACGGGTTCGACTTCGCCTTCCCCGACGGGGCCCTGCCGGCGCTGGCCCGCTGCACCGTCTCGGTACGCCGCGACGGCGACGGCGCGGTCGTGCCGGGCTCGCCCCTGGTCCTCGACCCGATCACCACGTTCGACGCCGACTTGCGGGGGCGGCTGTCCCTGGCCTTGGCCGAGCCTGTCGATGCGGCCGAGCGCGCCCGGCGGCTCGCCTTCCTGATGGAGGAGGTGCAGCGCCTGCGGCAAGCCGCAGCCGACGAGCCCGGGGCAACCCGCGACAGCGACACCCGGCCGCGCGCCCTGGTGATCGATGCCACGCTGCCGGCAACCACCCGCGACGCCGGCTCGAACGCGATCCTCTCGCAGGTCCGCTCCCTGCAGCGCCTCGGCTACGCCGTCACCTTCGCCCCCGTCGATATGGTCGGAGACGCGGAGACGCTGGAGGCCCATGGTGTACGCTGCTGCCTGTCGCCCTGGTACGCCACGGTGGAGGAGGTGCTGCGCCGGCACGCCGGGGCCTTCGCGCTGGTCTATCTGCACCGAGTCGACACCGCCGGGCGCTATGCCCAGCTCGTGCGCGACACGCAGCGGCACGCGCGGCTGGTCTACGGCGTGGCCGACCTGCACCACCTGCGCACCGCCCGGCAGGCCGAGGTCGAGGGCCGGGCGGATCTCGCGGCCTACGCGGACCACCTGCGCTTCCTGGAACTGCATGCGGCGCGCGCTTCGGATGCGGTGATCACCCACTCGACGTACGAGGCCGAGATCCTGGGCGCGCACATTCCGCGGGAGCGGGTGCATGTCGTGCCGTGGGCGGTCGACCCGCGCCCGACCGCGGTGCCGTTCGCCGCGCGGCGGGGGCTGGCGTTCGTTGGCGGCTACGGGCACCGGCCCAATCTCGACGCGGCGCTGTTCCTGATCGAGTCGGTGGTGCCGGAACTGACGGCGCGCGGTGCCGGCGCCGAGCTCCCCTGCCTGTTGGCCGGCAGCGTCATGCCGGAGCGCTTGCGGGAGCTGGCAGCGGTGCGGCCGGGGGTCGAACCCGTGGGCTGGGTGCCCGACCTCGCCCTGCTGTTCGACCGTGTGCGGCTGAGCGTGGCGCCGCTTGCCTATGGGGCTGGGGTGAAGGGCAAGGTCCTGGACAGCCTGGCGGCGGGGGTGCCCTGCGTTTGTACGCCGGCGGCGGCGGAGGGGCTCGATCTGCCGGAGCCGCTGGCGGGGCTGGTGGCGGACACCCCGGCGGGCTTGGCGCAGGCCATCCTGGCGTTGCACGAGGATGAGGCTCTGAATCGGGCCTGTGCCGCAGCGGGGCTGGCCTATATCGTGTCGATGAACGGTGAGGGACGGGTGGACGCGCGGATGCAGGCGGCCGCAGGCGCGCTTCGGTAAGCTCCCCGCGGTGCCCCGCCGAGCAGCCGACCGCGCGTCTGCCCTCTACCCCGCCACGTCCAGGCCGTGCGCCGCGCTGACCAAGTGGTAGAACCGGCCGTCGAACATCTGCATCACCGCCTCGGTGGCGGCGTGGGATTCCGGGCGGATCGAGGAGGCCAGGCAGGCGTCGAGCGCCGCCTGATCGGGAAAGTCCATCTCCAGGATCATGGCGATCGGCCGGGCGTCGGCATCCTTGGAGACGAGGCGCTGCACCCGCACCGCGGTCACCCCCGGGAAGCGCCGCCAGAACGGCTCCAGCTCGTCTCGGACCCGGCGGAAGAACTCCTCGTCCCGGCCGTCGCGCACCGTGCCCTCGTAGATCGCGGTCCTGGTCAGCATCGGGGCGCCTCCTCGGCCTCCACCTGTCAACCGGCCAGCGCCGGGTTCGCTCCCGGCGGGTGACAGGGTGGCCGCGCTGTCGGCCGGGACGGGGCGCCCGGCCTTCACCCGGTCGGCCGAATCGGGGTATCCCGTTTGGGCCCATCACGACGATGCGGGAGAGACCGGGATCCACCCGCCAGAGGGGGGCCCGGCGCCGACGGAGCAACCGCCCCGGAAACTCTCAGGCACCGGAACCGTGTCGTCAGGGCGATCTGGAGAGCGGTGCAGCGGATGTCTCCGTGGGCACCCGCCGAAGGGGACGTCCGTGCCAGCCTCGCCAGGGCCGGCCGGATCAAGCTCTCAGGCACCGGGACAGATGGGGCGCGCAACCGGCCAACCCGCAAGGGGCGGCCTTCCCGCGTCCGCACGTCCCGGAGTACCCATCATGACCCACATCGCCATCATCGGCGCCGGCATCACCGGCGTGACCACCGCCTATGCGCTCGCCCGGCGTGGCTACAGCGTCACCATCGTCGACCGGCAGCGCTACGCCGCCATGGAGACCTCCTTCGCCAATGGTGGCCAGCTCTCGGCCTGCAACGCCGAGGTCTGGAACAAGCTCTCCACCGTGCTCCACGGTATCCAGTGGATGATGCGCCGCGACGCTCCGCTGCTGATGAATCCCACCCCGTCCTGGCACAAGCTGTCCTGGATGGCGGAGTTCGTGCGCGAGATCGCCCATTACCGGCAGAACACCGTGGAGACCGTGCGGCTGGCGCTCAAGGCGCGCACCGCCCTGTTCGCCATGGCGGAGGCCGAGGGTATCGATTTCGACCTCAAGACCCGCGGCATCCTGCATTTCTACCGGGACCGGGCGAGCTTCGAGAAGGCGCACGCCGTCAACGCCCTGCTGCGGGAGGGCGGGCTCGAGCGCTACGCCGTGACCCCGGAGGAGATCCGGGCGATCGAGCCGACGCTGGCCGGCACCTATGCGGGCGGCTACTTCACCCCGTCGGACGCCACCGGCGACATCCACAAATTCACCCGCGGCCTCGCCGCCGCCTGCGCCCGCAAGGGCGTCCGCTTCGTCCACGACGCCAGCGTCGAGACGATCGCGGCCGGGGAGGGGGGCTACGCCATCGGCTGGCGTCAAGCAGGCCATCTTGCCGACCGGCCGACCGCCGACGCGCAGGTGCTGCGCGCCGACGCGGTGGTGATCTGCGCGGGCTGTGCCAGCCGGCGCTTCGCCGCGATGCTCGGGGACCGGGTCAACGTCTACCCGGTGAAGGGCTACTCGATCACCGTGAACCTGCTGACCCCGCAGGCACAGAAGGCGGCCCCGGAGGTCAGCATCCTCGACGAGGCGGCCAAGATCGTCACCAGCCGGCTCGGCGACGAGCGCCTGCGGGTCGCCGGCACCGCCGAGTTCAACGGCTTCAACCGCGACATCCGCCACGACCGGGTGCAGCCGCTGATCGACTGGACCCGGGAGCAGTTCCCGCTGGTCGACACCGATCGGGTCGTGGCCTGGAGCGGCCTGCGGCCGATGCTGCCGAACATGCTGCCCAAGGTCGGGCGCGGGCGCCGGAAGGGCGTGTTCTACAACACCGGCCACGGCCATCTCGGCTGGACTCTCTCGGGCGCCACCGCCGAGCTCGTCGCCGAGGCGGTGGCCGCCGAGCACGCGCCGGAGGCCGTGGGCCTGGATCTGGCGGCCTGATGCGGCTTGGATAGTCCGGGGTTCCCAACGGGCCAGCCCTGTGGCGGGTGATCAGGGCGGAGCCCTGATGTGGCAAGGGAGCCCCGCTCCGCACCCGCACTGGAGCTCGGACGTCCCACGGCCGACGTGCCAGGTTGGATTATTATGTATACAGTGCCTGAGCCGCCCCGGATTCCCGAGCCGTGATGCGCATGCCCCCAGCCTATATCGACCCCGCGACCGGCGCCTCCTACCCGATCGAGATCCCGCGCTGGCGGGGTGATTCGGGCGGCCCGCTGATGATCTCGCCGCTGCCCGGGATCGACCGGGGGCAGATCGATACCGGGCAGCGCTCGCTTTGGCGCTACGCGGCGTCGCTGCCGGTGGCGGTCACGGATCCGGTCTCGCTGGGGGAGGGCTGCACGCCGCTGGTGCGCCGGCCCTGGCGGGGGCGCCAGGCCCATTTCAAGCTCGAATGGTTCGCCCCCTCGGGCAGCTTCAAGGATCGCGGCGCCTCCGTGATGCTGTCGATCCTGCGCCAGCAGGGGATCGACGCGGTGCTGGAGGATTCCTCCGGCAACGGCGGCGCCGCGGTGGCGACCTACGCGGCCGCCGCCGGGATGCGGGCCAAGATCCTGGTCCCGGCTTCAACCTCGCCGGCCAAGACCGTGCAGATGCGCGCCGCCGGCGCCGAGGTCGAGCTGATCCCCGGCACCCGCCAGGACACCGCGGACGCGGCGGTGCGGCAGGCCGACACGATCTTCTATGCCAGCCACAACTGGCAGGCGCATTTCCTCCAGGGCACCAAGACGCTCGCCTACGAGCTGTGGGAGGATCTGGGTTTCTCCGCCCCCGACGCGGTGATCATCCCGTGCGGGGCGGGCAGCAACATCCTGGGCTGCGACATCGGCTTCTCGGAGCTGCTGCGCCGGGGGGCGATCGCCCGCCTGCCCCGCCTCTACGCGGTGCAGCCGGCCCATTGCGCGCCCCTGCATGCCGGCTTCCAGGCGGAGGCCGAGGACTTCCTGCCGGTCACCCCGCGTCCGACCCTCGCCGAGGGCGCGTCCATCGCCCAACCGGTGCGCGGCCGGGCGGTGCTGGCGGCGCTCCGCCGCTCCGGGGGCAGCACCGTGGCGGTCTCGGAGGCCGCGATCGAGGCGGCGCTGATGGAGCTCGCCCGCTCCGGCCTCTACGTCGAGCCGACCTGCGCCATGGCCGCGGCGGCGCTGACCGACCTGACCGCGAGCGGCGCGATCGGGCCCGACGAGACCGTCGCGGTGGTGCTCACCGGCACCGGCATCAAGGCGACGCCGCGCATCGCCGAGCTTCTGGGTCTCGCCCCGTGACCTGAGCTTCCGCGACCGCGAACCAAGAAGACGCCCCGACAGGAGGAAAACCCATGCGCAACAACATTCCCGCCCGCGTCGGCATGCCGGTCGAGGAGATCGACACCCCCTGCCTGATGGTCGATCTCGACGCCTTCGAGCGCAACGTCGACAAGCTCGGCCGCTTCATGAAGGAGAACGGCCTGCGCCACCGGGCCCATGCCAAGACGCACAAATCCTCCGACATCGCGACGGTGCAGATCGAGCGGGGCGGGGCCTGCGGCGTCTGCTGCCAGAAGGTCAGCGAAGCCGAGGCCCTGGTCAGCGCCGGCATCCGCGACGTGCTCGTGTCGAACCAGGTCGTGGCGCCGCAGAAGATCGAGCGCCTGGCCGCGCTCGCCACCCGGGCGCGGGTGCTGGTCTGCGTCGACGACCTCGGCAATGTCGATGACCTGTCGGCGGCCGCGGTGAAGTACGGCGTCACCCTCGAGGCCCTGGTGGAGATCGATGTCGGCGCCGGCCGCTGCGGCGTCGCCCCGGGCGAGCCGGCCGTGGCGATCGCCAAGCGGATCGCGGCGGCGCCGGGGCTTACATTCGCTGGGCTGCAGGCCTATCAGGGCCGGGCGCAGCACGTGCGCGACTACGATGAGCGCAAGGCGCTGATCCAGGCGGCGATCGACGACACGAAGCGCACCGTCGACCTGCTGAAGGCCGAAGGGCTCAGCTGCGATATCGTGGCGGGCGCCGGCACCGGCAGCTTCGCCCTGGAGGGCGGCAGCGGCGTCTACAACGAGCTGCAATGCGGCTCCTACGTGTTCATGGACGCCGACTACCAGCGGGTGAAGGATGCGAGCGGCCAGCCGATCGGCGATTTCGAGAACAGCCTGTTCATCGTCACGTCGATCATGAGCAAGGCCAAGGCCGATGTCGCGATCTGCGATGCCGGCCTGAAGGCCCAGAGCATCGATAGCGGCCTGCCTCTGGTGTTCGGCCGGAGCGACGTCGAATACGTCAAGTGCTCGGACGAGCACGGGGTGATCAGCGATCCCGGCAACGTGCTCAAGCTCAACGACCGCCTGAAGCTGATCCCGGGCCATTGCGACCCGACCGTCAACGTCTACGACTGGTATGTCGGCGTGCGGAACGGCCGGGTCGAGGCGGTCTGGCCGGTCACCGCCCGCGGCATGACGTTGTAGGGTAGGGGGCGCCTCCCACCCATTCCCCTCATCCTGAGGTGGCCGCGCCAGCGGCCTCGAAGGAGGGCTCCTTCGAGGCCGAGCGATCGTCGATCGCCCGGCACCTCAGGATGAGGGCGCGGGTGGGAGAGGCCGAATGACAGGAAAGGCTTGCCGCTCATGCGCTTCATCTCGGAAGAGGAATCCGCCGCCCTGGTCGATCACGCCCTGGCGTTCGAGGCGGCCCGGGAGGCGTTGATCGCCGCGGTCGCGCCGGGCACCACCCTGTTCCCGGCGGTGCTGGGGCACGGCTCGGAGCCGACCAACCGGTTCTCGATCAAGTCGGGATCGACCGCTGGTTATGCTGGCCTGAAGGTCGGCTCGTTCTGGCCGGGCAATCCCGACCGGGGCCTGCCGCGGCACAATTCGGTGATCCTGCTGTTCGACCAGGATGTCGGCCGGGTCGACACGGTGATCGAGGCGGGCCGCGTCAACGCCTATCGCACCGCCGCCGCCGACGCGGTGGCGGCGAGCGTCCTGGCCCGGCCGGATTCGGCGGTGCTCGCCGTGTTCGGGGCCGGCAACCAGGCGGAGTTCGAATGCGCGGCGCTCGCCCGGGTCCTGCCGATCCGGACCGTGCTGGTGGTGGCGCGCGACGCGGCCAAGGTCGCGGGGTTCGGCGAGCGCCTGCGCGGGCAGGGGATCGCCGTGGAGGTGCGGGCGGCCGATCCGCAGGAGGCCTGCCGGGCCGCCGACGTGATCGTCACGGCGACGCCCGCCCGGGCGCCGTTGTTCGAGGCGGACTGGGTCCGCCCCGGCACCCATGTCGCCGCCATGGGGGCGGATGCCAAGGGCAAGCAGGAGCTGCCCCCGGCCCTGCTGGAACGGGCAGCCCTCTACTGCGACCTGCCCGAGCAATCGCGCACCATCGGCGAGTTCCAGCACGCCCCCGCTGCGGCGGAGCTGCGGGCGATCGGCGCCGTGCTGGGGAGCGGGCAGGGGGGACGCAACGCGGGGCGGACCGACCCGGAGACGATCACGGTGTTCGATTCCTCCGGCATTGCCCTCCAGGACCTGACCATCGCCCGGGCGATCCTCGCCAAAGCGGGCGGGCGCGGGTAGGGGACGCCGACGCCGGCCCTCCCCCCGCCCCGGCGGAGGACAGAGCGGCATGCAGGACAGGCAGATCCGGGTCATCGGCATCGGCACGGGCGATCCCGAGCACCTGACCCTCCAGGCGGTGCGGGCGCTCTCCGATGTCGACGCGGTGTTCGTGCTCGACAAGCGCACCGAGACCGCCGACCTCGTGGACATCCGTAAGCGGATCTGTGCTGCCCATATCCGAAACCCCCACCGGGTCGTCACCGTCGAGGACCCGCCCCGGGAGCGCCATCCGGCCGATTACGGCGCCACCGTCGAGGCCTGGCACGCGGCCCGGGCCGAGCGGCTGGAGGCGACCTTCGCGGCGGAGCTCGAAGCCGGGCAGGTCGGGGCGATCCTGGTCTGGGGCGACCCGGCCCTCTACGACAGCACCCTGCGGATCCTCGACCGCATTGCTTCGCGCGGGCGTCTCGCCCTGACCTACTCCGTGATCCCCGGCCTCTCCAGCGTGCAGGTCCTGGCCGCCCGCCACGGCGTGCCGCTGAACGCCATCGGCGGGCCGGTGCTGATCACCACCGGGCGCCGCCTCGCGGCGGGCTGGCCCGAGGGGGCCGACAGCGTCGTGGTGATGCTCGACGGCGACCCGCGCTTCGCCCATCTCGACCCGGATCTGACGGTCTACTGGGGCGCCTATCTCGGCAGTCCGGACGAGATCCTGATCGCCGGCCGCCTCGGCACGGTCGGCGACGAGATCCGGCGGGTCCGGGCGGAGGCCCGGGCACGGCACGGCTGGATCATGGATATTTATCTGTTACGACGGCTCTGAGCGAGAGAGGCTGCGCCCCCGGCCCCGGAGTGTTGCGCTGCGCGCGGATATCCCGATCTCTTCCCTCATCCTGCGGTGCCGCACAGCGGCCTTGAAGGAGGCCTCCAGGGATCGCGCGGCCGGCTGGAGGGCTCCTTCGAGGCCTCCGCTTCGCTGCCTCAGGAGGAGGATGGGAGGGGGCGGTTCGAACACGCCCCGTGCGAACGCCGGCCCTTGCCGTGACTCCGCCGCCACGGACAGGGCGGTCCGACCCGGCTAGACCGCCGCCATGCTGCGCTTGCGGGACTACCAGCGCGCCAGCCTCGACGCGCTCGCGGCCGCCTGGGGGCGGGGAGGGGGCGACGCGGCGGCGCCCGGACATCTGGTCGTGCTGCCCACCGGGGCCGGCAAGGCCCTGGTCATCGCTGCGTTGGCCCAGGAGATGGTCACACAAGACCCCCTCGCCCGGGTGGCGATCGTCACCCACAGCCGCGAGCTCGTCGCCCAGAATTTCTCGGAGTTGACCCGCTACTGGCCGGAGGCGCCGGCCGGCATCTTCTCCGCCGGGCTCGGCCGGCGGGAGGCCGGTGCGCAGGTCCTGGTCTGCGGCATCCAGTCCGTCGCCGACTGGCTCGACGCCGTCGGCCCGCGCGACCTCGTGATCGT
Organism: Methylobacterium sp. ARG-1; assembly: GCF_001262595.1. Lineage (NCBI taxonomy): Bacteria > Pseudomonadati > Pseudomonadota > Alphaproteobacteria > Hyphomicrobiales > Methylobacteriaceae > Methylobacterium > Methylobacterium sp. ARG-1. The sequence goes on from NZ_LHCD01000020.1 coordinate 63,044, forward strand.
CGACGAGGCGCACCTGATCCCCCGCGCCGCCCATACCCGCTACGGCCGGTTCCTGGCCGGGCTGCAGGCGCTGACCCCCGGGATGCGGGTGGCGGGCTTCACCGCGACCCCCTACCGGCTCGATTCCGGCCGGCTCGACGCAGGGGAGGGCCGCCTGTTCGCCGGGATTGCCTACGAGGCCGATACCGGCGACCTGATCCGGCGCGGTTTCCTGGCGCCGCTCGTGTCCAAGGCGACCCTGACCCAGCTCGACGTCTCCGGGGTCGGCCGGCGCGGGGGCGACTACATCCCGGGGGAGCTGGAAGCGGCGGTCAACCGCGACTGGATCACCCGGGCCGCCGTGGCCGAGCTGACGGAGTACGGCGCCGGCCGCCGGGCCTGGCTCGCCTTCTGCGCCGGCCTCGCCCATGCCGATTCCGTGCGCGACGCGGTGCGGGCCGAGGGGTATTCCTGCGAGACGGTCTCGGGCGAGACGCCCCGCCGGGAGCGTGACCGGATCGTGGCGGCATTCCGGGCGGGGAAGATCCGCTGCCTGACCTCGGTGGGCGTGCTCGGCACCGGCTTCAACGCCCCTGAGGTCGACCTCGTGGCGCTGCTGCGCCCGACACGCAGCACCGGCCTCTACGTCCAGCAGGTCGGCCGGGCGCTGCGCTGCGCCCCCGGCAAGGAAGACGCGCTGATCCTGGACTATGCCGGCCTGGTGCGGATGCACGGGCCGGTGGACGCCGTGACGGCGCAGAGTGCCGCCCAGGTGCTCGGCGGGGCAGGGGGCCTGCGCGCCAAGCCCTGCCCCGGCTGCGGCGCCCTGATCGCCCTGAACGCCTCCACCTGCGAGGCCTGCTGGACCGAGCCGGAGGACGAGGCCGACCCGGCCGCCCTGCACGACGCCGCGGCCGAGGACGAACTGCCGATCCTCTCGGCCGAGATCGTGCCGGCCGCGGAGCCGGCCGGCCCTGCTCCGGAGGCGGACGCGCCCTGGCATCCGGTGATGGATCTGAGCCTGGAGGCGGCCCCGGACGGGCTCGACCTCGTGCTCGGCTGGCGGGACGGCGCCGTCGCGGCCGATTGGCGGGTACGCCTGCGGCCCGAGCGCAGCGGCTACGAGCGGGAGAAGGCGGTGCTGTGGTGGCGCGGGCTCGGCGGCGGCCGCGACGCGCCGATGGACGCCGCCGGCTTCCTGGCCCAGGCCGATTCCCTGGCTCGGCCGGCGGCGATCCGGATCCGGCCGGGCCGGCTGTCGGACCAGATCGAGTGCCGCGCCCAGGACGGCCGGATCTTCGTCGACCAGAGCCGGCTGGCCAGGCGCGCCGCGTGACGCCGCGGGGAGGGCGCTTTGACCCGGGTTGCTCGAACCGCCCTCACCCGGTTCCGCCGCTTCGCTTCTCGGGTGTGCTGCCGTTTTGCGGCGCCGAGGATCGGGCCGGCTCTCGGGGGCCGGCCAGAGACCGGTGGGATACGCCGCTCCGATTCGGCGGCGAACCCGGCCATCTGGCATGCCAGACCCCCTCACCCGGCCGCGCTTATGGCTTTGGTTCCATAATATATCTTATGCGAACTCTGGATGTGGGTTGGAAGGGTGCTGCTGGGGCCCGATGGCAGGTCCGGGATGTCTTCTGATGGCCCTGGCGCAGGATCCGGGCAGCCGCCTCCAGAACCACACCGTCATCCCGGGGCCGCGCAGCGGAGCCCGGGATCCAGACCCGCCGACAGGTCGAGGTCTTGCAGGCGGTCGGCGGCTCCCGATCACCGCTTCCGGCGGCCTCGCCTGCATGGCCGTGGACTGGCGCGTGAGCGATCGAGCGCCGGGGCGGCGCCCCGGTCGCCGCTCCGGCGCGCCGAGGATCGCCGACACAGCTGCGGCGATGGACGTGGGCGTTACGGCCGCTTCGAGCGGAGCCAGCCGAACAGGCGGCGCCCGGGTAAGCGGGCAGGCGGCATCCGGACCGTCGGTGCGGCCCCCTCCTCCGGGATCGGGCCTTCGTGGAAGCGCGCGCCGAACGACCAGAACTTGTCCTGCCGGGTCCCGATCATGCCGAGCCCGACAGGCTCGCGGTCGACGCCCCGGCGCATCCGTCCGGCGGCCCAGACCCGCTGCCAGCAGCCGCGCCGCGACAGGTCGGCGTCGCGCCAGCCCAGGCGCCCGTGCCCGGCGACGGCAAACACCCGGTCGCCGCCGAACGCCTCCGGGATCCACACCCAGGTCGAGAACACGTAGGCCCGGTCGGTGCCGAGGCGGGCCGGGTCGACCGCCCGCGTATAGGCGCTGAGTGCCGGGGTCGGGTGCCGCCCGGCATGCCGGCGCAGGCCGGACGGCAGGGACAGGGCGTCCGCGAAGGCTCCCGCCCCCAGATCCGTCGGGGCCTGGCCGTGCGCCAGCGCGTAGGCGCTGTCGACGAGGTGAATCCAGGGCTCGAGATCGACCTCCCAGGCCTGCTCGGTGGGGGCGAAGCGGCGCACCTGCCCGGCGATCACCCGGTCGGCGACCCGCCGCGCGGGCTCCGGGCGCCAGTCCGGCCCGGCCGCGGTGACGCGCAGCAGCGTCGAGGGCCCGTGCGCCCAGACCGCCTCGGCCAGGCGCTCGAACTCGGAATCCGGGGTGTCGCGGCCGACCTTGCGCACCAGGATCTTCGACCCGTCGGCGAGATCGTCCAGCATCTTGCGCTTCAGGTGGGCGAGGCGGCCGTATTCGCGCTCGACCAGCACCTCCGGGTCGATCGAGCCGGCTGGGTGGCCGGTGTTCGCCCAGATGTTGTAGGCGACGCTGTGGCAGTAATAGGTGCCGCCGGCGCTCACCGCGATGCGCAGGTCGCCCGGCGCGCCGAAATCCGCGAAGCCGCAGCGCAGGCCGCGGATCAGATCCTCCATCGGCGTGTAGGAGAACCGCAGCAGGCCGGACGGCTCGACGCCGCCGTAGCGCTGGACGAAGCCGAACTCGCAATTGCCGCCCAGGCTGCGAAACCCGTGGAGCCGCTCCGAAAGCCTTGCGGCCGCCGCGTTCCTGATCCCGGTCACTGTCGTCCGCTCTGATCCGCCGAGCCCTTTCACGCCAGATCGCGGGGTCCCCCGGGTTTGTCCAGCCCCGCCCGCGCATGGCCGACGCGGCGGCGACTTGGTCGGCCCGGGAGGAGGGGTGCTTTTCGCTGTTCGGTGCGTTGGAGCCCCCTCCCCGGCCCCTGTCGGATTCACGCAACGCGCGCTCCCACCGCAGGAAGGTACGGGTTACGCAGGTCGGACGTCTCATTGCTCTCCGGCCGAAGGCGCGACCGGTGCCGCCACGCGCCGTCATCCCGGGGCCGCGGGAGCGGAGCCCGGGATCCAGAGCTGCCGACATGTCAAACTCTTGCGCCGGCAGCGGTCGAAAGCGGCAGGTGAATCCCGGTGCCCCGGCCTCAGGGCGCGATCACCGCCTCCAGGGTCTGAAGGCTTGAATCGGTGCCGATCGCGTGTCCGGATTCCGAGAGCCAGCTTTCGGCGGTGGCGCGGCCGAGGTCGCGCAGGGCGCCGATCGTCGACCAGCGGGTGTCGAGCTTGCTGATCTCGCCCCCGGCCAGCTCGCAGGGCGCCTGCAGCAGGTGGATGTTGATGTCGGCCACCGCCGCCATCCGGGCGTCCCGGGTGTCCGTTTCCCGGGCGTAGCGCTGCAATTCGGTCAGCGCCTTCAGGTCGCGCATCAGGCAGGCGTTGAAGCTGATGTCGCTGACCCGCCCGGCGATCTCGGAGGGCAGCAGGCCGATCTCGTCGGTCACGAACGGCGTCAGCTGCAGGACGATCAGGTCGGTCGCGCCGTGGCCGTTGAACACCAGCGGCTCCAGGGCTGGGTTGGCGGCGTAGCCCCCGTCCCAGTAGCGCCGGCCGTCGATCTCCACCGGGGCGAACAGCTCCGGCAGGCACGAGGAGGCCATCAGCGCCTTGAGCGTCACCTCGGGCCCGGTGAACAGGCGCGCCGCCCCGGTGAGGATGTCGGTGGCCGAGACGTAGAGCGGCACCCGTTCCTGGCGGGCGACGGTTTCGAGGTCGATGCTGGCGCGCACCACCGCCTGGAACAGGTGCATGTCGCGCAAGGCCGGCAGGAACGGCGAGACATAGGCCGAGGCCTCCCGGAACAGCGCCAGGGACCGGGCGACGAACGGGTCCAGGAAGGGCTCGAAATAGGTCCCGAACCCCTCGAAGCCGCGCAGGGGCGAGCGCTCGGCGGTCGCCCGCCACAGCCGCTCCAGGGCTTCCCGGCCGCCCGCGTCGCCGCCGGTGGCCAGCCCCGCCACCAGGGCGGCGCCGTTCAGCGCGCCCGCGCTGGCGCCGCTGACCGCGACGATCTCGATATGCTCCTCCAGCAGCCGGTCGATCACGCCCCAACCATAGGCGCCGTAGGAGCCGCCACCCTGGAGCCCGAGGGCCACGCGCGGTTTCATCTCTGCCATCGTCCCTGCTGATCCGGAGCGCCCGGGCATCGTCCCGAACCAGCGGCAACGCGCCCGCGCCCGGATTGCTGCACTGCGGCGGACTGATCCGGTGCCGCAGGCTCAGGCTGCGGCCCGGGGCTCCGTCTCGAGCCCCCTCCCCGGCCCCCGGAACCGGGCGAAGCGCAGGGCGAGCTCCGGCAGGATCGCCAGGGTGAGCAGCGTCGCGGTGACGAGGCCACCCAGGATCACCAGCGCCATCGGGCCCTCGATCTCCCGGCCGGGCTCGCCCGCCCCCAGCGCCAGGGGCAGCAGGCCGAGGCCGGTGACCAGGGAGGTCATCAGGATCGGCACCATCCGGTCGGCGGCGCCCTCCACCGCGGTGGCCCGGTCCCAGGGTCGGCCCGCGGTGACGAGCTGCTCGTAATGGGCGATCATCATCACGCTGTTGCGCAGGCTGATGCCCGACAGGGTGACGAAGCCGACGATCGACCCGAGGGAGAGCACGCCCCCGGTGAGCACGATCGCCGCCACCCCGCCGACGAACGCGAAGGGCAGGGTCACCAGCACCAGCAGCAGGTTGGCCCCCGAGCCGGTGACCACGGCGAGCAGCAGCACGATGCCGAACCCGGCGAGCGCCGCATGGGCCAGGAGATCGGTGCGAGCCTGGGCCTGCGCCTCTGCGGCCCCCGCGAAGGCGACGTAGACGCCCTCCGGCAGGCGCACCGACCGGGCGATCTTGGCGCGCGCCGCCGCCACGAAGCCGGCCACGTCCCGGCCCTCGACGCCTGCGGTCACCGTCTGGACCCGCTGGGCGCCCTGATGCTGGACTTGGTAGCGGCCGGTGCTCTCGTAGATGTCGGCGACCTGGGAGAGCCGGACATAGCGCCCACCCGGATTGCGCAGGGGCAGGTCGCCCAGCGCGCTGAGCCGGCCGCGAGCCCGGGCGTCGAGGATCACCAGCACGTTGAACACCGCGTTGCCGACATAGGTCTGGCCGACCGTGTCGCCCTGGTAGGCGGTGCGCACCGATTCCAGAACCTCGATCGCGTCGAGCCCCCAGTGGCGCAGGTCCGCCGGCCGCAGGGCGGCGGTCACCTGCGGCAGCCCGGCCGGCGCGGCAAGCTGCACGTCGCGGGCGCCCCGCACCTCGGCGAGCTCGCGCGCCACCGCCCGGGCGGCGGCCTCGATCCGGGGCAGGTCGTCGCCGATCAGGTTGACCACCACCGGTGCGGTGTGGCCCGAGACCGTCTCCTCGATCCGCTCGGTCAGGAAGGTCTTGAGCGAGAAGGCCGCCCCCGGGAAGCCCGCCATGAGGGCGCGGATCCCGGCTTCCGTAGCCCGCTGGGCCGCCCCGTCGAGCCCGGGCTCGAGGTCGATATGGATCTCGCTGTAATGGGTGCCGGCGGTGTCCTGCCCGGCCTCGGCCCGGCCGATCTGCGCCGCCACGGTCCGGACGCCGGGAATGCCCTTGAGGCCAGCGGTGATCAGGCCGCCCAGGCGCTGCGATTCCTGCAGGGCGGTGCCGGGGGCCGCGGCCATGTGCAGGATCAGGTGGCCCTCCTTCAGGTCGGGCAGGAAGCTTGCGCCGAGCCGCGGCACCAACATGGCCCCGGCCAGAACCGCCAGCGCGCTCGCGAGGATCGCGGTGCGCGGCGCCCGCCCGATCCCGGCGAGAAGCCCGCGATAGGCCGCCCGGCACAGGCGCACCACCGGCGGGTCGGCGGCCCCGGCCTTGGTGCGGCCTGTCCCACCGAGCAGCATCAGGGCGAGGGCGGGCGTGACCGTGAGCGCCACCAGCAGCGAGGCCAGCACGGCGGCGATATAGGCGAGCGCCAGGGGGCCGAACAGGCGGCCGGCCACCCCGGTGAGCGCCAGCACCGGCAGGAACATCAGCAGCACCGCCAGGGTGGCGTAGGCGACCGCGCCGCGCACCTCCAGGATCGCGTCGAACACCACCCGGGGACCGCCGCTCCTCCCTTTCGCTCGGGCCTCGCGCAGGCGCCGGGCGACGTTCTCGACGCCGATCACCGCGTCGTCCACCACCTCGCCGATGGCGAGCGCCAGCCCGCCCAGCGTCATGGTGTTGAGGCTCTCGCCCCAGGCCTGGAGGGCGAGCGCCGCGGCGATCAGCGAGAGCGGGATCGCCGCCGCGCTGATCAGGGCCGTGCGCCAGTCGGCCAAAAAGACCAGCAGGACGATGACCACCAGGGCGCCGCCCAGCATCAGCGCCTGGAGGACGTTGCCGTTGGCGACATCGACGAAATTCGCCGGGCGGAACAGGTCGGCATGCAGGCTCACCCCGGCCCGCGCCAGGGCCGGCCGCAGCTCCGCCAGGGCCGTCTCCAGGCGCCGGGTGACGGTCCGCGTGTCGACTCCGACCTGGGCGCCGACCATCAGCAGCACCCCGGGCTTGCCGTCCACCAGGGCCGCGCCGATCGCCGGCTCGGGGGCGGCCAGGATCGTGGCGACGTCGGCCAGGACCACGCTCGCCCCGCCCTCGTTGACCAGCACGGTGCGCCCCAGCGCCTCCGGGGTGAGCGACTGCCCCTCGGTGCGCAGGCCGACCCGCTGGTTCGGCGTGTCCACGAACCCGGCGCCCCGCACCCCCGTGGCCTTGCGGGCGGCGGCCAGCACGTCGTTGAGCCCGACCCGGTAGCGGATCAGGTCGTCGGGGCGGACCTGCACCTGGAGGGCGCGCACGTCGCCGCCATAGACCGAGACCTGGGCGATGCCCGGCACCGCCTGGAGGCGCAGCCGGACCGTCCAGTCGGCGAGCGTGCGCAGGTCCATGGCGCTGCGGCTGTCCGAGGTGAGGCCGATCAGCAGCACCGTCGAGGTGGAGGAGGTGAGCGCCGTCATGGCGGGCGCCATCACGCCCTGCGGCAGCCTTCCGGCCAGGGCGGCCAAGCGCTCGTTGACCCGCTGGCGCACCCGGTCGACGTCGCTGCCGGCCCGGAACGCCGCACTGATCACCGACAGGCCCTGGATCGACGAGGAACGCAGGCTCTCCAGCCCAGGCAGGCCGCCCACCGCCCCCTCGATCGCCTGGGTGACCAAGACCTCGACCTGCTCGGGGTCGAGGCCGGGCGCCTCGGTCTGGATCGTCACGGTGGGCGGCGCGAATTCCGGAAAGACGTCGTAGCGGGCGCTGCGCAGGGCGTAGAGCCCGAAGGCCAGGAGCGCGCAGGCGAGGGCCAGCACCACGTGCGGCCGCCGCACCGAGAACCCGACCAGCCCGGCCTGGGGACCGCGGGGCAGGGGCTCACCTTGGTTCAACGCGCTCGCTGGCGCCGAACCGGTGTCCGCTTCGGCGGCGCGCGCTTTAGTCATCGTCGTCGCCGGAGACCCGGATCTGGCCCTTCATCTCCTCGGAGAGCAGGGCCTGGCCGCCCTTCAGCACGATCTCGGTGCCGTCGGGCAGGTCCTCGACCACGAAGGCGTCGGCCGAGAGCGGCGCGTCGGCCCGGACCGGGTGGCGGACATAGCCGCCCTGCATCCCCCGGTAGACCCAGGTTCCCCCCTCCCCGTGCACCACGGCGTCCTCCGGGACCAGCACCCCGGTGGCCGAGCGGGCGGCCGGCAGGAACGCCATCGTGCTCATGCCGGGCAGGAGGCCGCCCGCCCCGGAGACGCGGTAGAAGAAGCTCTGGCCCTGGATCCGCGGATCGGTGCGGGTCGCCGGGGAGACCAGCCGCAGGGGGACCCGGTCGCTCTGGGGCGGCACCTCCGCAAAGGCCGCGTCCGGCGGCGGGTTCAGGGTCTCGCCCGGGGGCAGGGTCACCTGCATCAGGAAGTCGGCGCGCTCGATCAGGCGCGTGACCAGCGGCCCGCGCTCGACGATGGCGCGGCCGAGCACCGGGCCCCATTCCTGCTGGGCGGTGGCGGCCAGGGTGCGCAGCTGCGATTCCGCGGCCGTGACGGCGGCCTGGTCGGTCAGCACGGTGGCCTCGACGGTCTCGATCTGGGCGGCCGCCATGGTGGCGGGGCCGAGGCTGCGGGCCCGCCGCGCGGCGCTGGCCGAGACCTCGGCCCGGGCCCGGGCGGTCTGGAGCCCGGCCACCGCGCCGGCATAGGCGTTGGTCAGCTCGGTCACCCGGGCGAGGTCGAGCACGCTGCCATAGGCGGTCAGCTCCTGGCGGTGCGGCCGGGCCGGCAGGATGGCGGTTCGGAGGCCGACCCGGTCGCGCTCCTCCGGGGTGAGCCGCACGATCGTGCGGCCGTCCTCGACGGCGACCCGCGCAGTCGCCTTCGGCTCCGGGACGGCGGCCGGCGCCTCCGGCAGGAATGCCGTGACAAGGCCGTTCAAGGTGGCGAGCAGGGGAGCGCCCCGCGCGCGCAGGTCCGGCCCGGCCGGGGCGGCGAGAGTCAGGACGGCAAGGGTGAGGAGGCCTGCCAGGGCCAGCCCTGCCAGCAGCACGCGCCGCCGTCGCATCCCGCCCCCTCCGCAAGCGCCGATCCGGGAGTGCCCCGACGGCGATTGCCACTTTTGCCCGGTTTCTTCGTCCGAATCTACCTGAACTTGGGCAGGGGGCCGGGACGGCGGCTCAACCCGCCAGGGGCACTTCGAGCCGGAAGCAGGCGCCCTGCCCCGTCCGCGGCACCGTCAGCGTACCGCCGAGCTGCCGGGTGAGGCTGCCGACCACCCGCATGCCGAGGCTCTTCGAGCTGCGCCCGATCTCGAAATCCGCCGGCAGCCCGACGCCGTCGTCGGCGACCTCGACCACCAGGGTGTCGAGTTCGCGCTCCGCGCGGACCCGGATCGCGCCGCCGTCCGGATGCGTCTCGGGCGGGTAGGCATATTTGAGCGCGTTGGTGACGAGTTCGTTGACCAGGAGCCCAATCGGGATCGCCCGGTCGGCCGAGATCCGCTGCGCCGCCGCCGTGCAGGTGAGGGACTGGCCCGGGGCGCCGCTGTCGAGATTGGCCACCAGCTTCTCCAGGAAGGGCGCGAGGTCGAGCTCGCCGGGCACGCCCTCCCCCTCCCCATCCCCGGTCTTGTCACCCTGCCGCCAGAGCTGGTCGTGGACGCCGGCGATGGCCTCGACCCGGCTGCGCGCATCCGACAGGGCCGTCTGCACGGCGGGCTCGGCCTCGGCGGCCCGGGCCTGGAGGGCGAGCAGGCTCGCCACGATGGCGAGGCTGTTCTTGACCCGGTGGCTCATCTCGCGGGCGAGGAGATCCTGCCGGGCCAGTGCCGCGCGCAGCAGGCTCTCAGTGCGCTGGCGCTCGATCGCGCCGCCGAGCAGGTTGGCGAAGCCCTGCATGAAGGCGATGTCGGATTCCTCGAACATGCCCTCACGGGTGTCGTCCACCTCGAGCACGCCGAAGGCCCCGTCCCGGTTCTCGATCAGCACGTTGATCGCCCGGCGGATGCCGTACTCGGCCATCAGCTGGGGCGTGCGGAAGCGAGTCTCCTCGGCGAGGTGGTTCGAGATCACCGGCCGGCCGGTCTTGAGGGCGAAGCCAGCCGGGGAGGCGAGGTCGGCCCCGACCCGGGCCTGCCCGATCACCTCCGGGCCCCAGCCGACGCCGGCGCGCACCAGCAGCGTGTCCTCGCCGCGGCGGTATTCCAGCGCCTTGCAGAACTCGGCCCCCATCCCCTGCGCGCACAGCTCCGCGGCCCGCTGCAGCAGGTGGTCGACATCGGTGCCGCGCAGGGCCTCGACGCCGAACTCGGACAGGATCACCTGCTGGCGCAGGCGGTCGCCAAGATCGGGCGGCGCGGGTCTGGGCGCGGCGGGATCCGCGGGCGCGTCGGGGCTGGGTTCCACTGCGGTCTGATCGGTCTGTGCGGTCATGGGCGGCGGCAGATTAGCAGGAAGGCGGTCCCAGGGCGACGCGGAGCTGCCGGCCCGGCTCCGGGACCGCGATCCGACGCGCTCGCTGACGCCGAACCGGCGCCCCTCGCGGCGGCACGCGCTCTAGCCTCCGGCGGCGCATCCGTCGTCGCCCCTGTCGTCGCACCGGATCGTCGCACCCCCGCCCGCCCCCGGACCCGTCGGCGCTGGGCGGCGTTCCGTCAATCCCCCGTCTCGAAGGATGGCACCATGGCCGACGATGTGAACGGACTCTCCGACAAGGCGCTCTCGATCTTCGCCTTCGCGGCCTATCACCGCCTCGTCAGCGGCGAGCGGGTCACCTCGGTCATCCGCAAGGACGGCGCCGGCCACGAGGCCGACCCGGCGGGCGTGAAGGAGCTAGAGGAGCGCGGCCTCGTCACCGCCGGCGAGACCGATATCGACCTCGGCGACACCGCCCAGGCCACGGTCGAGGCGATGGTCGCGGCGTTGCGCGGGGAAGTCAGGCGCTGAGGCCTGCCCGCCGCGTCTCGGACCGCCTCTTCGGTCGGAGATGGGACGGGCGCGTCTGAATCGCCCCGTCATTCCCGGGCTCCGCTTCGCGGCCCCGGACTGACACGGTGAGTGTTCGACTGTCGGTACACGTGCCGATCAGGCCTGCGCATAAGGCCTTCCCCATCATCGTCCGACAGGACGCGGCCCGCGGGAGCCCAGGCGACGGCATCCTGAGCCGCACGATTTCGGCACCACGCCCGGACCTGCGGCATCCCGGCCGTGGAAGTCCGGGAACGCCCCCGCCCTCGGCGGCCTTCTCCCGCACCAGACGATGGAGTGCGCGATGAGCAAGGCGAAGGTGAAGACCGGGGACGACGTCACCTACAAGTGGGGCAAGGGCACCGTCGAGGGCGCGGTGACCAAGGTCCACACCAAGGACGTCGAGAAGACCATCAAGGGCAACACGGTCAAGCGCGAGGCCTCGAAGGACGAGCCCGCCGTGGAGATCAAGACCGAGAAGGGCAAGACGGTGCTCAAGTCCGTCTCCGAGGTGACGGTCAAGTAAGCGGATCGGCGCAGGCGTACCGGCCTGTGAGCTGGCGCACATAATACCCGCCCCGGGCCTCGCCGGGGCCGGGGTGCCGGCTATCTGTAACGGTTCCAGCCTTTGCCAGCCGGGACCCAGCATGACCATTCCCCTCAGGCTCACCCTGAATGGGCAGGCCCGCGAGATCGCCCTCGACGATCCGCGCGTCACCCTCCTCGACCTCCTGCGCGAACGTCTCGGCCTGACAGGCGCCAAGAAAGGCTGCGACCGCGGCCAGTGCGGCGCCTGCACGGTGCTGGTGGACGGGCGGCGGATCAACGCCTGCCTGACGCTCGCCGTGAGCCTCGACGGCGCCGAGATCCTGACCATCGAGGGGCTGGCCGAGGGCGACCGGCTGCACCCGGTCCAGGCCGCCTTCATCGCCCATGACGGCTTCCAGTGCGGGTTCTGCACCCCCGGCCAGATCATGAGCGCGGTCGGCCTGATCCGCGAGGGCCATGCCGGCACCGATCCCGAGCGCATCCGCGAGGGCATGAGCGGCAACCTCTGCCGCTGCGGCGCCTATGCGGGCATCCTGGACGCGGTGCAGGACGCTGCGGCCCGGAACGAGCACCGGGAGGACGCGGCGTGAGGAACTTCGACTACATCCGCCCGGCGAGCCTGCCGGAGGCCGTCGCGGCCGGGCAGCTTCCCGACACCGCCTATCTCGCCGCCGGCACCAACTTGGTCGACCTGATGAAGGGCGGCGTCACCGCCCCGGCCCGGATCGTCGACATCACCCGGCTGCCGGGTCTCTCCAGCATCGAGAAGCTGCCCGACGGCGGCACCCGGATCGGCGCCCTGGTGCGCAACAGCGACCTCGCGCACGACCCAGCCTTCGCGAAGACCTACCCGATGGTGGCCGAGGCCCTGCTGGCCGGCGCCTCGGCGCAGCTGCGCAACGCCGCCACGGTGGGCGGCAACCTGATGCAGCGGACCCGCTGCCCGTTCTTCACCGACGCGGTCTCGCCCTGCAACAAGCGCGCGCCCGGCTCCGGCTGCGCGGCCCTGGGGCACGCCACCCGGATCCACGCCGTCCAGGGCTGGAGCGAGCACTGCATCGCCACCAACCCGTCCGATTTCTGCGTGCCGCTCGCCGCCCTCGACGCGGTGGTGGAGATCGCCGGGCCGGACGGCGCCCGGGAGGTACCGCTCACCGCCTTCCACAACCTGCCCGGCGACCACCCGGAGCGCGAGACCGCGCTGCGCCCGGCTGAGCTGATCACCGCCCTGCGCCTGCCTCCCGAGGCGGCCGCGTTCCAGGGCCATGCCCGCTACCTCAAGGTCCGCGACCGCACCTCCTACGCCTTCGCGGTGGTCTCGGCGGCAGCGGCCCTCACGTTCGACGGCGCAAAAATCGGCCGGGCCCGGCTCGCCTTCGGCGGGCTGGCGCTCAAGCCCTGGCGGGTCGAGGCGGCCGAGGCCGCGCTCGCCAGCCAGGCGCCCTCCCCCGAGGCCTATGCCCGGGCCGCCGCCCTGGCGCTGGACGGCGCCAAGCCCACCGGCGAGGCCAACGCCTTCAAGATCGAGCTCGCCCGCCGCGTCGCGGTCCGGGCGCTGACGCTGGCCGCCGCCGGGACCCCCGCCCGGATCCCGGCCCTTCCCGCCTCCCCGTTCGGCATCGTCTGAGGACAGACCGCATGACCGCGACCGCCACACCCCAGAACGCCGCCGGCACCCGCCACGGCTCCAGCATCGGCCAGCCGCTGACCCGGCGGGACGGCCCCCTCAAGGTGACCGGCCAGGCCAGGTTCTCCGCCGACAACCTGCCCCCTGGCACGCTGCACGCGGCGCTCTGCGTCGCCCGGATCGCCAAGGGCCGGGTTACTGGCCTGAACCGAGCCGCCGCCGAGGCCCATCCGGGCGTCGTCGCGGTGATGACCCCGGAGAACGCCCCGAAGCTCGCCCAGGACCCGGATGCCAAGGCCGGGCCGTTCATCTTCCGCTTGGACCTGCTGCAGAACGACCGGGTCCGCTACGCCAACCAGCCGATCGCCGTGGTGATCGCCGAGACGCTGGAGGCCGCCACCGAGGGCGCCCGGCTGCTCGCGCCGACCTACGAGACCGAGACGCCGCGCATCGGCCTCGACGCGGGCGAGGTGTTCACCCCGGATGCGGTCGGCGTCGGCGCGCCCCCGGCCGAGAGTGACGGCGACGTCGAGGCGGGCCTCGCCGCCGCCTCGAGCACCATCGCGGCCACCTACGAGACGCCGGCCCAGTACCACAACGCCATGGAGCCCCACGCGGCCCTGGCCCAGTGGGACGGCGACCGGCTGACCCTGCACATGCCGACCCAGGGCCTGGCGATCTCCCAGGGACGGCTCGCCGGGCTGTTCGGGATCCGGCCCGACGACATCCATATCGAGAGCCCCTATCTCGGCGGCGGCTTCGGCTCGAAGGGCGTGCCCTCGGGGCCGCAGGTGCTCGCCTGCATGGCGGCCCGGATGGTCGGGCGGCCGGTCAAGCTCGTGCCGACCCGCGCGCAGATGTACGGCCCGATGGGCCATCGCGGCCCGACCCGGCAGACGCTGCGGCTCGGCACCGACGCGGCCGGCAAGCTCACGGCTCTGGACCACCACATCCTGACCGCCTCGTCGAGCTTCGACGACTTCTTCGAGCCGGCCGGCCGGGCGACCAGCACCCTCTACGCCAGCCCGGCCATCGCCATCCGGCACGAGGCGGTGCGGCTCGATACCGGCACGCCCCTGTTCATGCGGGCGCCCGGCGAGGCCAGCGGCAGCGCGGCCCTGGAGAGCGCGCTCGACGAGATGGCGCACGAACTCGGCATGGACCCGCTGGAGTTCCGCCTCGCCAACTACGCCGAGGTCGAGCCGATCACCGGAAAGCCGTTCTCCTCCAAGGCCCTGCGCGAGTGCTACCGGCGCGGCGCCGAGGCGTTCGGCTGGGCCGGGCGCCCGCTCCAGCCCCGTCAGACGCGGGACAAGGACGGGTTCCTGGTCGGCACCGGCATGGGCACCGCCACCTTCCCGGCGCTGATCTTCGAGGGGCTAGCCCGGGCCGAGATCCGCGCCGACGGTACCGGCACGGTGGAGCTCGGGGCGATCGACATGGGCCAGGGCGCCTGGACGGCTTTGGCCCAGATCGCCGCCGACGGGCTCGGGATCGGGATGGAGGCGCTGACCTTCCGGATGGGCTCCTCGGACCTGCCCAATGCCGGCATCGCGGGCGGCTCCGGCCACACCGCCACCGCCGGCAACGCGATCCACGCGGCCTCCCAGGACGTGATCGCCCAGCTGGCGAAGCTCGCCACCGACGACCCCGCCTCCCCGCTCTACGGCGCGGGCAATGCCGGTGTCACCGCCGCAAACGGGCGCCTGACCCGGCGCGACGACCCGAGCCGCAGCGAGGCGTTCGCCGACATCCTGAAGCGGGCCGGGCGGGCCAGCATCGAGGGCCAGGGCAAGGCCGGGGCAGACCCGGCGGCGCAGAAATCCTACGCGATGCACGCCCACGGGGCGGTCTTCGCGGAGGTGAAGGTCGATCCCGATCTCGGCCAGATCCGGGTGAGCCGGCTGGTCGGCGCCTTCGCGGCCGGCCGGGTGATCAACCCCCGGTTGGTCCAGAGCCAGTATTACGGCGGGATGATCTGGGGCCTGTCCTTCGCCCTGCACGAGCGGGCCGAGATGGACCCGCGCACCGGCCGCTTCCTCAACGACAACCTCGCCGAGTACCACCTGCCGGTGAATGCCGACATCCCGGCCATGGAAGCGATCCTGGTCCATGAGGACGATTCCGTGGTGAACACGCTCGGCGTGAAGGGCGTGGGCGAGATCGGCATCACCGGCACGGTCGGCGCCATCGCCAACGCGGTCTGGCACGCCACCGGCGTGCGGGTGCGCGAGATGCCGATCACCCTGGACAAGCTCCTGGGCTGATCCCGGCAGGTCTGGCGGATCTTTGCCGTCCGGCTCCCCGCTTCCGATGGCCCGAACGACGAGAACCCTGCCCGATCGGGCAGGGTTTTTTGTTGTTTGCCGGGCCGTACGCTCCGACTGAGGGGCGGCACAGGCACAGCACCGGTTCGCACTGTCCCAGGAGCAGTCGAATCCGCTTGCTATAAACTCATACAATTTGGTCGCGCACGGTCGGCCGTACAGCGAATCGCCGACCCCCGTCAGCCGGGAAGCCGGCGCCGGCGCATCAGCAGGCTTCCGGAACGCGCGGCGGCAAAGGTGAAAAGCGCGCCTCGCCAGCCCAATGCAGGCAGGCGACATTCGGGGTCTCAAAATGAGTCAACGATTATAAGAGATTGAGAAAAACTGCTGTTTTACCGGTCGCGCAGCCGATATGCGGTGCGAATGGCGCCGCGCTCCGAGACTTGGCGGCGCGGTCGGCAACCCAAGGGATGCGGCTGTTCAACGCGTCGCGCATATGTCATACATATGCCGACCGATCGTCCTGAAGAGGCGGCGGAAACATTCGAACGGGGGGACGTCGATGAGAGGGACCATTTCCATCAAGGCCATGCTCGCGGGCGCGCTTCTCGCGTGGGCCGGCGGGGCCGAGGCGGCCTCGCTGACCGTCGGGTTCTCGCAGATCGGTTCCGAATCCGGCTGGCGCGCCGCCGAGACCACCGTGACCAAGGACGAGGCCAAGAAGCGCGGCATCACCGTCAAGATCGCCGACGCGCAGCAGAAGCAGGAGAACCAGATCAAGGCGATCCGGTCCTTCGTGGCCCAGGGGGTCGACGGGATCCTGCTCGCCCCGGTGGTCGCCACCGGCTGGGATGCGGTGCTCAAGGAAGCGCGCGACGCGAAGATCCCGGTGATCCTGCTCGACCGCGACATCGATCCCGCCGGCAAGGACCTCTATCTGACCGCCGTCACCTCCGACAGCGTCGAGGAGGGCCGGGTCGCCGGCACCTGGCTGACCAAGACGGTCGGCGACAAGCCCTGCAACGTGGTCGAGCTCCAGGGCACGGTCGGCGCCAGCGTCGCCACCAACCGCAAGAAGGGCTTCGACGCCGCCATCGCGCCCCACGCCAACATCAAGCTCGTGCGCAGCCAGACCGGCGACTTCACCCGGGCCAAGGGCAAGGAGGTGATGGAGAGCTTCATCAAGGCCGAGGGTGGCCGCGCGATCTGCGCGGTCTACGCCCACAATGATGACATGATGGTCGGCGCCATCCAGGCGATGAAGGAGGCCGGCCTGAAGCCCGGCAAGGAGATCCTGACGGTCTCGATCGACGCCGTGCCCGACATCTTCAAGGCGATGGCCGCCGGCGAGGCCAACGCCACCGTCGAGCTCACCCCCGACATGGCCGGCCCCGCCTTCGACGCGCTCAAGGCCTACAAGGAGAAGGGCACCGTCCCGCCCAAGTGGATCCAGACCGAGTCGAAGCTCTACACCGCCGCCGACGACCCGATGAAGGTCTACAACAGCAAGAAGAACCTCGGCTACTGACGCGCCCCGCGCCGCCCGACCTCTGCGATCGCATCGTGTCCGATTCCGTCCTGCTCACCGTCCGTGGGCTCTCGAAGAGCTTTGCCGGGCACCAGGCCCTCGCAGGGGTCGACTTCACCTTGCGCCGGGGAGAGATTCACGCCCTCCTCGGCGAGAACGGCGCCGGCAAGTCGACCTTCATCAAGACCCTGACCGGCGTCGTCCGGCGCGATGCCGGCGAGGTCTGGCTCGACGGCGAGCCGATCGCCCCGCGCTCGGCGGAAGCCGCGGCGCGGGCGGGCATCGCCACGGTCTACCAGGAGGTCGGCCTGCTGCCGAACCTCACCGTGGCCCAGAACCTGTTCCTCGGCCGCGAGCCGACCCGGTTCGGCCTCGTGTGCAACCGGGAGATGCGCCGGCGCGCGGTCGCGCTGCTCGCGGATTTCGGCCTGGCGATCGATGTCGGCGCGCCGCTGGGACGCTACCCGGTGGCGGTGCAGCACCTCGTGGCGATCGCCCGGGCGGTGGATCTCTCGGCCCGGGCGCTGATCCTCGACGAGCCGACCGCGAGCCTCGACACCCATGAGGTCACGGTGCTGTTCGGCGTGATGCGCCGCCTCGCCGAGCGGGGGATCGGCATCGTCTTCGTGACCCACTTCCTGGAGCAGGTCTACGCGATCACCGACCGGATCACGGTCCTGCGCAACGGCCGGCTGGTGACGGAGCGCGAGACCGCGCGCTTCCCGCGCATCGAGCTCGTGCACACGATGCTGGGCCACGACCTCGCCGAGACCGAGGCGCGGGTGGAGCAGGCGGACCGGCCGGCCCGCGCCGGGTCCGGGACGCCGGTCCTGCAGGCGGAAGGGCTCGGCAAGGCCGGCTACCTTCAGCCCATCGACCTCACGGTGGGCAGCGGCGAGGTGGTGGGCCTCGCGGGCCTCCTCGGCTCGGGCCGGACGGAGACCGCCCGCCTGCTGTTCGGCGCCGAGCGGGCCGATCGCGGCCGCATCCGGCTCGACGGCAAGCCGGTCCAGATCGGCGGACCCCGGGACGCCCTGCGCCACCGGTTCGGCTACTGCCCGGAGGAGCGCAAGACCGAGGGCATCGTCGCCGACCTGACGGTGCGGGAGAACATCGTGCTGGCCCTGCAGGCCCGGCGCGGCCCGTTCCGGCCCCTCGGCCGGGCGGCCCAGGACAAGATCGCCCGCGACTTCATCACGATGCTCGACATCCGCCCGCCCGATCCGGAGCGGCCGATCGGACTCCTGTCCGGGGGCAACCAGCAGAAGGCGCTGCTGGCGCGCTGGCTCGCCACCGAGCCGCGCCTGCTGATCCTCGACGAGCCGACCCGCGGCATCGATGTCGGGGCCCATGCGGAGATCATCCGGCTGATCCGCCGGCTCTGCGATGAGGGGCTCGCCCTCCTGGTGATCTCCTCGGAGCTCGAGGAGATCGTGACCTATTCTGACCGGGTGATCGTGATGCGCGACCGGGCCCAGGTGGCCGAGCTCGCCGGCAGCGCGGTCGACCTCACCGCCATCCTCCGGGCGATCGCTGCCGAGGCAGCGCCCGCACCGGTCCCGGAACCCGCCTGATGCGCGTCCTTCGCTCCGGAGCGCCCCAGCTCCTCGCCTTCGCGGCCGTGCTCCTGGCCGACCGGCTCGCCTCGCCGCAATTCCTCGCGGTGCATCTCCAGGACGGGCGCCTGTTCGGCAGCCTGGTCGACGTGTTCAACCGCGGCGCGCCGGTGGCGCTCCTGTCGCTCGGCATGGTGCTGGTGGTGGCCACCGGCGGCATCGACCTGTCAGTGGGCGCCGTGATGGCCATCGCCGGGGCGGTCGCGGCCAGCCTCGCGGACAGCTACCCCCTGCCGGTGGTCCTCTCCGCCGGCCTCGGCACCGGGCTCGCCTGCGGGCTGTGGAACGGCTTCCTGGTGGCGAGCCTGCGGATCCAGCCGATCGTCGCCACCCTGATCCTGATGGTCGCCGGCCGCGGCGTCGCCCAGCTGATCACCGAGGGGCGCATCGTCACCTTCACGTCGCCCGATCTCGCCTTCCTGGGCGGGGGAGCCCTGCTCGGCGTGCCGATGCCGGTGGTGCTGGTCCTCGTCATGCTCCTCCTGACGCTCGCCCTGGTGCGCGGCTCGGCGCTCGGCCTGATGATCGAGGCAACCGGCGGCAATGCCCGGGCCAGCGCGCTCGCCGGCATCGACACAAGGTCGGTGACGGTGGCGGTCTATGCCTGGAGCGGCCTCTGCGCGGCGCTCGCCGGCGTGGTCGCGGCCGCCGACATCCTGGGGGCGGACGCCAACAATGCCGGCCTGTGGCTGGAGCTCGACGCGATCCTGGCCGTGGTGGTGGCCGGCTCGTCCCTGCTCGGCGGGCGGTTCAGCCTGTGGCGGGCGGTGCTCGGCGCCTTCATCATCCAGGCGATGAACACCGGAATCCTGCTCTCCGGCCTGCCGCCGGAACTGAACCTCGTGGTCAAGGCCGCGGTGGTGCTGGCGGTGCTCCTGCTCCAGTCACCCCGCCTCTCGGGCCTGACCCTGCTGCTGCGGAAGCCGTGATGAGCCGCAACCTTCCGGTCCTGGTCGCCGCGCTCCTGTTCGCGGCCGGCTATAGCCTCTGCGCGACGCAGTTCCCCGCCTTCCTGACCACCCGGGTGGTCGGCAACCTGCTCACCGACAGCGCCTTCCTGGGCATCGTCGCGGTCGGCACGACCTTCGTGATCATCTCGGGCGGCATCGACCTCTCGGTCGGCTCGGTGGTCGGGTTCACCACGGTGTTCCTGGCGCTCGCCATCGAGCGCTGGGGGATCCCGCCGCTCGCCGCCTTCGGGATCGTGCTCGGGGCCGCCGCCCTGTTCGGCGCCGCGATGGGCGCGCTGATCCACGTCTTCGAGATGCCGCCCTTCATCGTGACCCTGGCCGGCATGTTCCTGGCCCGGGGCGCGGGCTTCCTGCTCTCCACCGAGTCGGTCCCGATCAACGCGCCCCTCTACAGCGCGGTGGCCGACCTATCCCTGAGCCTGCCCGGCGGCGGGCGCCTGACCCTGACGGCGGGGGTGATGCTGGCCGTCTTCCTGATGGGCGGGGTGCTGCTCCACGCCACGCGCTTCGGCGCCACCGTCTACGCGCTGGGCGGCAGCCGACACACCACCGGGCTGATGGGCGTGCGGGTCGGGCGCAACACCATCGCGATCTACGCCCTGTCGAGTCTGCTCGCGGCGCTCGCCGGGATCGTGTTCTCCCTGGACACCGCCTCGGGCACCCCGCTCTCGGCGGTCGGCGTCGAGCTCGACGCCATCGCCGCCGTGGTGATCGGCGGCACGCTGCTCACCGGCGGCCAGGGCGGCATCCTGGGCACGTTCCTCGGCGTGATGATCGGCGGCCTGATCCAGACGGCGATCACCTTCGACGGGACCCTGTCGAGCTGGTGGACCAAGATCGCCACCGGCCTGCTGCTCTTCGCCTTCATCGCCCTGCAGCAGGGCTCGGTGGCCCTGGCCGGGCGCTCCGGTCGCGCCGCCCGCCCCCGCGCCGGGCAGCAGCCGGTCGTCCGGCCGGCCGAAGCCCGGCCCTGACGGCGCCGGATCTTTTTGGCACAGCCGGGACCACCTTTCGGCAGGATGCCCTATGATCCCCGCCCGCGCGGCCGCCCCCTCGGCTGCCCCCTTGCCGCGCGACGGAGGACAGAACCGGCATGCCCCTCACCAGCGATCTCCGCGGCGTCGTGCCGATCGCCCCGACGCCGTTCCACCCGGACGGCCGGATCGACGCGGTCTCCCTCGACCGGATGACCGATTTTTTCGGGGCTTCGGGGGTCGATGGTCTGACCATCCTCGGCCAGCTCGGCGAGGCGGGCAAGCTCGACCATGACGAAGGGCTCGCCGTCGCGAAGCAGGTCCTCGGGCGCACCCGTCTGCCGGTGATCGTCGGCGTGACGGCGCCGGGCTTCGCGGCCATGCGGGCGCTCGCCCGCGAGGTGATGGCGATGGGTGCGGCCGGCGTGATGATCGCGCCGCCCAACACCCTGCGCACCGACGACCAGGTGGTCGGCTATTACCGCAACGCCGTCGAGGCGATCGGGCCGGACGTGCCCTTCGTCCTGCAGGATTACCCCCTCACCTTCTCGGTCCAGATGACCCCGGGCGTGATCCGCCGGATCGTGTCCGAGAATCCGTCCTGCGTGATGCTTAAGCACGAGGACTGGCCGGGGCTGGAAAAAATCTCGACCCTGCGGGGCTTCGAGGCCGACGGCTCGATGCGCCACATCGCGATCCTGGTCGGCAATGGCGGCCTGTTCCTGGATTTCGAGACCGAGCGCGGCGCCGACGGGGCCAATACCGGCTACGCCTTCCCGGAGATGCTGGTTGACGTGGTCCGCCTCGGCCGGGCCGGCGAGCGCGACGCCGCCCACGACCTGTTCGACGCCCACCTGCCCTACCTGCGCTACGAGCAGCAGCAGGGCCCGCTGGGGCTCGCCGTGCGCAAATACGTGTTCCAGCGCCGGGGAATCTTTGCCTCCGACGCCCAGCGCAAGCCGTCCCAGGCGCTCACCCCGCAGGCCAAGGCCGAGATCACGTACCTGCTGGCCCGCCTCGCCCGCACGGATCCACGGGCGAAACTCCTGGATTCACAAGGTCTGTGACCTTGTGCGGGTCCAGGGCAGACCCCCGGGATCGGGCATCGGGGCTCCGCCCGATACCCTGCCGAAGGGCTGAGAGCCCTTGGAAACCCCGTTCGGGCGCTCAGTCGAGCCGGTAGGCGATGACCGAGTCGCCCGGCGTGGTGCCGAGCGAGCCGTGGCCGCCGGCGGCGATCACCACGTATTGCCGGCCGTCCTTGCCCCGGTAGGTCATCGGCGTCGCCTGGCCGCCCGCGGGCAGCTTCATGGACCAGAGGGTCTCGCCGGTCTGCATGTCGTAGCCGCGTATCAGATCGTCGAGGGTGGCGCCCGCGAAGGCGACGCCGCCGGCCGTGGTCAGGGTGCCGCCATGGGCCAGCATGCCCATCTCGAACGGGATCGGTACGGCGAGGCCGGCGACCTTCTGGCCGGCCACGGTGCCGTTGCGGTGCTTCCACGCCGTGGTGCCGTCCGCGAGGTTCACCCCGACCCGCACGCCCCAGGGCGGCGCGTTGCAGGGCACGCCGAGGGCCGAGCGCATATGGGCGATCGACACTGCGTAGGGGCCGCCGAGATTCTCGTTGCCGGGCTTGGATTCCGGATCGGTCGAGAACAGCCGCTTGTTCGGCTCGCCCGCGGGGCGCCGGTACAGCTGGTAGATGTAGGGTAGGTATTGCGGCGTCGCGATCATCCAGTGGTTGACCGGATCGACGGCCACGGAGCCCCAGTTGAACACCCCGATATTGCCCGGCCAGACGATCGAGCCGCCCGACGCCTGGGGCGGCGTGAACGGGTTGCCGTCGTAGCGGTTCGACCGGAACGCGATGCGGCACTGGATCTGGTCGAACGGCGTCGTGCCCCACATGGCCGCCTCGGTGAGCGGCGCCGGGGTGAAGTTCAGCGCCGACATCGGCTGGACCGGCGACAGGGTCTCGCCCGGGATGTCGGTCTCGGTGGAGACCTTCATCTGCTCCACCGGCACGATCGGCTCGCCCGTGCGGCGGTCCAGGACCCAGATGTTGCCGATCTTGGTCGGGATCAGGATCGCCGGCACCGCTTCACCCTTGTGCGGCAGGGTCAGCAGCACCGGCTGGGACGGGTTATCCCGGTCCCACAGGTCATGATACGCGGTCTGGAACTTCCAGATCAGCCGGCCGGTCTTGAGATCGAGAGCCGCCAGGGCATCGATGAAGGCCTCGTCCGTCTTGGATCAGGACACGCCGACTTGGTCGGGCGAGCGGTTGCCGAACGGCACGTAGACCTGGCCCAAGCCCTCGTCGGCCGAGAGCTGGGTCCAGGCCACCGCCGAGTTCGGCTCGTAGAGTTCGCCCGGTTTGAGCGGCGCGGTATCGTCGGGCTTGCCGGCGTCGAACTTCCACACGATCGCGCCGGTGCGCACGTCGTAGGCGCGGATCGCTCCCGACGGGTTGGTCGCGTAGTAATTGTCGGCGATGGCGCTGCCGAGGATCACGAGGTCCCGGGTCACCAGCGGTGCCGATGTCTGCTGGTAGGTCGCCCGCTGCAGGCCGGGCATCTGCGCCTTCAGATCGACCGCGCCGTCGGTGCCGAAGCTCCTGCACGGGGCGCCGGTATCGGCGTTCAGGGCGTAGAGCTTGGCGTCCACCGAGGCCGCGATGATCCGGCGCGGGCATTCGGCGATGGCCGCCGCGGCCGCCTGGGCGGTGGCCGGATCGGCCTCGGCCGGCGGCACGTAGCCGGCCGAGTCTTTGTAGGACACGCCGCGGCAGGTCTGGTGCTGGTACTGGGCGTCCCGCTGCATCTTGGGATCGAAGGCCCAGACCAGCTTGCCGGTCTCCGGCTCCAGCGCCTGGACGATGCTGTGCGGGGTGCAGAGATACAGCAGCCCGTTCACTTTGATGGGCGTCGCCTCGAAGGTGTATTCCTTCGAATCCTTGCTGTCGCCCTCGCGCAGGTCGCCGGTATGGTGCTCCCAGGCGACCTTGAGGGTCCGGACGTTGCCGGTATCGATGTCCTTCAGCGCCGAGTAGCGCTGGCCCAGATTGGTGCCGCCATACGCCACCCAGTCGTCTGCCGGATAGGGGACGCCACTCGGGTCGATGGCGGCGTTGCCGGCCTGCGCGACCTTCGGCAGGCTGCCCCGTGTCTCGACCGGATCGACGAACCAGGCCACGGCGCCCAGGATCGCGAGGAGCGCCACGACGGCGCGCAGGGCCAGCGGCCCGTTCCCCAATCGCGGCGCCCAGGACGCGCGCGGCCCGTCCCGCAGGCCGGACGGCACGAACGGCAGGGACAGCAGCAGGCCGAGGAACAGGATCAGCGCGCCGCGCGGGATCCATTGCCACTTGTCGAAGCCGACCTCCTGGATCGTCCAGGCGAAGGCGGCCGCCAGGGTGAGCGCGTAGAGCCAGAACCCGCTCTGGCGGCGCCGGGCGAGCTGGATCCCGGCGGTGAGCAGGCCGAGGCCGATCCAGACGTAGAACGCCGATCCGCCGACCGACGCAAGCTTGTATCCGAAGCCGATCAGGGCTAAGCCCAGTATAGCGGTCAGCAATCCCAGGAGTTTGACTGCCATTGCGATGGAACCCGCTCTCTTGATCCGGACGAAAAGGGTGGATCTTGGGGGTTGCCGGACAGAATACCCGCGCAATGCCCCGAGTCGGGCGGTTTATCTTCGCTGTAGCTGGCCTCAAGCTGTGCCGTTCGTACGGCGGCGGACCGATGGCGGGGCCCGCAGCCCGGCCGCTCCTCACGTGCCGGCCTTGCCCTCCGCCCGCAGGGCGACCGCGTCGCCGTCGCGCAGCGAGGCCGGTGGTCCGACCACGACCTGCTCGCCGCCGTCGAGGCCGGTGCGCAGCTCCAGCGTGGACCCGGTCTGGCGGAAGATCGTGACCGGGCGCATCCGCACCCGCTGGCTCCCGTCCTGGCCCGCCTCCACCACCGCCACCCGGGTGCCGTCCTGGTCGAAGATCAGGGCGTCGCTCGGCACCGTCACGGCGGGGGAGACCCGCGGGATCGCCAGCGTCAGGGTGATGTAGAGGCCGGCCTGGAGGGCGCGGTCGGGGTTGGGGATGTCGACCTGCGTCACCAGGGTGCGGGACGCGTGGAGCAGGGTCGTCGACGAGCGCGAGACCCGGCCGGGGAAGACCTTTCCGGGGAGCTGCGCCACCTCGGCCTTGGCGTCCAGGCCGTCGCGGACGCCGTCGGCCGCGTAGAGCGGCACGTTCACCGCCAGGCGCAGCACGTCGTCCCGGGCCAGCGTCAGCAATGGCGCACCCGTATTGGTGTCCGCCGTGACCGCGTCGCCGACATCGTTGTTGCGGGTGGTCACGACCCCGTCGAACGGCGCCCGGATCTCCTCGAAACCCGTCAGCACCTTGAGCCGGGCGACCTGGGCCTCCTGGGCGGCGATGTTGGCCTCCGCGACCTTCACGGCCGCCTTGACCGCATCGACGTTGGCGCTCTGCGCCAGCACCCCGGCCTGCGAGGTGTCGGCATTCTGCCGGGTCTCGGCGCCGGTGCCGGCCAGGGTCGAGGTCCTTCGGTTGGTCACGTCCGCGAGGTGGCGGTTGGCCTCGGCCTGATCGACCATCGCGCGCGCCTGAATCAGCGCCGCCTGCAATTGCAGCACCTGCGCCTGCGCCTGGACGAGCTGCTGGTCGAGGTCCGGGGCGCTGATCCGGAACAGCAGGTCGCCCTTCTTCACGTGCGAGCCGATATCGACCTTGCGCTCGACGATGTAGCCGGTGGCCCGGGGATAGAGGCTCGCCGTGTCGAAGGCCTGAGCGGTGCCGGTCTGGGTGAGGCTGAGCGTGTCGGAGGCCCGCTGGGCCTTGGCGACCCGCACAGTCTGGGGTTTCGGGGCCGCCTGGGACGGCGGGGTCGCCGCCCGGGACGGGTCCGGCCAGTGGCGGTAGCCCAGGAGCCCGATTCCCGCCAGCGCCAGCAGGCCGACCCACAGGCGGCCGCGTCGCGCGGGGCCGCCGGCCTCGCGCGCGGCTGAACTGTCCCGGTCCGCCATCCTGGTCCTCGGGTCGCGCCGAACGTCCTCTGTCGCAGAGGCGCCCCGCCCTGCGGCCGGCGCCCGCCGACCGGGACACATCCAATATCGTATTCAATTCATAGACCACGCCCGGGGTCCGGGCGAGATGCCGCAGCGCACGATCATGTGCTGGATCCTCCGGTGAACCGGCCGGTTACCCCCGCGACGGAGCCGAGAGGCCCGATCGCAGGGCGAGCGAGTTTGGCTCCGAGCCTCTGTTCCACCGCGCGCTGACGCCGAGCCGGTCCCGGCTTCGGCGGCGCGCTCAACAGACCGAGACGCGATGACCGAGATCTCCCGGCGTTCCATGATCGCCGCCGGCGGTGCGATGATGGCGTCCCCCGCCCTGGCCCAGACCGCAACCGCTCCCGCCGCCCCCCTCGCCGCCCCCCTGCCCCGGCGCGGCTCCAAGGGCGCCGACATCCTGGGCCCGACCAACGATCCCCGGGCCGCCGAGGAGCCCTTCACCCAGGCGCCGCCGTCCACCGACCACGGCACGATGCCGAACCTGAAATGGTCGTTCAGCGACAGCCACATGCGCCTGGAAGAGGGCGGCTGGGCGCGCCAGACCACTGTGCGCGAGCTGCCGATCTCCAAGGCCATGGCCGGGGTCAACATGCGGCTCAAGGCCGGCGTGGTCCGCGAGATGCACTGGCACAAGGAGGCCGAGTGGGCCTACATGATCAAGGGCAAGGCCCGGATCACCGCGGTCGACCAGGACGGGCGCACCTTCGCGGACGATGTCGGCGAGGGCGACCTCTGGTACTTCCCGGGCGGCATCCCGCATTCGATCCAGGGGCTGTCCGCCGACGGGGTCGACGGCTGCGAATTCCTGCTGGTGTTCGACGACGGCGGCTTCTCGGAGGATTCGACTTTCCTGCTGACCGACTGGCTGGCCCACACCCCGCGGGACATCCTGGCCAAGAACCTCGGGGTGCCCGAGAGCGCGCTGGCCAAGATCCCCGAGAGGGAGCTCTACATCTTCCCCGGGCCGATGCCCGGCCCGCTCGCGGCCGACAAGATGGGCGGCGCCGGCGACGTCCCGAAGACGTTCAGCCACCGGATGCTGGCGCAGGAGCCGATCCGCACCAGGAGCGGGCGCGTGCGCATCACCGATTCCACGGTGTTCCCGGCCTCGGTGACGATCGCGGCGGCTTTGGTCGAAGTCGAGCCCGGGGGGCTGCGCGAGCTGCACTGGCACCCCAACAGCGACGAGTGGCAGTACTATCTCTCGGGCAAGGGGCGGATGACGGTGTTCGGCTCGGAATCGAAGGCCCGCACCTTCGACTACCAGGCCGGCGATGTCGGCTACGTGCCCTACGCCATGGGCCACTACATCGAGAATACCGGCGACACGACGCTGACCTTCCTGGAGATGTTCAAGAGCCCGCGCTACGCCGACATCTCGCTGAACCAGTGGCTGGCGCTGACCCCGCATCCCCTGGTGCAGGCCCATACTGGGCTGGATCCCAAGCAGATCGACGCCCTGTCGCAGACCAAGACGCCGATCGTGCCGGGTTGACGCGGTCAGGAACCTGATCGAGCCTGGATGCGTCGATGGGATGGACAATATTCAGGCCTGATCACGGAGAGACAGATGCGCGCCTTCCCCCGCGCGTTCCTCGCCCTGGCGCTCGCCCTCCCGGCGGGCGCCGCCCGGGCGCAGGTGCAGCCGAACGACCCGAACGCGGCCAATGCCTCGTTCGCCCTGCAGAGCCAGATCCGCACGCTCAACCAGCAGCGGGTCTCGGACTACAACACGCTGAACCAGCAGTTCCAGCGCAACGTCCAGTTCCAGCCGCATGCGCCGGTCTACGGCATCTATGGCGGGCGCCGGGTCGGCCGGCACGGGATCGCGCGGGCGCCCCGGGGTGGGCTCAACACGAGCGTGTGCATCGGCTGCTGACCATCACGGGTCCGGGCATTGCGGGGACAGCCCGAAAAAAACCTTTTCCCGTCCGCACGCTTGGCCCAGAAGCAGGGCCCATGGTGGCGCGCGCATGAACATTCTGCTGATCGGCTCGGGGGGACGCGAGCACGCGCTGGCCTGGCGCCTGGCCAAGAGCCCGCTCTGTACCCGCCTGTTCACGGCGCCGGGCAATCCCGGCACCGCCCGGCACGGCACCAACCTGCCGGACCTCAAGGTCACCGACCACGCCGCGGTGGCGGCCTTCTGCACCGCGGAATCGATCGGCCTCGTGGTGGTCGGGCCCGAGGCGCCGCTGGTGGCCGGACTGGTCGACGACCTGAAGATCGCCGGGATCCGCACCTTTGGCCCGACCCGCGACGCGGCCCGGCTCGAGGGCTCCAAGGGCTTCACCAAGGATCTCTGCGCCGCCTGCGGCATCCCCACCGCCGCCTTCGCGCGGTTCACCGAACTCGAGCCGGCGCTCGCCTATGTCCGCCGGCAGGGCGCCCCGATCGTCGTGAAGGCCGACGGGCTGGCCGCCGGCAAGGGCGTCACCGTCGCCGAGACCCTGGACCAGGCCGAGGACGCCCTCACGTCGCTCTTCGAAGAGCCCGGCGCCGAGGTGGTGGTCGAGGAGTGTCTCTTCGGCGAGGAGGCGAGCTTCTTCGCGCTGTGCGACGGCACCCGGGCGATCCCGCTCGGCACCGCGCAGGACCACAAGCGCGTGTTCGACGGCGACCGCGGCCCGAACACCGGCGGCATGGGCGCCTATTCCCCGGCCCGGGTGGTGACCCCGGAGATCGAGGCCCGGGTCATGGCCGAGATCATCATGCCGACGCTCGCCGGGATGCGGGCGCGCGGCTGCCCCTTCACCGGCATCCTCTATGCCGGTCTGATGCTCACCGCGGACGGCCCCAAGCTCATCGAGTACAACACCCGCTTCGGCGATCCCGAGGCGCAGGTGCTGATGCCCCGCCTCGCCTCCGACCTCGTGCCGGCCCTGCTCTCGGCTAGCGAGGGCGACCTCTCCGGGATCACGCTCGAATTCGACGCGCACCGGGCCGCCCTCACCGTGGTGATGGCGGCGGCGGGCTATCCGGGCGCCGTGGTCCGGGGCTCGGTGATAAGGGGCGTCGAGGCGGCCGAGGGCGACGGCGTGTTCGTGTTCCAGGCCGGCACCCGGGCCGAGGGCGGGCAATTGCTCGCCGATGGCGGCCGGGTGCTGGCGGTCACGGCGCTCGGCGACAGCGTCACCGACGCCAAGGACCACGCCTACGCGGCCGTGGCCCGGATCGACTGGCCGGAAGGCTTCTGCCGCCGGGACATCGGTTTTCGCGAAGTCGCCCGGGAAGCCGCCGAGCGGGGCTAAAGTCCTGGTTTCAAAAGGTCCGGGACCTTTTGCGGGTGCGGGCGGAGCCCGCTGTCTTCAGGGGCTCCGCCCCCCGAACCCCGGCCAGAGGGCTGGCCCTTTGGGAACCCGTTAATCGCCGATGGCTGCACCGGCCGGACGGCGATTGTCGTTGGCGCCGTAGAGCAGGCCCGGGCGCATCCGCTCCGTGCGGGTCGCATCGTTGCCCGAGGAGGCCACGTCGGCGGCATCCGGCACGGCGGCGCGGATGGCGATCAGCTCCTGCGCCCCCCAGGGTTTCTGCTCGACGATCGTGTGGCCCATGCCCCGCAGGATACCTTGCGTGTCCGCCGAGAGCGCGAAGGGCTCGGCATAGACCGTGTCGGGCAGCCACTGGTGATGGATGCGCGGGGCGTCCACCGCCTCCTGCGGCTCCATGCCGAAATCCAGCACGTTGATGAGCGTCTGGGCGTTGATCGTGATGATCCGCGAGCCCCCCGGCGAGCCTGCCACCAGGGCGACCTTGCCGTCGCGCAGCACGATGGTCGGTGCCATCGACGAGAGCGGGCGCTTGCCTGGCTCGATCCCGTTCCGGGCACCCTGGACCAGGCCGAACAGGTTCGGCACCCCGAGCTTGACCGTGAAGTCGTCCATCTCGTCGTTGAGGAAGAACCCGGTCTCGCCCGCCATCACCCCGGCGCCGAAATAGCCGTTGATCGTGTAGGTCAGCGAGACCGCGTTGCCGGCCTTGTCCATCACCGAGATGTGGGTGGTCTCGGGCCGCTCCTGCGGGAGGTTTTCGGGGGCCGGGCGGATGTCCGCCGACGGGGTCGCCCGGTCCGGCCGGATCGTCGCCCGAAGTTTCTCCGCGTAGGCGGGCGACAGCAATTGCGCCACCGGGTTGGGCCCGAAATCCGGGTCGCCCAGCAGGATGTTGCGGTCGGCGAAGGCGCGCCGCATCGCCTCGACCATCAGGTGCACGGTCCGCGCGGAATTGAAGCCGGCCGCCCGCAGGTCGTAGCCGTCCAGGATCGTGAGGATCTCGCACAAAGTCGTGCCGCCGGACGAGGGCGGGGGCGCCGAGAGGATGGTGGCGCCCCGGTAGCCGCAGCTCAGCGGCTCGGATTCGGTCACCGTGTAGGCGGCGAAATCGGCCGCCGTCAGCAGCCCGCCCCCGGCCCGGGACGCCGCCTCGACCTGGCGGGGGATCCCGCCCGTGTAGAACGCGTCCGAGCCGCCCTCGGCGATGGCCTGGAGGGTGCGGGCGAGGCCGGCCTGGACCAGCCGGTCGCCGGGCCGCCAGGGGCTGCCGTCCGGGCGCAGGAAGATGCGAGCGACGTTGGCCTGCCCGGCGAACAGCTTCGCGCCGTAATCCAGGATGTCGGTGTCGCCCCGGGTGAGCACGAAGCCGTCCCGGGCGAGGGCGACCGCCGGGGCCATGACCCGGGCCAGCGGCAGGGTGCCGTATTCGGCGAGCGCGGTGTTCAGGCCGAGCACGGTGCCGGGCACGCCCGCCGCCTTCCAGCCGCGCAGGCTCGCGCCCTTCACGACGTTGCCGGCGGCGTCGAGATACATGTCGCGGCTGGCCGCCCCGGGGGCCTTCTCGCGGAAATTGATGAAGCGGCTCTGCCCGTCGGCCCGGTGCAGGACCAGGAAGCCGCCGCCGCCGATATTGCCGCAGCACGGGTTCACCACCGCCTCGGCATAGGCCACTGCCACCGCGGCATCGATGGCGTTGCCGCCGGCCTTCAGGATGTCGGCGCCCACCTGCGAGGCCAGGCGCTGGGACGACACCACCATGCCGTTCTCGGCCTCCACGGCCGGTCCCGAGGCGGCCCGCGCACCGGGGCCTCCGAGGGTGACGAGAAGCCCGAGGAGCAGCGCGCGTGCCGGTGCGATCATCCAGGCTCTCTCCGATACGGGTCCGGTGCTGCCATATAGTGGACCAGGCGCCGGAGTCGCGGCTCCCACCCTCCCCCTCATCCTGCTTCGCGGTCACCTCAGGCTGAGGGGTATGGGTGGGAGGCCGGTCGCGCGCCCTCAGCCGTTGCGGAACGTGTAGCTGTAGCCGTTCAGCGCCGGCGCGCCGCCGAGATGGGCATAGAGCACCTTCGAGCCCTTCGGGAAGAAGCCCTTCTTCACGAGGTCGATCATGCCCTGCATGGATTTGCCCTCGTAGACCGGGTCGGTGATCATCCCCTCGAGCCGGGCCGAGAGCCGGATCGCCTCGACGGTCTCCTTCGAGGGCACGCCGTAGACCGGGTAGGCGTAATCCTCGTTGAGCACGACGTCGTCGGCGACGATGTCGCCCGCGCCGACCAGGGCGGCGGTGTTCTGGGCGATCTCGAGGACCTGGGCCTTGGTCTGGGCCGGGGTGCAGGAGGCGTCGATGCCGATGACGTTGCGGGCGCGCCCGTCCGCGGAGAAGCCGACCAGCATGCCGGCATGGGTCGAGCCCGTGACCGTGCAGACCACCACGTAGTCGAAGCGCAGGCCCATCTCGGCCTCCTGCTTGCGCACCTCCTCGGCGAAGCCGACATAGCCGAGCCCGCCGTACTTGTGCACCGAGGCACCGGCCGGGATCGCGTAGGGCTTGCCGCCCTCGGCCTCGACCTCGGCCAGCGCGCGCTTCCAGCTGTCGCGGATGCCGATGTCGAAGCCGTCATCCACGAGCTGCGTCTGCGCGCCCATGATCCGCGACAGGAGGATGTTGCCGACCCGGTCGTAGACGGCATCCTCGTGGGGCACCCAGGCTTCCTGGATCAGCCGGCACTTCATGCCGATCTTGGCGGCCACCGCCGCGACCATGCGGGTGTGGTTCGACTGCACGCCGCCGATCGAGACCAGGGTGTCGGCGCCGCTCTTGATCGCGTCCGGCACGATGTATTCGAGCTTGCGCAGCTTGTTGCCGCCATAGGCGAGGCCCGAATTGCAATCCTCGCGCTTGGCGTAGATCTCGACCTCGCCCCCGAGATGGTCCGTGAGCCGCTTGAGCGGCTCGATCGGCGTCGGGCCGAAGGTCAGGGGGTAGCGCTCGAAATCTTGCAGCATCGGGTCTCTCCGGGTCTTCCGACCGCCGGGACCGATCCATGTCCGGCGGCGCGCCTGTCCGGCACGCAGGAAAGCTAACCCGAATCGCGTGAAAGGTGCTCTCGATCTTGGCCCAGGGACGGCCGGGTGCTTGCATCGATCGCGGCAACGGGTGAGAAATCGTCCGGAAAGCGGCAAAAAACTGAAAGAAACCACCATGTCCGCAGGGCTCGACCGGATCGACCTCAAGATCCTGCGCCTGCTGCAGGCGGACGGGCGCATGGCCAATGCCGAGATCGCCGAGCGCTCCGGCACCAGCGCGGCCACCTGCCATCGCCGGATCCAGCGCCTGTTCACGGACGGCTTCGTGCGGGCGGTCCGGGCCCTGGTCGATCCGGCCCGGGTCGGCCGGGGCACCCTGGTCTTCGTTGGCGTCGTGCTCGACCGCTCGACCCCCGAGAGCTTTTCCGCGTTCGAGGCGGCGGTGCGGGCGATCCCCGTGCTGCTCGACTGTCACCTCGTGGCCGGCGACTTCGACTACATCCTGAAGGTCCGCGTCTCCGACATGGCCGATTTCAACCGCCTCCACAGCGCGACGCTGATCGGCCTGCCGGGCGTGCGCCAGACCCGGACCTTCTTCGTGATGAAGGAGGTGATCGACAACGCGCCGCTCGACCTGTGACGCCGCCGCCCTACCCTTCTCCGCGCCGCTCCTTGCGCAGGACCTCCCAGCGGGCGAGGCGCTCGGCCAGGCGGGTCTCGTAGCCGCGCTCCGTGGGCGCGTAGAGGTGCTGGCGCCCGAGGGCGTCCGGCCAGTAATCCTGGCCCGAGAAGGCGTCGGGCTCGTCGTGGTCGTAGCGGTAGCCCTCGCCGTAGCCGATCCGCTTCATCAGCTTGGTCGGCGCGTTGAGGATCGTGCGCGGCGGCGGCAGGGAGCCGGCCTCCTTGGCCAGCCGCGTCGCGGCTTTGTAGGCGGTGTAGACCGCGTTCGATTTCGGCGCGCAGGCCAGGTAGATCGCGGCCTGGGCCAGAGCCAGCTCGCCCTCCGGGCTGCCGAGGAAGTCGAACGCGTCCTTGGCGGCGTTGGCCACCACCAGGGCCTGCGGGTCAGCGAGCCCGATATCCTCCACCGCCATCCGGACCAGCCGGCGGGCGATGAACAGCCGGTCCTCGCCGGCATCGAGCATCCGGCAGAGATAGTAGAGCGCCGCGTCCGGATCGGAGCCGCGCACGGTCTTATGCAGGGCCGAGATCAGGTTGTAGTGGCCCTCCTGGGCCTTGTCGTAGATCGGCGCCCGCCGCTGCACGATCTCCTGCAGCGCCTCGGCGTCGAGGATCTCGCCCGGGCCGGCGGAGCGCCAGACCTCCTCGGCGAGCGTCAGCGCCGCGCGGCCGTCGCCGTCGGCCATCCGGACCAGCACGCCCCGCGCCTCCTCGGTGAGCGGCAGGGCCTGGCCCGTCAGCGCCTCGGCCCGGACCAGCAGCCGCGCGATCGCGCCCGGATCGAGGGCGCGGAACAGCAGCACCCGGGCCCGCGACAGCAGGGCGGCGTTCAGCTCGAAGGACGGGTTCTCCGTGGTGGCGCCCACCAGCGTGACGGTGCCGTCCTCCATCACCGGCAGGAAGGCGTCGAGCTGCGCCCGGTTGAACCGGTGGATCTCGTCGACGAACAGCAGGGTCGCCTGCCCGGTCGCCCGGCGCTTGCGGGCGGCCTCGAACACCTTGCGCAGGTCGGGCACGCCGGAAAAGATCGCCGAGATCTGCTCGAAATGCAGGTCGGTGCCCTGGGCCAGAAGCCGCGCCACCGTGGTCTTGCCGGTGCCGGGCGGTCCCCAGAAGATCAGCGAGCCGAGGCTCTTTCCGCGCAGCAGGCGGGTGAGCGCTCCGCCCTCCCCGGTCAGGTGCTCCTGGCCGACGACCTCCGCGAGGCTTTGCGGGCGCAGCCGGTCCGCGAGCGGGCGGCTCGCCTCCGCGACGGGGGCGTGGCCGGAATCCGGTCCCGATGGGGGCTCGGCGGAGGCGAACAGGTCGGACATCCGTGCATCAACACCGGGCCCGGCGGCGGGCGCAACCCGGGATCCAGGCCTTGCCCACGGCCATGAGCCGGATGCGCGCCGTCCGGCTCAGCCCCCGAACACCGAGGTCATGATCTCGCCGTTGCGGTTGATCACGACCTCCCAGGAATTGAGGGTGTTGCGGGTGACCCGGTCCAGGTCCTTGGTGGTCGCCACCGGCACGCCGTTGACCGCCACGACGATGTCGCCCTTCTGAAAGCCGAGCCGGCCCGCGATCGAGCCCTCGTCTACCGCCTGCACGGCCACGCCCTCGGCCGGGAAATCGACCTGCAACTCCTCGGCCACTGCGGGCGAGGTGTTGACCAGGGTCGCGCCCTGGAACGGCGAGCGGGTCCGCACCTTGAGCACGTCGCGCGGGCGCGTCTCCGGGGCGGGGGCGAGCTTGACCGTGACCGTCTGGCGGGCCGTGCCGCGCAGGATCCCGAAGCGGGTCTGGCCCTGGATGCCCTTGAGCGCGAAGCGGTAGCCGAACGCCTCCGGGTCGGCGACCTCCTGGCCGTCGATCGTCAGGATCAGGTCGCCGCGCTTCAGGCCGGCCTCGTCCGCGGGGCTCTTGGGCTGCAGGCTCGCCACCAGCACGCCGGTGGGATGATCGAGGCCCATGCTGTCGGCGATGTCGGGGGTCACGCTCTGGATGCGCGCGCCGAGCCAGGGCCGGCGCACCATGCTCGCGCCCTCGCGGGCCGCGTCGACCACCGCCTTGACCATGCCGACGGGGATCGCGAAGCCGATGCCGTGGCTGCCGCCGGATTGCGAGTAGATCGCCG
>NZ_LHCD01000021.1:0-99658 GCF_001262595.1 Methylobacterium sp. ARG-1
GAGCCGGCCCCTGCGGCGGGCTTGATTAATCCCCCGGCCGGGATCAGCAGGGAGTATGTCCGCGCATGATCGTTCCGGCTGGGCCGTCTTCGGCATCGGCGATTTCCGCCTGTTCGGTTCGGCCCGCTTCCTCACGGGTCTCGCCTACCAGATGCAGGCGGTGGCGATCGGCTGGTTCGTCTATGACCTGACCCATTCCGCCCTGGCCTTGGGCCTCGTCGGGCTGGCGGGCTTCCTGCCCGCGGTGGTCTGCGCCCTGATCACCGGCCATGTGGCGGATGCCTATGACCGGCGCCTGGTCGGCGCCGCGGCCTTCGGCCTCCAGAGTCTGGCGAGCTTCGGCCTCCTCGCCTATGCGCTCGCCGGCCTCCAGGCGGTCTGGCCAATCTACGCCCTGGTGATCGTCGTCGGCACCGCCCGGGCTTTCGCCAATCCGGCCCTGCAGGCTTTGCTGCCGACCCTTGTGCCGGGCCTGCAATTCGGCTCGGCAATCGCCTGGAACGCTTCGCTCTGGCAGAGCGCCTCGGTGATGGGCCCGGCACTGGGCGGGCTGCTCTACGCCCTCGGGCCGTCGGTCGTGTTCGGTGGCGCGGCGGCGAGCTTCGCCGTAGCGAGCCTGCTGACGGCCCTGATCCGCTTCCGGCCCGCCGCCGTGACCGAACGGCCGCCGATCACCTGGGCGGCACTCTCGGCCGGCATCGGCTACATCCGCTCGCAGCCGGTGGTGCTGGGCGCCATCAGCCTCGACCTGTTCACGGTCCTGCTGGGCGGCGCCACCGCGCTCCTGCCGATCTATGCCGGCGAGGTGCTGCATGTCGGGCCCCTGGGCCTCGGGGCGCTGCGGAGCATGCCGGCCTTCGGGGCCGTCGCCACGGCGGTGCTGCTCGCCTATCGTCCGCTCCGGCGCCATGCCGGGGTGCGGATGCTCCGGGCGGCGGCCGTGTTCGGCGCTGCCACGGTCGTGTTCGGCCTCTCGACCTCGCTACCCCTGTCGATGGCCTGCCTGTTCGTCACCGGCGCCGCAGACATGATCTCGGTCTATGTCCGCCAGACGTTCGTGCAGGGCGAGACCCCGGACGCCATGCGCGGCCGGGTCTCCGCGGTGAACACCGTGTTCATCGGCGCCTCGAACGAGCTCGGCGAGTTCGAATCCGGCCTGCTCGCCGCCGCTATCGGGGCGGTCCCGGCGGTGGTGGCGGGCGGTGCCGCGACGATCGCCGTCGCGCTGCTCTGGGGCCGGTTCTTCCCGGCCCTGAAGGCGCGGGATCGGTTGCTGGTGCAGGGGTAGCGGCAGTGCACCCCGTCTGAAGCACGGCACGGCATACAACCGGATTTTTCAGGCCTATGGGCGGCTCCGGCGAAGCCGCGCTCGATTATCCATTTCGCGCCTCCGACGGATCAGAAAATGGATAATTTGTTTCTAATCATGGACTTAGATGATACGTACCAAGCCCTGAACGTCTGCAGGGACGGGGACGATGCCTTACTGAGAACTCGACGACGAACAGGCACGGCAACTCAACAACGCCGAGCAGGTCTTCGATGCCTATCGCGCGGCGCGCTCGACCTTGCAGAGCCGCTTCGCCGGTTCGATGGCCTGGAAAACCGTCGATGGGCGCAGCTACCTCTATCGTTTCAAGGATGGCGTCTGGAAATCCCTCGGTCCTCGTTCGGAGGAGACGGAGGCCATCCACCAACGCTTCGTCGACGGCCGTTCGCACGCGAAGGTGCGCAGCACCGCGCTCGCACAACGGCTGAACAGGATCGCGGCCGTCAGCCGCGCGCAGCGACTCGGCCGGATGCCGGTGATCGCCGCCCGGATCCTGCGGGCTCTGTCCGACGCCCGCCTCACGGAACCGGTGGTCGCCACAGTCGGGACCAATGCGCTGTTCGCCTATGAGCGGATGGCCGGCGTCCAGATCGACCAAGCGGTCCTCGAAACAGCCGATTTCGACCTGATGGACGACGCGCGGGCCAGCCTGAAACTCATCGTCCCGGAAGTGGCGGCATCGGGAGTCGTCGGCCTGCTCCGGAAGGTCGATCATTCCTTCGAGGTCATGGGCAAGCGCGGGTTTCGTGCGGCAAACCGCGACGGCTACACTGTCGATCTGATCACACCCACTCCGAAAGACCCCATTCGGCCGAGCGAAGCG
Source organism: Methylobacterium sp. ARG-1 (assembly GCF_001262595.1). Taxonomy (NCBI): domain Bacteria; kingdom Pseudomonadati; phylum Pseudomonadota; class Alphaproteobacteria; order Hyphomicrobiales; family Methylobacteriaceae; genus Methylobacterium; species Methylobacterium sp. ARG-1. Next base: position 2,154 of record NZ_LHCD01000021.1, read on the forward strand.
AGGCAGATCGGGCGCGACCCCGACGATCTCGTCGCCGGCGAGATCGTCGGTCTGGCCTGGCTCGTGAACAGTCCCAAGGTCCGGGTCACGGTGCTCGATCTGCGCGGCTACCCGGCCGAGATGACCGTGCCCGATCCGCGAGCCTTCGCGCTCCACAAAGCATGGCTTTCGGGAAGACCGGATCGCAATCCCGAGAAGCGTCGCCGCGATGGAGCGCAGGCTCGGCTCATTGCGGAACTCGTCGCCCGCTACCTGCCGCATCTCGCCTTCGACGATCCCGCCCTCGGGGCTCTGCCGAAAGCGCTGCGGGATCAAGCCGCGACGCTCACATCTGCCGACACGGGCCGGGAAACGAACGACGCCCTGGAACCCGACTGGTAGCCGGGCTCCAAAATCCCAAACGACTCAGCGGCCCGCGAGCAGCGGCGACCAGGTCGGGTCGGAGGCGTAGGAGGGGGTCGGGATCGGCTGCTCCACCTTGCCGGTGATGTCGACCATGAACAGCTTGCCGCCGCCCTGGCCGCCCGGATCGCGGAAGAACAGCACGTACTGGCCGTTCGGCGCGAAGGTCGGGCCCTCGTTGTGGTAGCCCTCGGTGAGGACGCGCTCGCCGGTGCCGTCGGGCTTCGACACACAGATGGCGAAGCCGCCGTTGCGCTGGCGGGTATAGGCGATCAGGTCACCGCGCGGCGACCAGGCCGGCTGTGAGGCCGAGCCGGTGCCGAAGGTGATCCGGTGCGGGTTCGAGCCGTCGGCGCCCATCACGTAGACCTGCTGCGAGCCGCCGCGATCCGATTCGAACGCGATCTGCGAACCGTCCGGCGAGTAGGTCGGCGAGGTGTCGATCGCCATGCCGTTGGTGACCGAGTGCTGGGCCTTCGTGGCGATGTCCATCGTCACGATATCGGCGTTGCCGCCCTGCTGCACGCTCATCACCAGGCGGCGGCCGTCCGGCGAGAAGCGCGGGCTGGCACTCATCGAGTCGACGCTGCCCAACGCCTGTCGGGCGCCGGTTTCGAGATTGATCACCTGGACGCGGGGCTGGTGTCCGGTGGCCTGGGACATGAAGGCGATGTCCTGCGTGGCCGGCGAGTAGCGCGGCGCGACGATCGAGGTCTCGCCGCTGGTGATCGCCCGGACATTGGCGCCGTCCTGATCCATCACCATCAGGCGCTTGCGGCGGTTCTCCTTGGGGCCGGTCTCGTCCACGAAGGCGATGCGGCTGTCGAACCACGGACCGAGGCCGGTGATCTTGGTGTAGACCGCGTCAGAGATCAGATGGCCGGTGCGCCGGGCATTGGCGGTGTCGGTGCCGTATTGCTGGCCGGTCATCTGCTGGCCGGAGGTCACGTCCCAGAGGCGGAACTCGACCTTCAGCTTACCTGAGGGGTCGCGCGAGACACGGCCCGTCACCAGACCCTGGACGCCGGTGGCGCGCCATTTCTCGAAGTTCGGCGCAGCGTCGAAGTTCGGCGATTCGGGGAAGCGCGCATGGTCGAGGGGCGTGAAGTACCCGGAGCGGCGCAGGTTGTTGGTGACCACGCCGGAGACGAGGCCGCCGAGGCTCGGATCGCCGCCGAAATCCGCGATCGCGATCGGCATCGGCTGGAAGTTGCCGCCGCCGATGCGCAGCTGCAGCTGCGCCTGGGCCGGGGCCGCGAAGCCGAGGGCGACCGCGAGGAAGGCCAGCAGCGCGACCAGGCGCGCGGCGAGGGGCGCCGGAAGAGGCCCGGCGGAGGGAAGGTTCTGCATGGGTCGGATCCGAGTGACGATCAGACGGGGAGGGGGGATGACGGCTGGCGGCGCGGACGGCGACCTCAGGTCGCCGTGAATTCGAACTCCGCGTTGATGGCCTTCCAGTCGTTGTAATACGGCGCGTAGGTGGCCGGAATGTTATACGGCGCGCAGCGGCGCACCGCCCGGAGCGCGGCTTGCGCGATCGACTGGTCCACGGTGCTGGAACCGCCCCGCATGATCCGCGGCTCGGTGCTGAGCGAGCCGTTCGGGTTGAGGCGGATGTCGAGCACCGGCAGGACCACCCCCTGGGCGGCGCCGGGGGGCGCGGAGTAGCAGCGCTCGATCTGCTGCTGCAGCAGGCCGACCAGGGCGTCGCGCAGGGACGGCGACAGGCGCTGCGCGGTGCCGGTCGCGGCGCCGAGGGCCGCCACCTTCTGCACCGTGTGGCCGGTCGCGCCGGTGGATTGCGACGGCACCTTCGACGCCAGCATCGAGCGGATGTCGCCCGCGTTGAACTTGTTGGCGAGCTCGGCCTGCTTGCGCGCCTTGGCCTCGCCGTCGGCCTTGGCCTTCGCATCCGCCATCGCCTTGGCCTTCGCCTTGGCGGCGGCCTCGGCCTTGGCGGCGGCTTCCGCCTTCTCCTGCGCGGCCTTGGCCTCGGCCATCTCCTTCTGCCGCTCGGCTTCCGCCTCGGCCTTGGCTTCGGCTGCCTTCCGGGCCGCTTCCCGGGCGGCCTCGGCCTTGGCGGCATCCGCCTTGGCCTTGGCCTCGGCCTTAGCGGCGGCAGCCTTCGCGGCGGCGGCAGCTTCGGCCTCCTGCCGCTCGATCAGCTTGTCGAGCTGCTCGCGCTTCTCGGCTTCGGCCTTCGCGGCCGCCTTCGCCTCGGCCTTCGCGGCGGCGGCCTTCTCGGCGGCAGCAGCCTTGTCCGCTGCGGCCTTCTCGGCAGCCTTGGCGGCGGCCTTCTCGGCCTCGCGCTTCTCCTGGGCGGCCTTGGCGGCTTTGGCCGTCTCCTGCGGATCCGGCTCAGCGCGCAGGGGCATCTCCTCCGCGTTGGCGAGCTTCATCTCGGCCGTGCGGGTCGGGGCGGTCGGCGCGTCGGTCTTGGCGTTCTCGGGCTCGCGATCCTCGACCTTCTCGGCCTGGCGGTCGGCCCGCGGCTGGGCGTTCGGCATCGGCTTGTCGGCCTGGCGCTCGCCCTTGGTGATCTCGGAGAATTGGTTCTCGGTGATCACCTCGACGGGCACGCCCTCCTGCGCCTCGGGCAGGGCCGGAGCCGCCACGCTGAACAGCGCGAAGGCCAGCAGCGCCACGTGGGTGCCGGCGGAGATCCAGACACCCGGTTCCTTGCGGTCGAAGTGGAACTCCACGGTTCAGACCCTACTGATGCTCAGGCTCGGTCACGAGGGCGACCTTCTTGAAGCCGCCGCCGGTCACGATCGCCATCACCTGGGCGACGCGGCCGTAATCGACCCGCTTGTCGCCGCGTACGAACACGCGCTCCTCGGTACCGGTCTTGGCCGTCTCGAGCAGCTTCGGGATGATTGAGTCGTCGGTCAGCTCATCCTCGCCGAGGAAGACCTGGCCGGTCTGCCGGATCGAGAGCGTCACCGGCTTTACGTCGGAATTGAGCGGCGACGCCTTGGATTGCGGCAGATCGAGGGGCACGCCCACCGTCATCATCGGCGCCGCGACCATGAAGATGATCAGCAGCACCAGCACGACGTCGATGAACGGCGTCATGTTGATCTCGTTGATCGGCCCGCCGCGCCGGCCTCTGCGCCGCCGCCGCTTGCCGCCGTGGGATGCTCCCGCCGCCATGCTCATGGATCACTCTCCTGGATCGACCCGGTCAGGCGGCGAGCGAGAGGCGCTCGTCGATCTGGCGGGAGAGGATCGCGGAGAACTCGTCGGCGAAACCCTCCAGCCGCGATTGCGACTTCGAGACCTCGGCCTGAAGCTTGTTGTAGGCGAGCACCGCCGGGATCGCGGCGAACAGGCCGATCGCGGTGGCGAAGAGGGCCTCGGCGATGCCGGGGGCCACGACGGCGAGCGAGGTGTTTTTGGAGGCCGCGATCGAGGTGAAGGCGGTCATGATGCCCCAGACCGTGCCGAACAGGCCAATATACGGGCCGGCCGAGCCGATCGAAGCGAGAAACAGCAGACGCGATTCGAGCCGCTCGACCTCGCGCTGGATGGTGACGTCGAGCTGCTTCTCGATGCGCTGAGATAGGGACTGGACCTGACGGCCCGAGCCCTCGAACGAGCGCTTCCACTCCCGCATGGCGGCCACGAACACCGCGGCGAGCCCGGTGGCCGGGCGGTCGTTGAACGAGCGGAACAGCTCCTCGAGGGAGCGGCCGGACCAGAACGCATCCTCGAACGCGTCCATCTCGGCCTTGGTACGGCGGAACAGCAGCGTCTTGTCGACGATGATCGACCAGCACCAGATCGAGGCGCTGAGCAGCCCGATCATCACGATCTTCACGACGAAATGGGCTTGCAGGAACAGCCCGAGCAACGTCATGTCGGCGACAGGCGCGGCCTGCATCGCGTCGGCTGGGTTCATCCGTCGAGATCTCCTGCTCCGGATCGCGATGCGCCGGGCGAGGCCCGCGTCCGCCGGATCCGTGAGCGATATCAATGCTATCGCCCGCGAATCTGTCGAAAGTAAGGGCCGTCTTCGCGCCGGGACTCACGGCATCGCGCGGTCTTCGTTAAGGCCGCGACAGGGTTAAGGATCGGTTTCGATCCGGGCGATCCCAAGGCAGTCGGACGTATCGGCCGGGCGGCACAATGCGAGGCTGGACCTGGCGAAACCGACGCCCTTATTCTCTCGGGGTCAGAGTGCCGCGCGCACCGCGAGTCTCAGTACAGGAAGCGCCATGACCCTGCCCGTCCCGAGCCTCCACGGCCTCCTACCCGCCGAGCCCGCCCGATTCCTCGGCTGGTCCTGTATCGCCGACCCGGCCATCGCCGGCGCCCTCGCGCGGTCGGGCTTCGACGCCGTGCTCCTCGACCAGCAGCACGGCGCGCACGATTACCATTCGTGCTGCGCGGCGATCACCGAGGTGGCGCTCGCCGGCAAGCCGAGCCTGGTCCGCATCCCCGTGGGCGACTTCGCCATGGCATCGCGGATGCTGGATGCCGGCGCCTCGGGCATCGTCGCGCCGATGATCAACAGCGTGGCCGACGCGCAGGCGCTGGCCGCCGCCACCAAGTACCCGCCGGTCGGTCAGCGGAGCTGGGGGCCGGACCGCGCCATGTGGATGTCGGGTCAGAGCGATGCGACCGAGTTCCTCGCGGGCGCCAACGCCCGGGCGCTGACCATCGCCATGTGCGAGACGGCCGAGGCGATCGATGCGCTGGAAGCGATCCTGGCCCTGCCGGGCATCGACGGCATCCTGGTCGGGCCCGCCGATCTGTCGATCGCGCTGTCCAAGGGCACGGTCATCGACCCGTCCGGCGCGGCCGTCACGGCAGCTTTGGGCGAGATCGTCCGCAAGACCCGGGCGGCCGGCAAGCTGCCCTGTGCCTTCTCACCGTCGCCGCTGCGGGCCCGGGAGATGGTTGCGATGGGCTTCCAGCTGGTCTCAGTCGAGTACGACGCGATGACCATCGTGAACGCCTTCGCCAAGCTCCTGCGTGACACGGACGCGACGCGGGTCGCTTAGGTTTCGCCGGGCGTCAGGAGTCGCCGCAGGACCTCCGGCAGGCGGATGGCACGGCCGTCCCGCACACAGGCGACTGTGACCTCGGCGGCGACCAGCACCTGGTCGCCCCGGCGGACTTCCTGGGCGAGCTGCATCGAGGCGCCCCGCAGTTGCTGCGTGCGGGTCGCGATGGTGAGCTGATCGTCCATGCGGGCGGGCCGGATGAAGTCCAGCGTCATCCGCCGGACCACGAAGACGAGGCCGCTCGCCTCCCGGTGCAGATCGGACTGGTCCCCCGCCAAACCGCGCAGCAATTCGGTCCGGCCCCGCTCCAGGAAGCGCAGATAGCTCGCGTGGTAGACGAAGCCCGAGAAGTCGGTGTCCTCATAATAGACCCGCACTGCCAAGCGGTGAGGCTCCGTACCGGCAGGGTTCGCTTCGCTCATCGGCGTCGTCTACGGCATTGCGCGGAGGCGGGGAAACCCCATCGCTGGAATAGTCGCGTCGGCTCGCCGCTCGGGCAGGGGCCGACATGACGAGGGCCGCCCTGGGGCGGCCCTCGCATGGTCAGGCCCGTGCGGTTGGATCAGCCGCCGATGCGGGCGGCCAGGCTCGCCGAATGGGCGTGCTCGTCGGCGATGTAGGGCAGGGCCTCGCTGGCGAAGCGGCGGCCCTGGGCGCTGTCGCCCGACTTGGCATAGGCGTCGTAGAGCGCCAGGGTCTGCGCGTCGGACCGGGCCTGCTGGTCGATATAGGCGCGATCGAAGGACCGGCCGTTCGGGGCCGACTGCAGCCGGGCCAGGCGGGCCTGACCGCGCTCGCCCAGCGCCACGCGACGTCCCGGCTCGGTCGGGCTGTTATCGACGATGCCGACCGCGCCGAGCGCGCCGCCGACGATGCTGGTGCCGAGATTGGCCGCGATGGTCACCGGGGCCAGCACGAAGCCGACCGGGTTGCTCAGATCCGTCTTGATGCCCTGGTTGTCCGAGACCACCGTGCCGTTGCGCGACAGGGAGGTGTTCGGCGGCAGCAGCGCGTCGGTGGTGGCCTTACGCTCGACCAGGACGCGGTTGGCGTAGTTGCGGACCCGCGGGTTGCGTGAACGCTGGAGGGCGATGCGGCTCGCCTCGATGCTGGTGGCATCCGAACGCAGCGCCTCGGCGCGGAAGGCCGGGGTCTCGGTCGCGGCAGCGCCGACATCCTGCTGGTTGGCGAAGGGCTGGATGCGGATCGGAAGCGCATCCTGCGCGAAAGCCGGCGTCGTGAGCGCAGCAGCGGAAAGGCCGAGCACGGCGAGCGTGAGTGTCTTCATATCAGAAGGTGATCCTTGGTGTTCTTCTTGATGGCTCAAAGATCTCTCGAGATTCCATGGCCGCTGCCACAGTCCCGCAATCTTGCCAGCGCCACGCGGACTGGGCGCGGTCGCGAGCACAACTGTCGCGTTTCCCCACTGTTCCACAGCCGGGATCGCTTTTGCGTGATCGGATCCCGGGGCGCGACTACGTAACGGCTTGGCAATAGCCTCAGCACATCCGGTGCGAAAACCGTGATCGGACAAGCCTTTGCCGGCTGAGCAGCCCGGCCCGGCCGCGAGCCTGCGACCCGATATCGATGTGGCATCCTATGAGGGAGGCGTGAACCAGCCCCGTTCCGACCGCATGGACGGTTACGAACAGCCGGTCAGACGGCGTCGCCGTCATCGAAGAGCAGGTTCTGTTCCCGCTTGGGCTCGGCGAAGCCCATATGCCGGAAGGCGTGCCTGGTGAGGACCCGGCCGCGGGGCGTGCGCTGCACGAAGCCGCGCTGGATCAGGTAGGGCTCGATAATGTCCTCGATCGCGTCGCGCGGCTCGGACAGGGCGGCGCCGATCGTCTCGATGCCCACCGGCCCGCCGCCGAACGAGGTTGCGATCAGCGTCAGGTACTTGCGGTCCATCACGTCGAGGCCGACCGAGTCGACGTCGAGCAGCTTCAGCGCCCGGTCGGCGATGGCGCGCGTCACCGTCTCGGCCTCGGCCACCACGGCGAAGTCCCGCACCCGCCGCAGCAGCCGGCCGGCGATGCGCGGCGTGCCGCGCGCCCGCCGGGCGATCTCGTTGGCGCCTTCCGGCGACATACCGAGCCCAAGCACCCGGGCGCCGCGGGCCACGATCTTCTCGAGTTCGTCGATCTCGTAGAATTCGAGGCGGATCGGGATGCCGAACCGGTCGCGTAGCGGCGTCGTCAGCAGCCCCGCTCGGGTGGTGGCCCCGACCAGCGTGAATTTCGGCAGCTCGATCTTCACCGAGCGGGCCGCCGGGCCTTCGCCGATGATGAGGTCGAGCTGATAATCCTCCATGGCCGGGTAGAGGATTTCCTCCACGGCCGGGTTGAGGCGGTGGATCTCGTCGATGAAGAGCACGTCGCGCTCTTCGAGATTGGTCAGCTGTGCGGCGAGGTCGCCCGCCTTGGCGATCACCGGCCCCGAGGTCGAGCGGAAGTTGACCCCGAGTTCCCGCGCCACGATCTGGGCCAGCGTGGTCTTGCCGAGGCCGGGCGGCCCGACGAACAGGACGTGATCGAGGGCCTGGCCGGTCATCTTGGCCGCCTCAATGAAGATCTGCATGTTGGCGCGCGCCGCCTTCTGCCCGATGAACTCGGACAGGCTCAGCGGCCGGATCGTCTGGTCCACGTCCTCGGCGCGCTTCTCCGGCGTCAGCAGCACGTTGGTCGGGGGCTTCGGCTTGCTCATGGACCTTCGCTCGTGGACCGGCCCGCCTGACCGCTGATCGAGGGTCTACGGGAGCCGTCGCGTCCGGCCGCTTCTCCTAATACGCGCAGCCGGCGAAGTCTAAGCGCGTCGTGCGGCGCGTGCCGCAGCACACCGTCACGCCCATCGCCGTGGGCCAGGCGCCAAGAACCGTCGCAACGGATGAAACCGAAATGCTGCGCCGCGCATTCCGTTGAGGAATCCCTAAAACTCGGCCGCAGGGCGCTGTTCCACGATGATGATCCGATCGACCGCATTGGGCGCGGCCAGCGCCCTCCTGTTTCTGGCCGGCATGGCAACCGCCCAGGCCGCGCCGGGCACGAACGAGACCAAGGTGGCCGAGGCCGCCGCGTCGCAGGTTCACCCAGTCGCCGCCGTCGAGCGCGACGACGATTCCAGCTGCAGCCGGGCGCGTCGGCGCCTGTGGATCGAGGGCGAGGGCTGGGTGGTCCGCCGGATCACGACCTGCCGTTGAGATAGCGCGTCGCCAACCATACGCATTCTGCGCGGCTGGCCGGTCGGAACGGCCGGTGATCGTGTGTGTTCCCTGGGGTCGTTCCTGACGTGTTCCCCCCGAGTATCGGAGCCGGCCGCATGATATCCCGGAAAGCTGCCACCCTCGCAGGCCTGCTTCTCGCGGGACCAGCCTGCGCACAGGGCGTCTATCCCTATGGCACGGCCGGGGCGGGCGACTTTGCCGGACCGTTCGTGCGCGGAACCTATATCGGTGCTCCGCTGACCCGGGTGCCGCGGCCGACCGAGATCGTGCCGTCGCCCTGGAGCTACGGCACCTACGGGGTCCCGACCGTGACCGGCATCGCGGCCCCGCCCGCGCAAGCGCCGACGATCACGGTGATCAACGCGACGAACCCCGCGCCCCGGTCCACGCGCGAGCGCCGGGCCGAGCGGACGATCGAGAGCGGCCGCACGGCCGGCGCCCAGATCATCACGGTTCAGGTTCCCCGTCGCTGAGCGTGGCGAACCAGGCGGCGTAGGGCGTGTTCCGGACGAGGTGTCGGTTGAGATCGGGGGCGCCGTCGCACCACCAGACCGGGCCACGCTCACCCAAGCCGATCTTGACCGCGTCGACCTCGGCCCGGGCGGCCTTCATCGCGGCGGCGGCTTCGGGCTCGCCCGCACGCTCGGCGGCCTTGGCTGCCTTCACGGCACGGCGCGCATCCATCAGCCGGCCGACCAGGGCCTCGCGCCGCTCTGCCGACAGGTCGGGATTGGCCCGCCGCCAGAGCCGACCGCGGACGACGATATAGCGTAAGTCGGGCGTGGTGATGACCGCGCTCATGCTGGAATTCGGCTCCGGTGTTGGGTCGAAGTTAAGTCTTGTCCGGTAGACACCCGAGACCCGGGCCGGACCATGCCATGCAGATCGTTGTCGTCGATTCGAGCCGTGTCGTCCTGCAGATCATCGCCTCCCTGATCGAGCCGCGCGGTCATGCGGTGCACGCGTTCACGGACTCGGCGCAGGCGCTGCAGTACCTCTCTGCGACGCCCTCCGTCCGCGTCCTGATCACCAGCGTCGAGGTCCGCCCCCTCTGCGGCCTCGAACTCTGCTGGTCCGCGCGGCTCCTGGCGGAAGAACGCCGGCCGCTGCACGTCATCACCATGTCGTCCGCGCGCAACGTCCGCAGCCTGGCCGAGGCCCTCGACAGCGGCGCCGACGACTTTATCGAGAAGCCGCCGAGCGCCGAGGAGCTGAACGCCCGGCTGCGCGCGGCCGAGCGTCTGATCACCCTGCAGGAGGAGCTGATCCGGCTGGCCGAGACCGATCCGCTGACCGGGTCCTATAACCGTCGCGCGTTTTTCGACCGGGCGCGCATCGCCGCCGAGCAGGACGCGCGCCCGGGCCGGATCTCGGCGATCCTGGCCGATATCGACCATTTCAAGCGGATCAATGACGAGCACGGACACGATGTCGGCGACGTCGCCATCAAGGCCGTGGCCGAGCTGATCGCCGGGGAGGGTATCGGCGGACGTCTCGGCGGCGAGGAATTCGGTATCGTCCTGCCGGGCTGCAGCCTCGCCGAGGCGACCGCCCGGGCCGAACGCCTGCGGGAACGCGTCCAGGCCCTACGTATCCGTGGCAGCCAGCATGCAATCGGCCTGACCTGCAGCTTCGGCGTCAGCACCTGGGTCGAGGGCGACGACGTCCACGCCCTGATCAAGCGGGCCGATATCGCCCTCTATGCCGCCAAGAGCGGTGGCCGCAACCGCGTCGTGCCGTACCAGGGCGATGCAGGCTTGGCCGTTGCAAGCTGAGACAGCCAAGCCGCTCCGGTCTGGCACGGCCAGAAGCGGGACGGCGCGCGACCGCGCCCCATATTGGCACACCAATTCGCGGGGCGAAGACAGGAATCGACCGATAACGCGAATATAAAGCTTAATATTCGCCCCAAACTCGTGGAATGGATCTTGGAACTACGCATCCGATCCCGGCCCCTTTGTATCGGCGGGAGACGAAAGGTGCGAGGTCATGAGTACGGCCGTTGGCGTCCTGATCCTGGATGAACCGCAGGACCTGAGCGCGACTGTTCGCGCCACTCTGGAGCATATGCCGGAGTTCCATACGATCGGCGAGGAGCACTTGGGCCAGGCCGATGCCGGCTCTACGGTCGCGTTGATCTTCCTCGACGAGATCCGGTTGGCGGATGGGATCGCGCGCCTCGTCGGCCTGAAGGAGCGGCAGCCGAACCTGCGCACGCTCGTGGCTTTCGGGGCGCTGACCGCCGACGACCTCCGGGCTTTGCTGGCGGCAGGCGCGGATGCCTTCGTGGCGCGGTCGAAGTCGCCGCGGGAGCTGTGTGCGGCCCTGCTCGCCCTGGCCGAGGGATCCGATTGCCTCGTGCCGCCGGACCAGCAAGCTGCCCTGCCGGCGGAGCCGGGCGACAGCCTCGGGCTCACGCCGCGCGAGGCGGAGGTGCTGCGCTTCCTCAGCTCGGGCTTCAGCAACAAGGAGGTGGCCCGCCGCCTGGCACTCAGCGTCCGGACGGTCGAGACCCACCGGCTGAACCTGCGCCGCAAGACGCAGACCGGGCGGCTGAAGGATCTGGTCTCGCTGGCGCGCCAGCTCGGCCTGGCTCCGGTGGTCGACAGCGAGCAGAACCGACGCGGCGGGTCCGGCAGCAGCAACCAGTCCCGGCATTGACCGGGCCAGCGGGCAGCCCTGGCGGGGCTGCCCCGCTCACGCGACGCCGGCCTGCGCCCCGGCGCGGGTCCGCGCAGCCCCCGACGATCGCGTCTTCCCGCTCGAAGCGGACTCGATCGCGGTCTTAGCGGCCGCTTTGGCCCGGGACGCCGTCCCGCCTGGCTTGCTGCGTTTGCGGGCCGAAGCCGAGGCGGGCTTGACCCGTTTGCCGGCAAGCGCCTCATCCTGCGACGCGGCCAGCCGCGCCTGGAGCAACCCGAGCACCGCTGCCTCCTCGGAGCGGAGCTTGCCGAGATCCTCGCTCAGCTCGGTCTCGACGGCATCCTTGACCTGCAGGAGGAGATCCCCCTCCAGGTAGCAATCGAGGATCTGGGGGTGGATGTAGCATTTGCGGCAGATCGTCGGCGTGTTGCCAAGGCGCCCCGCGACGCTCTCGATCGCCGCCCGAACGTTGCGCTTGGCCCCCGCCGCGCTGTCGAAGCTCTCGAACTCGCGCAGCGCCAGCGCAGCCAGGACCGTCCCCGCCCAGGTCCGGAAATCCTTGGCGGTGAAATCCTCGCCGGCGATCTCGCGCAGATACGCGTTCACGTCGGACGAGGTGACGTCGCGCTGGACGCCGTCGGCATCGATATACTGGAACAGCTCCTGGCCGGGCAGGTCCTGGCAGGCCTTCACGATCCGGGCGACCCGCCGGTCCTTGAGCGACACGTCCCAGGTCTTCCCGCTCTTGCCCTTGAACCGGAACGACAGCTCGGCGCCCGCGATTCGGACATGGGGATCGCGCAGGGTGGTCAGGCCGTAGCTTTTGTTGGTGCGGGCGTAATCGTCGTTGCCGACCCGGATCAGCGTGGTCTCGAGCAGGTGGACCACCGTGGCCAGCACCTTCTCGCGGCATAGGCCCGGACGCTTCATGTCGGCATCGACGCGCTGGCGGATCCCCGGAAGGGCATCGGCGAAAGCCATGATGCGCGAGAACTTGTTGGCCTCGCGCGCCTGCCGGAAATCGGGGTGATAGCGATACTGCTTGCGGCCCTTGGCGTCCCGCCCGGTCGCCTGGATATGGCCGCTGCTGCGCGCGCAGATCCAGACATCGGTATAGGCCGGCGGGATCGCGAGGGCGCGGATCCGAGCGAGGATCCGCTTGTCGCGCACCGGCGCCCCCTTCGCGTCGATGTAACGGAAGCCCGTGCCGCTGCGCTTGCGCGTCAGGCCCGGCCGGCCGTCGTCCACATAGACGAGACCGGCCTCCTCGGCCGCTGCGCGTAGGCTTCCACCGTTCTGGTCCGTCTCGACATCCGCCATGGCCGCCCCTCCCGGATACGCCGCCGGGGTACCACCCGGCGAGAAGGCCCAGATCAACCGGCGGCGCTCGACCACCGTTCCGGATCTGCGCATCCGCCGCAGGCCGATCCGCGGCGACGTGCTAGAGGGGGCGGATGGATTCCGAACCCGCCCGTGAAACCGCTCCGATTCCGATGCGGAACCTCGTCTTCGTCGTCACCGAGGATTGGTTCTTCGCCTCGCATTTCCTGCCCATGGCCCGGGCCGCGATCGCCATCGGGCTCGCGGTCACGGTGGTCACCCGGGTGCGGGCGCATCGCGCCGTCATCGAAGCCACCGGCGCGCGCGTCGTTCCGCTGGAGGCGGAGCGGGCGAGCCTCAACCCGATGGCGGCTGGCTACGCGGCCGGGCAGCTGGCCGGGATCCTGAAGGCGCTGAACGCCGATATCGTCCACTGCATCGCCCTGCGGAGCATCCTGGTGGGCGGGACCGCCGCCGCCATGGCCGGCATCCCGGCGCGGGTCTACGCGCTGACCGGCCTCGGGTTGGTCGGCGCCCGTACCGACCGGATCGGGCGCGCGGCGCGGCTCGGGCTCCGGGCGCTGATCCGCGGGCCGCTGGCCTCCGGCCGCACACGCTTCCTGTTCGAGAACCCGGACGATGCGCTGGCGCTGGGCCTCGATCCTTCCGAGCATTCCGTCACGGTGATCGGCGGGGCGGGGGTTGATTGCGACGCCTTCGCGCCGCAGCCGCTGCCGCCGATGCCGCCGCTGAAGGTCGCGGTGGTCGCGCGCATGCTCTGGTCGAAGGGCATCGACGTGGCGGTCGAGGCGACCCGCCTAGCCCGGGGCCGGGGCGCGGCCGTGGAGCTCGCCCTGTTCGGGGCGCCCGACCCGTCGAACCGCCGCTCCATCGACGCGGCGACCCTGCGCGACTGGAGCCGCGACGGTGTCGCCTGGCACGGACCAACCGAGGAGGTCGCGGCCGTCTGGGCGAACCAACACGTCGCCTGCCTGCCGTCCCGGGGTGGGGAGGGGCTTCCGCGCAGCCTGCTCGAAGCCGCCGCCTGCGGACGGGCGCTCGTCACCACCGATGTCCCCGGTTGCCGCAGCCTCGTGCGCGACGGGATCGAGGGCCTCCTCGTGCCGCCCGGCGACGCCCCGGCCCTGGCGGAGGCGCTCGTTCGCCTGAGCGGCGATCCAGCCCTGGTCGCGGTCCTCGGCGCCGCGGCCCGGACCCGCATCGCGACGGGCGGCTTTACCGAATCCGCCGTGACCGATCAGGTCTGCGCCGTGTGGCGCGCGCTGCTGGACGCCTGATCATGCGCGCCCCGGACGATCCGCTCGGCTTCATTCAGGCCCATACAAGGCTGCTGCCGGTTCCCTACGCGCCGGAGATCCAGCTCCACGTCGCCGACGAGGCGACCGAGCTCTGGCAGAAGACCGAGGAGGAGTTGCAGGAGATCGGGCTGCCGCCGCCGTTCTGGGCCTTTGCCTGGGCGGGCGGGCAGGCGATGGCCCGCTACATCCTCGACAATGTCGCGGTCACCAAGGGGCGCCGGGTGGTGGATTTCGCCTCGGGCTCGGGCCTCGTGGCGATCGCGGCCGCCCGGGCGGGCGCCCGGAGCGTCGTCGCCAGCGACCTCGACCCGTTCGCGGTTGCGGCGATCGGCATGAACGCCGCAGCCAACGGCGTCGCCACCCAGATCCGGGCGGTCTCGACCGACCTTCTCGGCACGGTGCCAGAGGCGGATCTCGTGCTCGCTGCCGACGTCTTCTACGAGCGCGACCTCGCCGGGGCGGTGACGGCTTGGCTGACCGATCTGCAGGCGCGCGGGCTCACGGTGCTGATCGGCGATCCGGGGCGGACCTACCTGCCGCGGGCGCGACTCGAATGCCTAGCGACCTACGCGGTGCCGGTCTCGCGCGCCCTGGAAGATGCCGAGATCAAGCAGAGCCACGTCTGGCGGTTGCACGGTTGAGACGCTGGTCCGGCCATGACGCGTCCAATCGATCCGGCTATGGCATCGAGGCTTCATCCGCGGCCGGAATGCGCTACCTTGCGGCCGGACCACGATCGCCGGATGGCGGCTGACAGACCATTCCCGCGCCAGGCCCGATCGCGTCGCGATCTGGCACGGCACAAAGCCTTTGTTTCAACGCGCTCGCTGATGCCGAACCGGTATCCCTCTCGGCGAGCGCTCTTGGTGAGCGTCGAGTCGTGAGCGTCAAGCCGAGCCTGCCCCGTGTCGTCGCCTTCTCCGGGAGCGCCAAGCGACCTTCGCGAACCCGCGACCTCGTCGCGGCGGTGGGCGCCGAGCTCGGGCGCCTGCGCCGGATCGACCTCACAGTCTACGATCTGATCGATGCGGGGCCGGGCCTCGGCGCGGCGCTGCGGGAGGATCTGCCCTTGCCGGCGGCGCATCTGGTCGCGGCGATCGAGGGAGCGGACGCCCTGATCGTCGGGACACCGGTCTATCAGGGCGGCTATGCCGGGCTGTTCAAGCACGTGTTCGACTTCGTCGATCCGGCGAAGATGGCGGGCATGCCGGTGGTGCTCACCGCCACGGGCGGCGGCCTGCGCCATGCCCTGGTGGTCGAGCACAGCCTGCGGCCGCTCTTCGGCTTCTTCGCGGCCCACATGGCGCCGACCTCGGTCTATGCCGGCCCCGACGACATGGCCGATGGCCGCATCACCGACGTGCTCGTGGCGGCGCGGCTCGCGGCGGCGGCGGTGGAGCTGGCCGCGCTGCTCGACGTGTCCCGGGTGATCGGGGCCGGCGCGGCCGCCTGACGCAGCACGCGCCCGCTCCCTCAGCCCACGCGGGCCGGTTTCGCGACAATAATCCGGGATCATTCCAAAACTTGATCGGGCCCGGCATTGGTCCGCCGATGGCCATCTGTTTAGCTGCGCGGTGGACGACGCCCATCCGCGAGGGATCATGCCAGGTTCAACCGTCAAGACCGGCAGGCCGGCACCGCTGCCCGCCACCTACGTCACGGCCTCGGGCCTGCCGCGCTATCACCCGGTCTCGCAGGCGCTGCATTGGGTGACGGCCGCCCTGGCGCTGGCGGTGCTGCCGCTGGCCTGGGTGGCGGTGAGCCTGCCGCCGGCGCCCGCCAAGGGCACCCTGTTCGTGCTGCACAAGTCGGTCGGGCTGACGATTCTGGCGATCGTGGTCTTGCGGATCGTCTGGCGCATGGTCCGGCCGGCGCCGCCGGATCCCCAGACGCCGCGGCTGCTGACGCTGATCGGCCGCGTCAACCACGGGCTGCTCTACGCGATCTTCCTGATCATGCCGGTCAGCGGCTACCTGCTGAGTGCTTTGTCGGGGCGGGACACGCCGTATTTCTGGCTGTTCACCATCCCGGGCCTGACCAAGGACGAGGGCCCGCAGAAGATCGCCGAGTCGATCCACCTCGTCGGGCAATGGTTCGTCTACGCGCTCGTGCTGCTGCACATCGCCGGCACCGTCTGGCACCTCGTGATCCGGCGCGACGGCCTGCTGGAGCGGATGCTGCCGGTCCAGGACGGGCGCGGATCCCGCGCGGATTAATCGACCCGGCGCAGCACGAAGGTGGTGCCGACCTCCGGCTCCCGGCGCCAGCGTCCGTCGCCGCTCGGCACGAGATCGATGGTGTGGCCGCGCTTGGCGGTCAGCGTCATGCGGCCGTTGGCGTAGCGCCAGCGCACTGGATCGAACACCTCCAGGCCGCCGTCATGGCAGCCCGGGACGACATGGACGCCACCGCCGGCCCCGTCGAGGGTGATCCGGCAGGTGTCCCGCTCCTGAAAGCGGTCGAGAGCGTAGACGCCGGGAGCGGGTCCCGGTCCTGCCGGGGCGGTCGCGGCCGTGGTCCGCTGCAGCTCGGCCGGCACCGCCGGCGCCGTCCGGAGCGGCGACGGCGCGGGTGCGGTCTGGACACCGGCAATGTCGGGCGCCGCCGAGGCGGCCGGACGCATCGCCGCGATATCCAGCGGCACCAGGCTGTAGGTCTCGCCGCCCTCGAGCTTGGCAACCAGGCTGCGCTGGTCGGGCCGCCGGACGAATTCGAGGATCGGGCGGACGTTCCGGTCCACCAGGCGCACGCCCCGGTCGCTGAACAGCCAGCCGGCGATCCCGTTCACGATCGGCAGGGCGCGCCGGCACCCGGCCGGGAAGCTGAGCTTCTGGCCGGCATCGCCGTTCTCGCTCCGCAGAGTCATTACGCAGCGGCGGTTGGTGCCGTCGCGCGACAGGTCCCAGGTCCCGGGCACCTCGCTGAGCCGTTCGGGAAGGCTCGGAGGGGCAGGGGGCGCCGCGGGTGTCGCGATCGAAGGCGCGGCCAGCGCCCCCGGATTCAGCAGGCTCGGCTCGGGCGCCGCCGAAGAGGCCGCGGGATCGTCCTGCGCCGCCGCCGGCCACGGGATCAGGGCCAAAGCGGCGAGCAGCGCGGCCTGTACGGGTCTCACGCGGGTGGGCTCCAGGGTGTCTCGGAAACGGGGGTCAGCGGGCCACGCCCCTCGAACCACGACACGACATTGTCGACGACGAGTTGGGCCATCGCCGTGCGGGTATGCTCGGAGGCAGAGCCGACATGCGGCAGCAGCACGGTATTGTCGAGGGCCGCGAGGTCCGCCGGCACGTGCGGCTCGTTCTCGAACACGTCGAGCCCGGCCCCCAGGATCGTGCCCGCCTGAAGCGCCGCGATCAGAGCGGTCTCGTCGACCAGGCTGCCCCGGGCGACGTTGATCAGGATCCCCTGGGGCCCCAGAGCCTCCAGGATGGACGCGTCCACCAGGCCGCGGGTGTCGTCGCCGCCGGGCGCGACCACGATTAGGATATGGACCGCCCGCGCCAGGCCGATCAGGCTGTCATGGTAGGTGTAGGCCACGTCCGCCTTCCGGCTGCGGCCGTGATAGTCGATGGCAACGCCGAAGCTCTCGAGCCGATGGGCGATCGCCCGCCCGATCCGGCCGAGCCCCAGGATGCCGACCCGCCGCCCGCGCAACGAGGCGGTGAGCGGGAACGGTGCCTTCGGCCAATGGCCTTCGCGCAGGTAGCGGTCGGCCTGCGGCAGCCGCCGGATCGTCGCCAGAACCAGGCCGACGGCGAGGTCGGCGACCTCGTCGGTGAGCACGTCCGGCGTGTTGGTGACGGTGATGCCGCGCCGATGCGCCTCGACGGCGTCGACGGCGTCGTAGCCCACGCCGAAATTGGCGATCAGCTCGAGCTTCGGCAGCTTGTCCATCAGGGCGGCGTCGACCTGGCCGCCGACGCAGAGGCCCCGGATCCGCGGTCCGATCTCGGCGAGCATCGCCTCCGGGTCCGCAGCGCCTGCAAGTCGATGCACGGTGAACCGCCCCTCGAAGGCGGTCTCGACCAGCGGATGCATTGTCTTCAGGAGCAGGATCTCGGGCGGCGCTTCGGGCATCTCACACTCCCTCGTTCGCCCGGCCGCCGCTGCGGCCGGCACGGGTTTGATCCGGCATAGGGCCTGCGCCCGGTGCGGCGCCAGCCGCCCCCGGCCTCCGCGGTGACATCCGGGGGCCAAACGCCGAGCAGCCATTTGACAGGGACGAGACTCGCCCCTTCCGAAAACGGCGCGCGATGCCTACTAAGGAACCTGCATTATCGCGAGAGTTTTGCAGCGATCCCATCCGAAGACGAAAACCGATGACCAGCCCGCGCACCCTCTACGACAAGATTTGGGACGACCACGTCGTCGATGTCCAGCCGGATGGCACCAGCCTCCTCTACATCGACCGGCACCTCGTTCACGAAGTGACGAGCCCGCAGGCGTTCGAGGGTCTGCGCGTGGCCGGCCGCAAGGTGCGCCATCCCGAGAAGACGCTGGCGGTGGTGGACCACAACGTTCAGACCTCCGACCGTTCGAAGGGCATCGACGATCCCGAGAGCCGGACCCAGCTCGAGGCGCTGGCCGAGAACGTGCGCGATTTCGGCATCGAGTTCTACGACGCCCTCGACCGGCGCCAGGGCATCGTCCACATCATCGGTCCGGAGCAGGGCTTCACGCTGCCCGGTCAGACCATCGTGTGCGGCGACTCGCATACCTCGACGCACGGCGCCTTCGGGGCGCTGGCGCACGGTATCGGCACCTCCGAGGTCGAGCACGTGCTCGCCACCCAGACGCTGGTGCAGAAGAAGGCCAAGAACATGCGCGTCACGGTGGACGGCGCGCTGCCGCCCGGCGTGGGCGCCAAGGACATCATCCTGGCGATCATCGGCGAGATCGGCACCGCCGGCGGCACCGGCCACGTGATCGAATATGCCGGCGAGGCGATTCGCGCCCTCTCGATGGAGGGCCGGATGACGATCTGCAACATGTCGATCGAGGGCGGCGCCCGCGCCGGCCTGGTCGCGCCGGACGCCACCACCTACGCCTACGTGAAGGACCGTCCGAAGGCCCCCAAGGGCGCGGCCTTCGACAAGGCGCGGGCCTACTGGGAGAGCCTGCTCACCGACGAGGGCGCGTTCTTCGACCGCGAGGTCCGGCTCGACGCCGCCAGCCTGCCGCCGATCGTCAGCTGGGGCACGAGCCCGGAGGACGTGATCTCGGTGCGCGGCCGTGTGCCGGATCCGGCCGCGATCGCCGACGAGAACAAGCGGCAGTCGAAGGAGAAGGCGCTGGCCTATATGGGCCTGACCCCGGGCACGCCGATCACCGACATCACCCTGGACCGGGTGTTCATCGGCTCCTGCACCAACGGCCGGATCGAGGATCTTCGGGTCGTCGCCCAGATGGTCGAGGGCCGCAAGGTGCACGAGAGCGTCTCGGCCATGGTGGTCCCGGGCTCCGGCCTGGTGAAGGCGCAGGCGGAAGCCGAGGGCATCGACCGGGTGCTGAAGGCGGCGGGCTTCGACTGGCGCGAGCCGGGCTGCTCGATGTGCCTCGGGATGAACGCCGACCGGCTCAACCCGCTGGAGCGGTGCGCCTCGACGTCGAATCGCAACTTCGAGGGCCGCCAGGGCCATCGCGGACGCACGCATCTTGTCTCACCGGCCATGGCGGCAGCCGCGGCGGTGGCTGGCCGGTTCGTTGACATCCGGGACTGGCCGCGTGGTTGAGGCCATAAAGGCTGAAATCGCGATTGACGGACACCATCGGTCCGAATAAACGAAGCCGTCGCCGGCCAAGGCCGGCGGCGAGCCCAGGTGGCGGAATTGGTAGACGCGCTGGTTTCAGGTACCAGTCTTGCAAGAGGTGAAGGTTCGAGTCCTTTCCTGGGCACCACCGCCCGCTAAGTCGTTGTAGCGTTGAGATCGTTAGGGTTTTCGAGGCCGACCGTGATACAAACACGGGATACACCGGCCGATGCACCTCTCGATGAAGCGCCACGCTAGACGGTCAGATTCCCGATACATTCAGTTCTATATGCGCGTACCGGAATCGGTGCGCGAGCACGTGCAAGGTCGTGTCATCACGATCGAGCTTCCGGCCCATGGGACCGAGCCCGCCGCGGTTTTTGAGGCCAAGCTCGGGCAGTTCGTCCGGGGCTCGCTTCACACCTGCAACACCGAGACGGCCGACACACGTCATCTGCTAATTCGCGCGCACCTGTCGAAGCTGTACGCTGCTGTGAAGGTCGGTCCGGCGCCAATCACTCAGCGGCAGATCGAGGCGTTGGCCGGCGACGTGTACCGCCTCCTGATTGCCGAACATGGCGAGAACCCCGGCACCGTTCGGGAGTGGGAGAGCTTCAAGAGTTTGACCCGCGCAGCCGTGGAAGGGCGCATTCCGGGGGCTCCAGCAATTCCGGAGCGCGGGCGGTCGGATGACGAGATCATGCGGGAGCTGCTGTTCGGGGAGGTCGAAGGCGAGGCTCTCACCGAGATCATCAACAGTATCGCACGGAGTGATGAGACTCGTGCGCTCGAACAGCGGGTTGGTCGGCTGGCGTTCTGGACGTTGCAGCGGCGCGGGATCGAGGTGGATGATGAGACGCGACTCGTTCTCCTGCGCCGGATCGCGGTGGCAGCCCTGGAGGCGGGACACGTCCTCAAGCGGCGGGCTGGCGGGGACTACCGGCTTGATCCTGCGGCCGAGCGATTCCCAACCTTCCAAGAGAAGAACAAAGCGGCAGGCATCAGTCTCACCGACCTATTCGACCGTTGGCGCAAAGAGACCAAGCCGGCCGGATCGACCGTAACAACATGGAAGGGCATCGTCGCCGATTTCGAGAAGCATCTTAAGCATGGTGACGCCGCGCGGGTGACCGATCAGGACGTGGTCGCGTGGAAGGATGCCAGGGTTGCAGCGGGCCGTTCATCGAAAACGATCAACGACTCGGATCTGGCATGCCTGCGGGCGCTTTTCCGATTCGGCGTGACGAACAAGGTCTTGCCTCGGAATCCGGCGGAAGGGATCAAGGTATCGGCAAAGAAGCGGGCAGGAGAGGGTCGGCTTCCGTACTCGAACGACGATATCGCGCGCTTGCTCAAGCATGCCGAGGGCGAGAACGTGGCCTATCGGCGGTGGCTCCCAATCCTTCTTGTGACCACAGGCGCGCGGGTCGGTGAACTCGCGCAGCTCTCGGGCGATCGCGTGCGGATCGAGGATGGAGTCCACGTCCTCCGGCTAGAACCTGCCGCGGACGGCGGTAGCCTCAAAAACGAGGGTTCAGAGCGGACGGTGCCGATGCACCCATCGCTGCTCAGCAGCGGATTCCTAGACTTCGCCCGGTTCAAGACGGGGCCGCTGTTCTACGGCTCTCATCCACGGCGTCAGGTGCGTACGGACGGGGAGGGGAGGCACGCTTCGAAATCAGTGAGCAACCGCCTAGCGGACTGGATTCGGACCCTCGACGGCTTCGACGACGAGCGTAAGGCGCCGTCACACAGCCTGCGACACTGGTGGAAATCCGTCGCAGTCAGGGCAGGCATCGCCGATTCTGTCGCTGATTATCTGCAGGGTCACGCTGCGACCGGCGTAGCGGGCCGATACCGGCATCATGAAGATATCGGGTTTCTAGCCGGAGAGGTCGCTAAGATCCCGATCCCGGCCCTTGCCGAGGAAGAAGACCACGGAGCGATGATGCTCGATGGCCCAATTGTGGAACCGGCACCGGCCCGGTCTCGACGAGTTCGTCTGGAGGACGCCGGCGAGGCCGAAGGAGCAGCCTAACGTTCTACGGTGCCATGCTTTCCAAAGGGTCATCCACACCCGTCCCCGGCGATTTCGAGAGCGACTCAACCCGCGCTTGAACCCTGAGACCCCATCAGGCTTGTTCTCTTTCGTTTCAGAGGGGGAGGGGACACGTGCATCGGCTCGGCCATGTCTCAGGTGACCGGATCACGGTCGAATGCCCGATCTGCAAACGCTACGGCAGCTATCGGATTACCGATCTGGCCGAGCGGTTCGGCTACGAGATCACCGGTCCCGACCTGCTATCCACGCTCACGGCGTCGTGCCGATACCGGGGTACCGTGGGCGCATCTGCGGACGCTGCGGGCTCGGCCTGCAATGCGAGTTTGAACGCGCCGAAGCCAGCCAGTCTTGAACCGCCCGTGCCGCCAGAGCGACCGTTCACGCTAGAGGTGTGGGACGATCGAGGCCGTGTCGAGATGCGTCTGGCTGTGATCCATCCGATCGACGGCGCCTTGGCGGCATTTGAGGTCGTTGAGGGAGCCTACCCGCGCAACGAGATCACCCTGCGCCAAGGTATCCGGGTCGTTCGGAAGCGAGAGCGACCGGATCCTTTGATGGGAAGGTGAGACTTTGCGAGCGGCGAAGTCGGAGGTGCAAACCAAGCGGCGATGGTGTGCTCACCCACGCTCAGTTCAGGCCGATTTGCGACTTCGTCTGCAATTTTCTACGAACGAACTGCATCGTCACAACTCCGCCAGAGTCACGGCTTGTCCAGGAATAGAGTTCCATTAGGCCGACGCCCTGAATATTTGAGCTGCTGTTAAGCGTGCCCTTGCACCCCATGACTGCTTCGATCTCGGCCAAAGTCATTCCAGACCGGATCTGGTTGAATGTGCCGAGCGGGATAGCGCACTCGTCCCGCGATGCGACCGGCTTGCTCTCGATCGCTGTAGCTTCAGTGCTCTGGGTACGGCGAACCTCTTCGGCTTGAGCGCGGCGCTCCTGCGCCTGACGCGCTGCCCGTATCTTTGCGAGCGCGTCCTCGGCCTCACGCCGTTCACGTTCCGCATCACCGGCAATCTGTTCGATTTGCTCGAGACGCTGCCGCTCAAGCTCGACCTGTCGACGCATGTTCGCCGCCTCAGCGCGATCTTTCTCCGCCTTCGAACGTGCTTCATCGACGCGGCGCTCCGAATCGCGGCGAGCGGCCAGTTCCTGCGCTTCCTGGACCTGCCTTATGCGGGCCTCGGCTTCCATCTGCTGGCGTTTTACCGCTTGCTCCTGAGCCTTCTGGCGGTCGACGAACTCCAGACTAATGGCGATGACCTGACGCAGTTTTCCCTCAATAGGCCGCCAACGGGTTTCGATATCGGCGTCAATCTGCTGCCTGACGGCCGAAGCCTGTAGCGAACTCAGCGGCCCACTGTAGGCGCGGGCTGCGATGCGTTGTTCGCAGTCGCGCCAGATAGCCGCTGCTTCTTTTATATCGCTGTCCGTCCAGTCCGCCGCTGCTTGACCGAACAGATCTACAGCAAATGGACGGTTAACGTATGCAGCTCTCCCGAATCTGTCGCAATCCCATCAAGCTGAATATCGAGAATTGATCTATGTGCTCCACAGCCACCCTGAGCTGATACATAGTCCTTAAAGGAGTATGACCATGATGGCTGCGAGGTCGCTACGGTGAGGCAGGCCACAACGGCAAAGATGGCTGATCTCGACATCGATCCCTGCTCCCGCTTACCAGGCAGATCGGGCCTGCCGCAAAGCTCATAACAGCCAAGCTATAGTCTGCCTGCAGAAGGCTCAAGATTGTCGGCTTACGTTTTGGAGCTTGTTCGCAGCGCCAATCGGTCCAAGGGCGGTGGCTTCTTCCGACAGCCAAGCCGCGGAAGCGCTAGGACCAACCGCAGGCGATGATAGGAAACTGATCCACCCTCTCGGGATGAACTGAGATGCGGCAAGGCATCTCACCGACCTGATGGGCAGGAGAATCGCCGCTTCGATCATAGACCCTAGATTCTTTCAACAAGGATCCCCAGGCAACCTACGAACTGATCACTCGGCAGCTTCCATCCTGGCGTGCTAACCACAGGTTATTAGCGCCACGTAGACGGGCACCCAGCGAATGAAAATGATCACGGCATACCTGGACGCCATCCAGAAAGCCTTGGTGAAGGGCGACGCGACCGAACATACTCACCGCCCGGCCCTTAAGACCCTGCTCGAAACTTTCGATCCCGACATCCTGGCGACCAACGAGCCAAAGCGAATCGCCTGTGGCGCGCCCGATTTTGTAATCTCTGAGCATGATTTGGTTCTTGGGTACATCGAAGCGAAAGATGTTGGTATCTTTCTTACTGACACACTTAGAACCGACCAGCTCAAGCGCTATTTAAGATCTCTGGATAACATAATTCTTACAGATTATATTGAATTTCGATGGTTTACGGGCGGGGAGCACCGCGCAACTGTTAGACTCGGTACTGTTACACCAGACGGAAAAATCACGCCAGCAAAAGATGTCGGTTCCGAGTTTTTGAATATGCTGTCTAATTTTAGGACTCGGCAGCCGCAGACGATTACTTCCCCCAAAAGCCTTGCAGAGAGGATGGCGCGGCTGACGCATATAATCCGCGATGTCATCGTCACGTCTTTCGAAAATAATGAGGCGACACCGTGGATCAGGCAATGGCGCAAGGCGTTCGCGGATGTTCTTATCGCTGATCTTAATCAGCCAAAGCGAACATCTGAGTTTGCGGACATGTTCGCTCAAACTTTATCGTATGGATTATTTACCGCGCGTGTGATGACAGATAAGTCTACAGTTTTTAATCGCACCCAAGCGCAACGCTTAATCCCAAGATCGAATCCGTTTCTCAGAAATTTCTTCATGGATATTTCCAGCTTGAGGCTCGATGACGAGCCGTTTTCAAGCTTCGTTGAAGATCTTGTTCGGTTGCTGACGCACACCGACATGCAAAAAGTGCTTGCGGATTTCGGACGTCGGACTCGCCAGGAAGACCCTATTGTCCACTTTTATGAAACGTTTCTTGCTGCCTACGACCCTTCTTTGAGAGAAAAGCGGGGTGTTTATTATACTCCTGAGCCCGTTGTGAGCTACATAGTCAGATCAGTTGACGAAATTTTGAAACGAGACTTTGACTGCCCAAAAGGTCTGGCAGACCAGACGTACATTACTGTAAAAAACTTGGATACCAGTCTGAGGGTCAAGGGAAAGGACACCGTCGTTCGCAAGACTACTCAGAGCCACAAAGTCCTGATTCTTGATCCTGCCGTGGGTACTGGGACATTTTTGTACAGCGTCATCGATTTTATTCGTCAGCAGTTCATTGATGCCGGCAACGCCGGTTTATGGCGCGGCTACGTGAGCAAACATCTGCTCCCGCGCTTATTCGGCTTCGAATTTATGGTTGCCCCGTACGCCGTCGCTCACTTCAAAATCTCGCTACAGCTTCTTGGCTACGATTTACCTGAACAGGAACGATTACAGTGGGCCTATGAGCCCCAAGATGGGGAGCGGATAGGCGTATATCTAACTAACACATTGGATGAGGCGCATCCAGAAACGCCGATGCCACTTTTTACACAATACGTTGCAGAAGAAAGCAGCGCGGCGAATGAAATAAAACTTCATCGTCCAGTTCTGGTTGTCATGGGCAATCCGCCTTATTCAGGGCATTCCGCAAATCGCGGCGACTGGATGGATGATCTACAGAAAGGAAAAATTGATCCTGCTGGAGTGCCGAGTTACTACATGGTCGATGGCCAGCCGCTCAAGGAGCGGAACTCAAAGTGGTTGAAGAACGATTATGTGAAATTCCTCTCCTTTGGTCAGTGGCGCATCGCGCGTAATGGAGAAGGTGTTCTCGCATTCATCACAGACCATGGATACATCGACAACCCAACCTTCAGAGGTATGCGTCAGTCATTGCTCTCGACATTTTCTGAGATATACGTTCTTGATCTACACGGTGGGGCAAAGAAAAAAGAAAAAACGCCGGATGGCGGGATTGACGAGAACGTATTCGATATCATGCAAGGCGTGTCGATCGCTATATTCATAAAGCGCCGTGACGTCATGGGGCCGGCGAAAGTCTTCCATCTAGATCTTTGGGGTTTGAGATCACAGAAATATGATTGGCTAGCCGCAAACTCTTTAAAATCCACGAAATGGGAGTCGGTTACGCCCCAGGCTCCATTTTATCTCTTCCGACCGCAAGAAGGCAAATTCACAGAACAATATCAATTGGGGTGGAAGTTGACCGATATTTTTCCGGTCAACGTCCTCGGATTTCAGACGCACAGAGACAGGTTCGCTATTGATTTTGACGCGGCTCAGATAGAGCGTCGGATCGGCGAGATGCGCGACACAAATATTCAAGATGCCGTGTTGCACGAGCGCTACGGCCTTAAGGACAATCGTGATTGGCAGCTAAGTGCAAGCAGGAAGGCGCTCCAATCTCGGGACGACTGGATGGCATATATTGTCGAGTGCGACTACAGGCCGTTCGATAGGAGATATTGTTATTTTTCTTACGATGTGATGGATTATCCTCGGCGAGAGCTTATCGAGCATGTTGCGGGGAAAGAGAACATCTGCTTGCTGGCGGCTCGTCAGCAGGCAATTGTGGGATTTCGCCACGCTTGGGTCTCTACGAACCCAGCAGAAAGTTGTGTAATTTCTTCTACAACTCGAGAGCAGAACTACGTGTTTCCACTTTACGTCTACCCGGTAGCCGGGACGTCCGGGGTGCTAGATCTTGAGCGGGTTTGGCCACGAGACTCACAGAATCGCGATCGCGCTCCCAATATTTCTCATGGATTCATTGACGCTCTTACTGCAATGATTGGAATGGAATTTGACCCTAAGTTGATTGAGCGCGATGGGGAGTTTTTTGGCCCTGAGGACGTTTTAGGATACATTTATGCCGTCCTAAATGCTCCGACTTATCGAGCCGCATATGCGCCGGATTTGAAAATAGATTTTCCGCGGATCCCGCTTCCTTCATCTGGAACAATCTTCTGTCATCTCGCTGATTTAGGTCGCGAGCTGGTTGGTCTACATACAATGAATAATCCAGCGCCTCAGACGCTGCCGCTTCGCTATCCTGTGGCAGGTGATAATGTCGTCGTTAAACAGAAGCGGCGGTACATATTATCGGACTCTGATGGCATCGGGCGGATCTTTATAAATGACACTCAATATTTCGAGGGAATCCCTGTCGAGGTCTGGGAGTACGAGGTCGGTGGATTTCAAATTGCAGACAAGTGGTTGAAAGATCGGGTTGGGCGCGCTTTAGACTTCGATGAACTCGGCCGGTACCAGAATATGTTGAATGCCATTAACCGTACGATATCAGCGACTGACGAGATTGATGAACTATATTTATCTGAGACGGAACTGACAGCGTAGCCCAATACTTAAGTTCAGTTGGGCGTCGGCCTTTCACCGGCACAAACTTCGTTCAAGTCTTGGTTGCCCATAGTTTAGCGGTTCTAACTACGCTATACCTTCGAGGACGTGCCGGACGAGTGCTGGTGGACATTCTCATTCACGATCTTGCATGCTGCGGTGTGCAAGCTCCCCGTTCCCGCCCCTTCCATGATGTGTGACGGAGCAGTCGAGCTCACGGCGTCGATCACTGCCGCCGATGAGGAGGCGCAGTCGATTCGCCAGCGGAGGACGATCGTCTTTGCGCCGAAGATCGCCGGAGCTGTTCAGATGGCTGCGAGCACAACAGCGCTCACGGCTATCGAGGCGGCGGCGAGGGTAGGTGATCTCCGAGCAGTCCGATTAAACCGAGCACTGCTTCTGCGAGAAGGCCAAGTCCCTCCAGAGCGTAGGGCAAGAGCGTCACGAAATAGATCAGCGCGAGGATCACCGGGATTAACAGCCTGCCGGTTACGGCGAAGGTACGCTTCGGCTTCCGGAAGCGCGTCAGAGCGAACTGGAGGTAAGCGCCGACTCCGCTGATGATTTTGGCCAGGAACACGGACGCCACGAACAACCATAGCCAGATCGACGGCATCATGGATGCGTAGAACAGGTCTGATCCGACCGTCAGGAACGGGATCAGTTGCACCAGGAAGGACATTCCCAGCACAGTCTGGAGCACGTCGCCGTGTAGGAAGACTGCCACCTGATCGGGCGAAAACCCTTGTTCCATGACCTTTGCTTCCAGGCCGGGGATGAACGCTATGGCCCATAGAGCGCCGACGAACATGAACACGATCGCCATCTCGAATGAGACCGCAGGCGGCGATATCCAACTTGTGCCCAACACGAGCGGTAGCACGGACAGGATCATGACCCCGGCGACATAGACGAAGAACCCCACCGCGAAGTCACCAAGGCAAACGAGCGGGCCCCACCGGGTGTGTCGGCGCAGGATCCTGATCACGACCCGAGTCTTGTAGAGCGAGACGTAATCCACCGTTACGCTCCAAATCACCCAGGAAAGAGCGGCCTTGAGGCGGCCTTCAGGCTCGGCGAACCAATAGGCTTTCAGGAAATCGCGGGTTTGCCCGTCCAGGTATCGGCTCACCCAGAACGAGAAGATCCCGGAGAGCGCGACCAGCAGGACGATGCTGGAGACCGTCACTGCGGCAGATGCGAGGAAGCATCGCCAGCTTAGATGGCGCGGACCGAAGATGACGTTCATCGCATCGGCGGCGGCATCGAGGACGGCGTGTGAGCCGTCCTTGAGTCGGCCTTCTCGTAGATACGTAAGATAGGCCGTCCGCACTGTTGGCTTCAGATGCGAATCGAGGAAATGTCCGAGACCAATCGCGCTAGCGCCGATCACAGCAACTGGTACGGTGGGCCCGAGAAGCGCTTGTGCCCACTTTAGGAACTCGTTCATCCGTACCTCGCCGACGCTAACCTAAGGCCGTCGGGCGGGCGAGGGTAGGTTGATCACGAAGTCTCGGGGTCGGACGCATAGTGCTCCCTCAAGGCGGCGACGACGTACGGAAGGGTCTCGACGGGCTCCAGCAGTATGTCGAGCGATAGATTCAGAAGGTCGCGGACCAGCTCGGACCGCGAGGCTACTTCCGGGCTGAGCCGGGCGGCGGTGTTGAGCCGGGCGAGCAGATCCGAATCGATCGAAAGCGAGATTGTTAGGTAGGGATCGTCCTGGAGGGGGCGGGGCATCGTGGATCTCGGGGTTGGAGGCTGAAGCGTTCTGATCTCAGCCACGGATTGAGTGGGAGGGCCGCAGGCGGCGGTTAGCCAAATTCAGCACGTCGGATGCCCCGGCAGACACGACGGCCGTCCTTGGGCTTCCATCGCGATTTGTAGTCAGAAAGATCGTGAGCGGCCCGGAACCTTGTGGCGGGTGATGCGTTGTATTGACCTGTCGAGCTGGCAGGCAGCCCGTGATGCCGGAGCCGCTTTCGGCTGTCTGAAGGGGCGTTAAATTCGGGGAGGTCCCCCCGAAAGTTTGGAACCGGGATCGAGCATTCTGCCGAACCAGCTGCCACCAGATTCCCCAATCGATCAGATGGGCGTCGAGCGCGGTCATCGCGGCATGCCGATCTGCGGCAGGGTGATCTGACCGGCCGGGACGCGGATCGGGCGCCGAGTGATCCGGGTTGCCGCAGCCTCTACCAGAGGAAGATCGACGGCGGGATCGATCACGAACTTGATCTGGAGATCCACGACCGCGCCAATGGCGATGCCGGCGGGCAGATCGTCTACACGCAGGATCAGCGCCGGCTTACCCTCGTACGGTACGAGCGGAAGGGCGATCCCGTCAGCGGCGTCTTGATTGAGATCACGGACCGCATCCTCGGAGCCGACCCGGACCAGGATGGCCTGCTAGGCGTTGAGAGCGACGATCAGCACCACGGTGTCACCGATCTCGCGGAGATCGAGGACCGGGCACCGGAGCAGATCAGCTCGCCGGAGGATGCGGCGGGGACGGCGGGTGCGGCGGCTCATTACCTTGCCCCCGTGCGAGAGCGGGCCATAGCCACGACCTGTCGCAGGGCCTCGGTCTCTTGGCGCTTGCGCTCCCGGCGCGGATCACGGGCGTCGAGAGCGACGACCTGGACGATGTTCAGGAACAGCGAGACCCCGACACGCTCTCCGAAGCGGTAAGGCTTAGCGTTGCAGAGCAGGCGAACGCGGGCGCCGGCATTCACACCAAGGATCGGACGGAAAGCCTCACTGACGATACGGGGCCGCTGGCGCGACTTGGCGAACAGGGTGATCGGGCCATCCGGGTGCCGCCAGAGCGGCAGGCGCGGCTCGCGGGTCTCGTCAGGATATGCGGCGCTGAAGATCGCGCGCAGCTCGGCCTCAACGGCGGCAAGCTCGGCAACAGTGAGATGGATGCCAGCAGAGAACACACCGTTCGCGTCATGGGTGCGATCGGGCTGGTCGAGGTGCGGGTGAGAGAGGAATCCTTGCGGACTGGTGAACTTAGCGGCAGACGTGCGCTTCGCGACTTCGGTGATAGACATCGGCGATCCAGATCATGTTACGACTCCTTTGTTGGTGTGATCTTCATAGCACATCTGATTGGACTATGCTAGTAGATCCGTCCTAGATTGGTCGATTTATTCAAGATGGTAGGGGTTGCCTCAAATCCTGAAGGTTTCATGACCTTTCCAGAAGATTGCAGATAGTATCGATCGGGTCGGATCATCAACCGCGACCGTTTCAGATACTGCTGCGAACGTGTGTATCGGGGGCCGTCATCTATCCTATGGCCGGGTCTTCCTCCGATACGGACACGCACAGGATATCGTTGTGCAGATACCTGTGACGTAGGGGGTCCGCAGATATCCGAGGGATGATCCCGCCCATCAGGTCGGCTCCCTATCCGTCCGCAGGGCTGCCCGCCCCGCTCCCGGATATGATCCCACGCCTGCCCTGGACCTGCGTCTGCTCCATCGCGCCGCATGACGTGGGCCATGCTCTGCGAGAGGCATGGTCAGAATGCGAGAAACTGATCGCGCGTATTCTTATTCTTTAGCAACGCGACGAGTTTCTCTCACTTTCGGATCGAGCCTCCTACAGCCCCAGCTTGGCCCGGCGCTTGGTTACGTAGGCGTCGAGGTTCCCCGCCTTATCGTGGCGGTACAGAGTGCTGACGTGGCAGTCGAGATCCTGCGCCAGCTCCCGGAACTCGGCGTCTTTGGTGCATTCCGTCCGCAGCTTCTGTCCCCGGTCACGGCGGGCCTTCTCGGCGTTGCGGCGGTCGCGCTCTTTCTTCGGCTCCGGGTCGATGGAGGTCAGCCCGCACTTGTTCGCCTTCGCCACCCGCAGGACGTGTGTGGTGATGCCAATGCTATGCGCCATGTCTCTCGGCGAAGCCGCCGTCCGGTAATCGGAAAGCCGGATCGGGACCTGGCGCGCCAGCGTAGCCTCCGCGGCTCTCAAATGGGTCTTGAACCGCGACTCGAG
Organism: Methylobacterium sp. ARG-1; assembly: GCF_001262595.1. NCBI lineage: Bacteria > Pseudomonadati > Pseudomonadota > Alphaproteobacteria > Hyphomicrobiales > Methylobacteriaceae > Methylobacterium > Methylobacterium sp. ARG-1. Next base: position 33,255 of record NZ_LHCD01000021.1, read on the forward strand.
CCAATCGACGTGGTCGTGAGCGATGATCGGAAGCGCCCGCTCAAGCCATAGGTGCGTTTCCGGCCACCCGGACTCCGACAGCACCGACAGGTTGGCTGAGAGATCGAGAACGAAATCGACCGTTCGGCGGACTCGCTCGTTCAATTCGAAAATCTGGTCCTGTTGCTCCAGCACACGCAGAGCCCTGATGAGGCCGGCGCGCTGTCCGGCACAGAATACGGGTCATGGTCTTCCTATCCCTCCGCACGTCGGGCGCGGTGCTGATCCTGCGCGCGTCGTCGATCCGCGCCAGCGCCGTTGCTCCGGCCTGAGCCTGGGCGTCGGACAGCGCGGTCAGAGCCACGTCCGCCTGATCGATCAGCGCCGCCCGCTTGATCGGGCATTGCCGTGGTGCCGCAGGCTTGCGCGAGACCGCCTCGACGTAGCCGCGCTGGTACAGCAGCTCCAGAGTCGAGACGTTCGAGAACGAATCCCTGGAGTCTTCGGCATCGTCTGGACAGAAGTCGAGCGCAGTGTTACACAAGTCCATTGTTTCAGCGCCCCTTCTCCTGCGTCACGGCCTCGGAAACTGAGCCGCAGGGTTGGGGCTTCCCTTTTTGCATTTATCGAAATCCGTCAGACCTTCCGGTCGGCCGTATCTCCAGAAACCCGTGCGACGAGACACCATGACTCGTCTGTCAAGGGAACCGTAACACGAGCCTGTGCTTGTAACCAATGCGCCACATCTGTTGATCCGATGTCAACTGCGTGTAGAGCATGGATCGGCACTGAAACCGTGTCCGGGTTGTCACAGCATGCTCTGATTGCGTGTCTCGATGCTCGGAGAGCGGACTCATGTTCTTAGCGCATGATTATTGCTTTCTTAATGCATAGCTCCAGGTCAGGCGAAACCGTCGTAATCGTGGGTCCGGCGGTTCATTGAATCTTGCAGGTGACGCTGGACTTCTCCGGCGAGCGCCTGCGGATCCTTGTTGTGACCGTTGATTTGGATCGGGGCGTTGATGTTGTGCCCCGTCCTGCCGTAGCTGGCCCCGGCGCCACCGGTTTGTGACCGATTGCTTAGAGGCGCGTCCGATCCGAGAGTGCGCGTCGGCGCCGACGTTGCAGCATCACCAGCTCCGAGGCCAGCACCCGCAGGATTGTCCGAGCCCCCGCTGACTGAGGGCGGTAGCTTTGGCTCAAACGACTTTGCAGCTTCCTTCGCCTTGGCGATCGGCCGTTCAGCCGTGATCGAAGCGGCGCCGTTCTGGTCGACGGTCAAAAAGGCTTGGCCGTGGCGCTTGTACATGTCCAAGACGTGCGCCCGGAAGGCGCCGTACTGGTCTTTCGCGATCCCGAGACAACCAGAAGTAAGCATTCGAGCGTTGCTTGCAGCGTGAAACTCGATGCCCGTTCGCATTCTCCCAAGTGTATCGTCCAAGATTGCATTGTTATTCAAGCCGATGGCGTTGTTTCTCCGACCCCAAGGTCCGATCGTATTTGGCGTGATCAAATAGACGCCGCTCGGAATACTGTTGGCGCCGCGGTTTCCTCCCGAACCGAAATCGTATGCTTTGCCCTCCATGTTGATCTGGCCGGCGATGTGGCCGCCTGATCGACCGCCCTGTCCGGGGGTAACGGATGCGCTCCCGCCGGACGATCCGTTGTCGAACTGGCGATGAAAGCCTTCCGCCAGAGCGCCCCGTTCCGCTCGCTCATCCCGCTTCGGACGTTCGAAATGCTGCACGAAGGCGCCGCCAGCATCCCGAGCTGAGATCCCCGGAGTCTTCAGGATCCGGAGCGCGCGCTGAGCTCCCCGGTCGCCGTGGTTCATCTCCCACCAAGCGCCTTCAAGCTGCTTCTCAAAGCTGGCGGTGGACATATCGATACCCGTGCCAGCGAGGATCTGCGCCCGTCGATCGGCGTGGTGCTGGAACAGGCCATGCGCCCGGCCGCCGTCGCCTCGTGCGTTAGGGGTGAAGTTCGACTCTCGCTGCATGCTGGCGAGCACGCCGGCCGTGGCCTCTTCGCTCAGCCCCTTGGACCGGAAAAAGTCATGCGCGATCTTAGCTCTGGCCGCCACGTCACCAGCGAGACGCGAGTTCGTGACACCGCTCCCGCCGACCGATCCGACACCAGCGCCGACGCCTGAGCCACCGCCCATGATGCCGCGGCGCCGCATTCCGGTCAGACCGTTGCCGATCGACCCGCCAGGAGCGGACGAACCGATGAGCGGGCCGTTCCCGACAGAGCCGGACAGGGCGCTACCACCTGCGCGCGCGGCGTTGTTCCGGATGCTGTCGCCGATCGACCGGGCGGCATTGCCGAGGCTGGCCGGATGGATCAGGGACCGGAAGTCCTGGTCCTCCGCGCTCTGCTTCTGGATCTTCGCGTTCAGCTCCATCGACTCGTTGAGCTGCTCCAGCGGCTTCTGGAGGTTCTCGAGCGCCTTCGTGCGACGCGGGGGATCGGCCCACCCACGCTGCGCCTGACGGTCCTTCTCCAACTGCTCCGCGTAGTCCCCGAGACGCTTGATCATCGCGTCCTGGTCGGGCTTGCTCAGGCTGGCCGTGGGCGCGAACGCCGCGATCCCGAGGAGTCGGCCGAGCCGGGCCATGATGCCTTCAGCAGCTCCAGCGCCGGGACCGGTCGGAACCTTGGGTGCGGCGCCGGCACCGGTCGCACCGATCAGACCCGCGGCCTTCATGAGCCCCCAAGTCGATAGGACGATCCGAGAGAACCCGGCCACGGCGGCCGCGAGTCCGGTCAAAACCGCGATGGCTGGTGCGGCGACCACGAGCGCGGCCGAGAACCCGAGGATGCGCGCCGTCCACCGGCCCATCTCGGCCGGGGTGGCGTTCTGACCCGCGAAGATCCTGATGAACGAGACGATCGCCCCGCCGACATCACGGAGTCCCTGCGCGAAGCCGCGTGCAAAGTCGCCGATCCCGTAGGCGTTGAGCTTGAACGCGCCGGGGTCCCCGAACCACTGACGGAGCAGACCGGCCATGGTGCCGTCGCGCGAGCCAAGGCCCTGCATGAAGCCCCGGAGGCCCATCCGGAACGCATCCTCGAAGGCGTGGAATGCTACGGGCGCCTGGAGCGCGTAGTCTCGCAAGTCAGCCCACAGCGGCTTTAAGACTAGACCGAGTGATTCCTTGAGATCTTGGATCGTAGAACCGATTTGATCCATGATCATATCGAATGATCCGGATCGGATCGACATGCCCTGATCGATCGCGCGGCCCGCATCGCGAGACCGGACAGATTGCCGCATGGCACGGAAGCGGTGTCCGACCGCCATAGCCGCATGGACCGAGCCGAACTCTTTCCCCCAAATCTCCTCACTGGCCTCGAGTCGGGCTCGCGGATCGGTGATGCCAGCCAACCCTTCGTAGATCTTCTCGACAGTACCGGCCGAGTCGACCGAGAATGCTTTCTTAAGATCGGTCCAACTGTTGAACCCTAGCTTGCGCGGCAGTTGCAGGATGAGCATATCCTTCGGCGACTTGTGCTTCTTCCTCGCGATGCCTGCGGCCCGCGTCGGCATCGAGGCGAGGCGCTCCGTGGTCGAGCTGAGCATCCGAGCCGCTGACTCGCCGTCCGCACCGGAGCTGGTCGCGGCGCCGCCGTAGGCCAACGTATCTTCGACAGAGAAACCCGCCGCCGCACCAGCAGAGAGACCCCGACGGACAAAGCTGTTCAGGCCCTGGCGTGACGCCGCTGTCGTGGCAGCCAAGTGCTGCTGGAGGTTAAAGAGCTGCTTGACCTTCTCGGCCGTCACCTTCCCGAAAGCACCAAGCGCGGTGATACCGTAGCCAGAAGACTCCATGACTTCGCTCGGCGCCAAGTCGTTCAACCGGGCGTACTTGGATCCGAACTCGGTGACTGTGTCGACCAGCTCGTCCTCCACGCCGGCCTGGATAGCCTCGGCCCTGGCCTTCAGGTACTCCGAGGTTTTGATCCCGAGGGACCGGGCGATCGGCATCGCCTTCTTACGGATCTCGACGCCCTTGGCCTGGGCATCCTTCGGCGACAGACCAGATAGGCGGATGTTCTGGTTCAAGGCCGAGTCGACCGACACGCCCGATCGGGTCAGGGCGTCGAGCGCCCGCTTCGTCCCATAGCCAATCGCGAGACCGGCGGCACCGGCACCGACCACGGCGCGCGTACCGCCTGATCGAACCTGACCGGCACCCGCGGCAACTCTCTGCGCGGCCTGCTGCTGCGCGCGCTGGATCGCCTTGGCGTCGGCAAGCGCCTTCCGGTTCTCGCGGTCGCGCATGCGTCCAGTTTCGAGGATCTCGCGTCGCGTCTCGCGTTCCGCCTCGGCCTCGGCCTGGGCGCGCTGTCGGGCGATGCGTGCGGAGAACTGCATCTGACGCTGGAGAGCCTGAGCAGTTTCGGCCTGATCCTGCTTGATCTGTCGGGCGGCGTCGGCTTCTTCGGCCTTGCGCTGCGCATTCATCCTGCGCTCGAACGTCCAGCGCTTGCGGAGCTGCGCGTACAGGTCACCCTGAACGGCGAGGGCGTCGCGGCCAGCTCGGGCTTCCTCGGTGGCGGGTGAACCGGCGGTCCTCCACCGGCCAGAGAAGGAATTGAGGGCGGAGAACGCATCCTTGATCGCCTTGGCAGAGGACAGGATCTCACGGTTCAGTAGAGCGAACTCTTGACGGAGCTTCTCGGCCTTATCGGTGCCTTCCGACGTGACCTGCACGCCGATCTCTAGTTTCAGTTTATCGTCAGACATCTCTGTTCATCTTGGATGGGAGGACCAGCGCAGCAGTTCAGAGGCCGTTGCTACGGATCAGGTGCGCTTGTGTTCGGGACGAGGAAGGTCAGCTCAGGTTAAATCTGAGCGAAAAATTATTTCTGACATATGGGCACTTGCTCAGGGGGCGGCCTGTCTCTCACAAAAAAGACACTCCCCTCCATATTCTAGCCCGCTACATGCATGGCCAGGGGTTTAGCTATCTAAATCCCGGAGGGGTGGGGACTGCGAAAATCTTGAGCAGCGTCGAGACGTAGGCTTGTGATCCTACATCGTGGACAATCGTCCGGTCTGCATAGGGCATGCTTATTCCGCACTGGTCTGTGGCTGGTCTGATAAGTACCACTTGACCAACCAAAGCAGACTGCTATTTTATGAACCAACCAAACTAGACCGACAGGTGGTTCCGATGTTCGTGCGAGCCTATCTCCGCGCTTCTACCGATGAGCAGGATGCGACCCGAGCCCGTGACGAGCTGGTGGCGTTCGCCGCGGAGCACGGCCAGAAGATCGCGGCGTTCTACGTGGAGAACGTCTCGGGGGCGAAGCTGGAGCGGTCCGGTCTGGCTCGGCTTCTGGCGGACAGCCATCCCGGCGACGTGTTGCTGATTGAGGGCGTGGACCGACTGTCGCGCTTGGATGAGAAACAGTGGGAGGAGCTGAAGGGACGGATCAACGCCCACGGTCTGCGGATCGTGTCGATGGATCTGCCGACTTCGCACATGATGCTTGGCACCCCGAAGCCCGACGACTTCACTGCCAGACTGTTCGCTGCGATCAACGCGATGCTGCTCGACGTGACCGCCGCGGTATCCCGCAAGGACTACCTGGACCGCCGTCGTCGGCAGGAGCAGGGACAGGCTAGGGCCAAGGCGGAAGGCCGCTACAAGGGCCGCCCCGAGGACGTGAAGCGTAACGCGGCGATCTCCGGTATGCTCGGTCGCGGCATGTCATGGTCTGCGATCATCGACGCTACCGGGTGCAGCCGTGCCACCGTCGCGAAAGTGGCGAAGCGCTCCACAGCGGCTTGAACAGAGCCCTCACAGGTCACACGTAGGTTAGAGGTAGCACCTGCTGTCGCCCCTTAGGTGAGAGACAGCAGGCGCCAAGCCCTCGGGTCCACGGACTCGGGGGTTTTTTGTTGAACGGCGTTCGGATAAATCAAATATCCCTTTTTGTCCGTTCAGAGATCGAGAGGCGGCAACATATTCAGCTTCACACGAGGTCCAGCGTCTGCATGATCGTGGCCGCGACAGGGTGTTGAGCGAACACTTCACCGTCATCCCTGGAAAGGACGTGGGCCTTCTCGTGTTCCCTCTAACCAGTTCAGGGATTGGAGCGCATCCGGATCGGCGGCCCCTCAACCAGCCAGAGCCATCAGCATGCACAAGGTGCTGAACGAGAACATCAGGATCGGCAGAAGTTCTAGCAGGGTCATTGCAACCTCTGAGCGTCTATCGGTCTAAACCACACGCACAGCGATCGATCCGTCCCCTATTTCCGACCTGGGTTTCTGGTTAATAGAGTGTTCGGCGGTCCGGCGATTAGAGTCGCCACAACCACAGGACCCGAACCGTCCCGGCGAGCATCATAACCTCCGGCACAGGCTGGAGGCTGGCAATGGTCACGCTCAGTCCTCCAGCGACGCGTCGTCGTCCAACCACGGCGGTGACGGCAGGACAGTCTTACCAGTCGTCACCGGGGCAGCCTTCGCGGGCTCCCGCAGATCGGCGGCTGGGGCGGTCTGTGCAGCCATGGGCGAGACGGCATCGGCACGGCGGGGCCACACTGCACCGTTCGCGACCCGGAGGGCGTAGACGCCATGATACGGCAGATCCGATGCGATGCCGTGCAGGATGCGCAGGTAGTCCGGGAAGGCTTCGCAATCGGCCGGGAGCGCGGCCAGGGCCGCGATGATGCGGTCCGCCTTTTCGCCGTCGACTCGGCCGGCGTCGCAGATCGGGCAGACGCGGTGATCCTGCTCCTGGCGGGCGCGGAGCTGCTTGTTTTCGTCCACCCGCGATCGATCGAAGGCCGCTAGGACATGCTCGGCGGTCATGATCGACACGGCGCCCGAACCGCAACACGGGCATGTGACCCGGAGCTGCTTGTTCGCTTCCCGGCGCCGCTCGACTTCGAGCTGATCGAGCCGGGCCTTTTCGGCATAGGCAGCGCGGCGGATCTCATCCTTCTCGCGCCACTCAGTGTCGGCGCCGTCGAAGGAAGCGCCGGCCATGCGAGCCTGCGCGGCCCGCTGGCGCTCCAACCACCCGCGGTCTGCCTTCCGCGTGTTCAGGCCGCTAGGATTCGGAACATAGCCACGCATCACGGGACCCGCATCGGCTTCGGAGCAAGGCGATCCATAAGCTCCGCGTGCAGAGCCGGATCGTTGCGCGCTGCGATCAGCGCCTTGGATAGGTTGAAACCGGGCTTGGCCGGATCGGTGATCACCGCAGCCTTGGGGGCGGCCTTGGCACCGAACAGAGCAGGCTTGGTGCGCTCTAGTTCGTCCAGAACTTGGGAGAGCGGCTTGGTGGCGCCGGGGCCGGATCCGATCGACAGGGCGCCGTTCGGCTCGACGGCGAGGATCCTGCCATCGTCCGAAACCGTCGTTTGGGCCTCGATCAGGGCGGCGGCTTCCACATCGGAGGCGTTGCGCCGGGCGAGTTCGGCGCGGATCGTCTGTGCCTTCAGGGCATTCAAGGCGTTCATCGGGTGGTTTCCTCGTTCATCTCGTCCAGCATCTCGGCCAGGGTTTCGGCCACGACCTGGTGCACAATGTCGGCGGCCAAGATCTTCTGACCGATCAGGTTTGCCGCTGCGATCTCGGCTTGAAGAACGGCCCACATCTCGCGTGGCGTACTGTTGTCCGTGCGGTTCGCCATGGCGGCGGCGACCATTTTGGCGTATCGTGCATCCATTTGTCTGAGGATGTTAGGGTAGTTCATTTGTCGATCTCGATATTGGCACGTATGCGGGCGACATGATTATAGGCCAGCATGCGGATGTATCCCGCCACGCTGGTGCCGAGACCTTGGCTGATATTGGTGATGGCGCGGTGCATGTCCTTGGAGATCAAGATCTTGATCTCGACAGCCTTCTCGCCGGCTGGAGCGATGGTGGGACGGCCGTTCATGCCGACACCTTCGGGGTGTAGTTCAACACGTTGGCGGGCCTCTCCAATGTGGCGATCAGTTGCGATCGAATGTATGAGGCCATGTCGAGCCCACGGTCTCTGGCCTGTGCCTTCAAGGCAGAGATCAGGGCGGGCGGCAGCCGAAGAGAAATTGGGGTCATGGTGTTTATATGCTCCAGAATAAACGCCGAAAACCCCATTCGGCGGACCGGTGGGGCTGCGGCAGGAGTAAGAATTTGCAGTGTACCATTCTTATGACACAAAATGGGGCAAAAGTCAACCCCATGATCCCGCATCACTGGCGGGATACACTACATCGCTTGAAACGAGGACCGGCGAGACGGTCGATCCACATTGCCGCTCGGCTCCGAAAATCCCCCGATATTCGATGAAATACCTAGATTGTCCGGAAGATGGCCGCCATGGCGTCGCGGAGGCGGACACGGTCGGCGTCGCCGCGCGGATCCTGCCGGAGGACCAGGAACTGGATCAGGCAGCGCAACCGCTCCGTGTCGGTGCTGTCGAAAGCGAGGCACAGAAGATCCTCCGGCTCAACCTGAAGGTCGATCTTCTGGACGGGGTTCTGGTTGCTCACCACCAAGCTTTAGCCGGATTGGTTTCGCGCGCGGCCTCCAGGTCGTCGGGGTCATCAAGCACCGGACAACAGTCACTGTCATCCGGCAGATAGATGGGAGGCACGCCCTCAGGCAGGGGCACCGACACGAAGAACCTGTGCTCGAGTACGAACACTGCAGCCGCGGGATCGATGTCTCCGATCAGGCTGAGGAGGATGGCGGCCAGGCGGCCGAATCAGGCCAGATCGACATCAGGGCAGATCGGCGAACCCCTGCGCCTCGACGGCCTTGAGTGCAGCGTCAGCCCGGTCAGGGTCGTCGAGGTAGAGGACACGCAACGCCTGAACGGCTTCTGCATAGCACTCGCCATACTCATCGGCCGCAAACGAAGGGCCGCCTGGATGCAGGGAGAAGTATAGGATGGCGCCTGCATCGTGGTGGCCTTCCCTGACGCCGTCCCACTCGCGGTCGGTCGTCTTGAAGCGCTGGCGCGGGCGACGGCGTGTGCGCCGGTCGGCCTGAGCAGACATGCCGATATTGCGTGCCTGGGTAAGGAGGCGAGACAGGTGGTCTGGGTGCAACTTGGCTTGGAAGGGGCCCAGAACCGTGCGCTCGAGGTCGGTCAACGTGGCGATCAACGGCATCACCGGCCCCCACCGAAGCGAAGGCTCTTAGCCTCGAAGTCGGCCACCATTTCGGGGACGCGATGTTCGGCATCGCCGATGCTGAGATCGAAGCGCGATCCGGCCAGGACCGTGTTGCCGGCGATGTTGGTGAGCATGACGCCGCCGAGGTTGTCCGGGGACACGGCCTGACAGGCGGTCGGGACGTAGATGCCGCGCAGGGCGGCACAGACGCGCAGGCGGCGGACGCGCCTCTGGAAATCGGGATCGGCCACGGATTCAGTCCTCAGTTCAAGCCCTCGCCTTATCCTGTGGACGTGCCGCATGTTTGTCAAGCAAACGCGTCTCGCAGCAGAGCTTTCAATGAATGCAAAGGCACAGAACGCTCGCGTCAATACTTGACACCAATCTTCTAACGGGCATGCTGCCCAACATGGAAACCGCCGCTGCGCCCCTCGACTTTGATCTCTTCCGCAAGCTCCTCGCCCGCTCGCGCAGCGTTCTGCACGGTGGCGGCGCCGATCCGGAGCGCGACCTCGCCAGGAAGAAGGCCGAGGAGTTGGCGGCTGATGCCAGGCTCTCCTTCGAGGCGGTTGTCGATCTCGCCGAGGGCAGGAGCAGGCAGAAGGAGCCCGAACAGCAGCCGAGGCAGAAAGCCAACGGCTGGTTCTCCGACTTCATGAGCGACATCTTCAAGGAGCGAGAATGCGCGTCGCGGCATCCCTTTTCCGAACACGCCATGGAATGGGCGCTTCGGGAAGCGTTGGTCGACTACGACATCACCGGACTCGGCCTCTTCTCGGAAGCCGTGCCCGACGCGGCGATGACGCTGATCAGAACCGCGATCCCGTGGCCGAGGACGCTGCGCGCGGCCGTCGACGAGATTGCCACCTGGGACCGGCTCAATTCGGAGCGCGATAAGATCGCAAAGGGCTACCAGCTTGGTGATGCGGCGCTGCTGCGCAGGCTCATGCTGCGGGACCACGTCCTGCAGGATGGAGTAGCCTCTGTCGGTGATGCAGTGGCGAGGGCGTGGTGGCTACTTAACCGCGGAAAGAACGAGTGCATCTCGGAATCCGAGGTACGAGATGGACAGAAGACCGTTCTGGCCGATCTCGAACGAATGGCTGAGCGTGTGCGAGCCTTGACGTTGGAGAACCGCGCGCTCGAGGAGAAGCTGGCGACCGCGATCAATAAACCGATCAGGCGCACAAACGGCGCCAAACGCACGGCCGTCGAGGCGGTGCTGCGCGAGCCGGGCGCAGATTCGCTGTCACTGCGCGAGATCGCTGAGCGGGCAGGGGTCTCGCCGGAAACAGTCCGCGCCGTGAGGGGGGCTAGGAACTAAAGGTCAGAACCCGCACCAGCCCCAACCATTCCCTTTAGGGCTAAGCCGCGCCCCAACGTGTTAGGCTGCACGCGCAGCCCGTCGCACACCAGCTCCTACAGGTCACCTTGCCCTATCACACGAACGAATCGAGGAAATTCGATTTCGTTAGCGATTTAGTAACCAATCGGACGGGCTTCCGCGACGGCTCTATAGTCTGCGTCGCATCGCTATTACTGGATTTCGACAGGGCATATTGCAGCGCGTCAAAATTGGTGCATTTCTGCCACTAGAGTGTCCAGTTGCTACTTCCTCCCGACGTTTCGGCTACCAATCATCCGCTAACCGTAGGATAGTTCCTGCGTTGAGACGGGCAGGCTCCGTGGGGGCGCTCGGCACACCAGAAGCTGGCAGCCGCCAAGGGCGAGCAGACCGGCAGGGTAGTGCCGAATGCGGGACGGATGCCTTGAGACCTTGGGAAGGAATGAAACAATGATGAAGAACTGGCTCGCGGCCGGCGCGGTCGCGCTAACGGTCGGCATGACCTCGACGATCGCTCAGGCGCAGACCACCACTATCCCGGGCGAGCAGGTCGGTCTCGCCGTCGGCGCGCCGCTGCCCGAGGGCATCTACGCAATCAACACCTTCACCTACCGCCGCGCCGATGCACCGTCGAGCGCGATCAATCCGAACACGGGCCTGAACGCCGGTGCCCTTGATACGGCCGTCAACATTCCGGTGCTGGTCTGGTCGACGCCGTTCGTGCCGTTCGGCGGCCGCGTCGAGCTGCTCGTTGCTCCTCCGACCGTATTCGCCTTCACCCGTAACGGTGCTGGCCGGGGCAACAAGGACATCTCGATCAACGTCGGTACCTTCGTCGGCGGCATCTGGGCGTTCGACCTGGGCAACAACTTCGGCGTCAGCTTGCTCGGCGGCGCGTACCTGAACGACCTGAACGGAGACCGTGGTTCGCTCGTCAGCGTCAACGGCCCGACTGCTACTCCGGTGCTGCCGCAGCTCTCCTCGAATACCTACCGCATGGGCGTGGCCGCCAGCTATACCGGTGACGGCTGGAACATCACCGGCAACCTGACCGCCAACATCTATGATTCGCCCGGCCGTTTCGGCGGTCGTGTCGGTGCGGTGCTCGGTCCGCAGTACCTGTCCGACTCCCTGAACTTCGACCTCACCGCGACGAAGAAGTTCGGCAACTTCGAGATCGGCCCGATCGCCTACGGCACCTATAACTTCGACATCGGCCAGTTCAGCGCTGCCGCTGGCAACCGCGGCCGGTTCGCCGTCGGTGGCCTGATCGGCTACGACTTCAAGGTCTTCACCGTGCAGGCCTACGTTGCCCGCGACGTCGTCACCAGCGCGACCTACACGACCGCCTTCGGCCGCACCCGCGACAACTACTCGACGGACGGCTGGCTGCGCCTGATCGTGCCGCTGTACTCGCCGGCCCCCGTTGCGGCGGCGGTCCCGACCCCTCTGGTCCGCAAGTACTGATCTAGAGATCTCAGCATCGAAAGGGCGGCCCGCACTGGAGACAGTGAGGGCCGTTCTCTGTTTAAGAGATTGGATCTATCTCATGGAAAAGAACCGGAGAGATCGAATCGACCGAGCGGCGCGGATCTCCTTCGTGATCCAAGAAATCCGGATGGCGGGTATTTCGGATCCCAAAGAAATCGCTGCCGCCTTAAATGCTCGTGGGATTCAGGATCTGCGCGGTGGCGAGTGGACATGGATCGAGGTGCTTCGGTTTGATAAGCGGCCGAAGGAACGCATAGAAGCACCAAAGCGGGCGGATTGGACTCAACGATAAGGGCACGCACAGCACCCAAACCAAGCCTCGACAGGTTGGGCTCCGCCAGCGTCCTCTTCGACCGCAGCAGCATCTGGACTCGAAGTTAGATCTGCAGCTCTCGACCGGGGCGCCGCGGACTAGCTGCTGTCCAAATTGGACATGCAAACCGATCGTCCAAATTTGACAGGCATAGCCGACTTTGCCCGAGATACAGCACCGTGATACAAGTCCCGCGACGGCGGCCAACCGTGTCCAGCAATTACAGTGACTTAGCGTTCAGATGGGCGAGTCCTTTCCTGGGCACCATCAGCCGCCTAAAGCGCTGATCCGCACAACACGTTCTCCCTGACTTTCACGAATGACCGGATCCGAGAGCCGGTCGAAGTCGCCCTCCGGTCCGCCTTGACCGATACGGCGCAATCACCCCTCCGATACAAGCTTCGCGCGACCGAACCCTGTTACGGCAGGATCGCGCGCTGTACTCCCACGGCGCCCGCGTCGGGCGGATGGCATGCCCCTGCGGCGGCATGCTCCCGATCCCCGGCGGACCGGAAGGGGAATCCCCGGATGACGAAATTCTCCGCGACGCTCGCGGCCGCCCTGCTCATGGCGGCGTCCCCCGGGATCGGGGCCGAGAATCAGCCCCCGGCCCATACGGACGAGGGCGATCTCGCGAAGAAGATCGTCGGCACCTGGGAGCTCGTCTCCTACAAGGTCGAGGACAAGGAGACCGGGGCGCTCATCGACGCGATGGGTAGCGCACCGCGGGGCCGGGTGATCTTCACTCAGGACGGATGGGTCGCGTTCAACCTCGAAGGCACGGACCGCCGGCCCGCGGAAACCGATGCCGACCGCGCAGCCCTGATAAAGACCCTGGTCGCCTATATCGGCCGGTACCGGATCGAGGGCGACCAGTGGATCACCCATGTCCAGACCGCCTGGGCGCCGGAATGGGTCAACACCGAGCAGCGGCGTTCGATCACGCTGCACGGGGACGAAGCGGACGTGATGACACCCTGGCGGATCATGCCCAACTGGGATGCCGGCCGGCTGTCCCGCAGCATCATCCGGTTCCGGCGCGCCCGCTAGAGACCGCGGGTGGGCGCCGGCATGCCACGTGCGCACGCCCCGCATGTCCGGGCCGAGCACAAGCCGGGTGATTGTCCGACACCGCAGATTGTCCTTTCAGACCTCATCCTCTAAGAGGCGTGCAACAAGCCGCTGCGCCAGATCGGCCGGCGTCTTTCCACCATTCGCCGTCGCCGATCATCGTGCGATCTCCGTATCGGGTCCTGACTCTATATTCGGTACGGGTGCTCCGAACTCGGCCGCGTGTTGATGAAAGACGTTTCCATTCGGCCTAGAGCTTCCGGCCTCTGATTTTGTCAGTGATCGGGGCGCCTGATCGGCCGCTAGACAAAAAACGATCGCACAAGATCGATCGATCACGCTTCGCGTGCCGCGCCATCTGCGGGGGAACGTTCTGGAAGGCTGGACGCGCGGGGCTCCCGGCGCGTCGCTCCGACGCCTTCTGTACCGGGGAGTGCCAGACGCGCCTGCCCGGTTCGCAACCGTGAGATTTGGCGATGCGTGCCGACGATAAGAACAAGCCCCGGTCCGAGCGCTCGCCGCAGGACACGCTCGCCTTCAGCCGGCGGCAGCTTCTCGGAACGGCGGCGACCGGGCTCGCCGTGGCCGCGCTTCCCGGCAGCCTCGCTTTCGCTGACGGCGCCGACAGCAAGGTCGACGTGCTGCTGATCGGCGGCGGCATCATGAGCGCCACCCTCGGCGTATGGCTCAACCAACTGGAGCCGACCTGGTCGATCCAGATGGTCGAGCGCCTGGATCAGGTCGCCCTGGAGAGCTCGAACGGCTGGAACAACGCCGGCACCGGCCATTCCGCCCTCGCGGAGCTGAACTACACCCCCGAGAAGAAGAACGGTCAGGTCGAGATCGCCAAGGCGGTGGAGATCAACGAGGCCTTCCAGGTTACGCGCCAGTTCCTGGCCTCGCTGGTCAAGACCGGGGTCCTGAAGAACCCCCACGCCTTCATCAACTACACCCCGCACATGAGCTTCGTCTGGGGCGACGACAACATCGCCTACCTGAAGAAGCGCTGGGAGGCCCTGAAGGCCAGCCCGCTGTTTGCCGGCATGGAATATTCCACCGATCCGGAGCAGCTCAAGACGTGGGTGCCCCTGATGATGGAGGGGCGCGACCCGAACCAGAAGGTCGCCGCCACCTGGTCGCCGCTCGGCACCGATGTTGAGTGGGGTGAGGTCACCCGTCAGTACGTCGCGTATCTGCAGGGCCAGCCGACCTTCAAGCTGAACCTCTCCACCGACGTCGAGGGGATCACCAAGAATGCGGACGGCTCCTGGCGCGTCACCTCCCGCAACACCAAGGACGGGTCGCGGCGCAGCGTCGACGCCAAATTCGTGTTCATCGGCGCCGGCGGCGGCGCTCTGCACCTGCTGCAGAAGTCGGGCATCCCGGAGGGCGACGACTACGCCGGCTTCCCGGTCGGCGGCTCGTTCCTGATCAACGAGAACCCGGACGTGGCGACGCTGCACCTCGCCAAGGCCTACGGCAAGGCCTCGGTCGGCTCCCCGCCGATGTCGGTACCGCACCTCGACACCCGCGTGCTCGGCGGCAAGCGCGTGATCCTGTTCGGCCCGTTCGCGACCTTCTCGACCAAGTTCCTGAAGGAGGGCTCGTATCTCGACCTCCTCAGCTCGACCACGACCAGCAATATCTGGCCGATGGTCCGGGTCGGAATCGACGAATATCCCCTGGTCGAGTACCTGGCCGGTCAGCTCATGCTGTCGGACGACGACCGGATCGCGGCCCTGCGCGAGTACTTCCCGAAGGCCAAGAAGGAGGAGTGGCGCCTCTGGCAGGCGGGTCAGCGCGTGCAGATCATCAAGCGCGACAAGGATAAGGGCGGCGTGCTGAAGCTCGGCACCGAGATCGTCAACGCCAAGGACGGCAGCATCGCCGCCCTGCTCGGCGCCTCACCGGGCGCCTCGACGGCGGCGCCGATCATGCTGCAGGTGCTCGAGAAGGTGTTCGCCAAGAACGTCGCGACGCCCGAATGGCAGGCCAAGATCAAGCAGATCGTCCCGAGCTACGGCACCAAGCTCAACGACGATCCGGATCGGGTCGCCGAGGAGTGGGCCTATACCAGCGAGCAGCTGCAGCTGCCGGCCCCGCCGCAGATCGACAAGGCGGCACTCAAGGCCGTCCCGACCAGCGGCAATGTGCTCAACAGCAGCAACACGCCGGTTCCGGCGCCGGTCCACGACCTGGCTCCCTGAGCATTGTCGCGATCCCGGGTCTCGCGCAACCGCGAGGCTCGGGATCGGCCTATCAGGCGGATCGAACCGCGGCCGCGGCGCCCGCGAGGTGGAGCCAGCCGAAATCTACCGGATAGCCCAAGCCGTGGAGCATCTTCACCCGCTTCCACGAGGCTGCGCGCGCCGAGGCCTCGTTCTGTCCGGCCTCGATCTCCGCGGCTTCCATCTCCTGGAGCTCCCGGGTCAGCTCCTCGCGCAGCCCCGCCGCCTTCATGGCGCCGAGCGCCGCCGTGAAGGCCCGTTCGGTGACCCGCACCTGATCGCAAATCTGACGCACGCTCATCAGTCCTGAGCCCTCTCGCTGCCGTTTGACTGCCGTCCTGCAGTCACGACGACCTAGCATTCGCGATGGCGACGGGAGATGTACGTCTTTCGTGCAGACAGGTTCACTGATCGATGCCGCAAAGCGCACCGCCTAACGCAGCGGGAGTGAGCCGAGGCGTTGCGCGACGCGGGATGGGCGGCGCCAGCGCCGCTTGCGCCCGAACCGCCTGCGCGGGTCCAGGACGCCGGATGCCAGGTCATCCTTCTGGATGATCCGGGGCTGCACGGCGGCTCCAATCGCGACCAGCGCGGCCGATCCGACCAGGGCGATGATCGCGGCACCCCAGAAGAGACTCTCGAACATCTAGCTCTCCCGATCGCTCTATCCTCTTATAGGCATGATGTCTGATCTAAATTGCGGCAAAACCTAGGCACCACGGATTATTTTGCACATTCATCAGTATCCGCTGGTCTCGCCTGAGCGATCGTGCATGGCCCGGTGTTCCGATCACACCGGGCAGCCGCGTGGTACCGGAAGCCGGCGCATCCCGGAGACGGACGCCCGACGCGCAACGGCAATACGGGTTGTATCATTTACGAAGCGTTCATCTTGCAGGTGTCCCCTGAAGCGGCCGGAAGACGCTCCAGACCTCCGGCGAACCGTGCTTTCTTCGACGGGCCGAGGCCCAATCCGCAGGACCGACCGCGAAACAGGGATATGCCAGCGATGCCGCGCGAGACCGAGACCCAAGAGCCGATCATGGAGCTGTGGCGGATCCTGGCGCTCGCGCTGATCGTCGCCGCCGGGATGCTGTTCGTTCACCTGATCGTGCCGGCCGAGGCCGAAGCCGCCGGTCAGGCGGGCGGCGCCGTCACCACCATCCGGTAGCCGGCGCCCGGCACGGCCCGCGCCGCCCGTCAGGGGAGCGGCGGCCACATCTCGCCCGGGTCCAGGGAGAGCACGGCGTCGGCGAACTCCGTCGGCGTCAGCCCGATCAGCAGGATGGCCGCCAGGATGACAGCTGCGGGGAGTAGGACGTTCGCGACGCGCTCGGGATGGATCCGCGCCGAGCGCAGCACGACGCAGCCGACGGTGAAGGTCGCCGCCTCCGTTAGGGTCAGGAGTTGCACCAGATCCACGCGCGGCCGTCCGGATCCAGATGCCTACGCGGCGCCCGCCGATCGCAAGCCCGCGGAATCCAGCGCGGCCGTGGCGGCCCGGATCTCGGGCCGTGCCTGCGCGATGGCCGCCGCACTGGCAGGATCTCGCCGCCAGCAACCCGCCTGCGATCAGCTACTGCATCGTGAGCGGCATCGCCTCGACGGCGATCTCGCCGATTCCCCGGGCGGCCAGGGATGCGCGCAGCGGTGCGGACAGGGAAATGCCGGCCGTGAAGGCGCCGTGCACGGATCCGTCATGGTCCGCGTTCCGCCGAGCCGGGCCGATCAGCTGGACGACGCGGCGGGCGATGGCTGGAGCCGGGTCGATCCAGGTCACCGGCCAGGGTGCGAGGGCTTCGAGGCGCGCCAACAGCAGCGGATAATGGGTGCAGGCGAGGCAGACCACGTCGGTGCGCCGTCCGTCGGGATCGGTGACGAAGCAGGGGGCGATCTCGGCGGCCAGGGCCGCGTCGTCGATCGGCGTGCCGGCGAGTTCGGCTTCGGCAAAACCGGCAAGGTTCGGCGAGCCGACCAGGGTGACCGCGCAGGACCCGGCATAGGTCGCGATCAGGTCGTGGGTGTAGGAGCGCGCCACCGTGCCGGGGGTGGCCAGCAGGGAGATCAGACCCGAGCGCGTCGCCGCGGCGGCCGGCTTGATCGGCGGCACCACGCCGACGAACGGCGTCGCGAAGCGCTGGCGCAGGGCCGGCAGGACCAGGGTCGACGCGGTGTTGCAGGCGATCACGACCAGGTCGGGCCGGTGCGTCTCGAGAAGCTGCTCCATCACGGCCAGCACCCGGGCGACCAGGGTGGCCTCGGCGAGCCGGCCATACGGGAAGGCGGCGTCGTCGGCGGCGTAGACGTAGCGCCCATCGGGCCGGGCCCGGCGCACGGCATCCAGGACGGTGAGGCCGCCGAGCCCCGAGTCGAAGACCAGGATGGTCGGCTCGGGCGAGACCCGGAATGCCGCGGCGGACAGGCTGGCCCCGGCCATCAGATCGATCCGCATGGAAATTCTGGACTCCGCACTCAGCGCCTCGAATCTCGGTGCCGAGGGTTAAGGCCTCCTCACTGCGGCGCAAGAAAGACCCGCGATCTTTTGTTCTCCCCGTTAACCCCCGGGCCCGCGCCTGCGAATGGGCCGGTGAACCCAAGCGCAAGCGGATTGGCCAGCGGCGGTTGTCTGACCTCGGCAGGGACATATCTTCTGCGACCAAGCCTGGCGCCGACAAAACGGTTCCAGGTGCGCATCAATAGGGGAAGATCCGCATGGCAGCGACGGCGGCACTCCGCTCCGGCGACACGCGCGCGCAAACTGCAGCGGCGTTCCCGCCGCCCCCCGTGACGGCCCGGCCGGTCGACCGGGCCGCCTGGATCGTCGCCTACCGGCATGTCCGCAGCGAGACCGAGCGCCGCGCCGCGCCGCTCTCGGCGGAGGACCAGCAGGTCCAGTCGATGGCCGATGCCAGCCCGACCAAGTGGCACCGGGCGCATGTGACGTGGTTCTTCGAGCAGTTCCTGCTGCGCGAGCACCTGCCGGGCTACGCCATCTACGACGAGCGCCTGCACTACCTGTTCAATTCGTATTACGTGGCGGCCGGCCCGCGGCAGCCGCGCATCCAGCGGGGCATGATCACCCGCCCGACCATGGCCGAAGTGAGCGCCTACCGGGCGCATGTCGACCGGGCGGTCGAATCGCTGCTCGGCCAGGCCGCGGAGAGCGCGCTGGAGGCAGTGCTGCCGATCCTGGAGATCGGGCTCTATCACGAGCAGCAGCACCAGGAACTTCTGCTCACCGACATCCTGCACGCCTTCGCGCAGAACCCGCTTGGGCCGGTCTACGATTCCGCGTGGCGCTTCCCGGCGGCTTCGGGGCAGGGCGGTCAGGCCCAGCTCGCCCGCGGCATCGCCTGGATCGGGCACGAGGGCGACGGTTTCTTGTTCGACAACGAATCGCCCCGCCACGAGGCGCTGATCCTGCCGGGCCGGATCGACAAGGCGCTGGTGACCAACCGCGAATGGCTCGCCTTCATGGAGGCCGGAGGCTACGCCAAGCCCGAGCTGTGGCTCTCCGACGGCTGGTATGCCGGCCAGGCCGAGGGCTGGGAGGCTCCGGGCTACTGGCGCCGGGACGGGGAGGGCTGGGCGACGATGACGCTCGGCGGCATCCGGCCCGTGGAGCTCGACGCGCCGGTCACCCACATCAGCTACTACGAAGCGGACGCCTATGCCCGCTGGGCCGGCCGGACCCTGCCGACCGAGTTCGAGTGGGAGGTCGCGGCTCGGGACGGTGCCCTGCCGGACGCGTTCGGCCTCGTCTGGCAATGGACCCGCAGCGCCTACGCGGCCTATCCGGGCTACCGGCCGTTGCCGGGCGCCCTGGGCGAGTACAACGGCAAGTTCATGGTCAGCCAGTTCGTGCTGCGCGGCTCGTCCGTCGCCACGCCCGAGGGCCATGCGAGGCTGCCCTACCGCAACTTCTTCTATCCGCATCAGCGCTGGCAGTTCACCGGCCTGCGCCTCGCCGACGCCGCCTGACGCGCCCCGGAGCCTCCCTTGACCGTCAAGCCCAGCTTTTCCGACGCGACCCCGGTCGCCCTGGACACACCCGAACTCGCCTTCCTCGCCGACGTGCAGGACGGCCTTTCGAAGACGCAGAAGGCGCTGTCGCCGAAATACTTCTACGATTCCGCCGGGTCCGACCTGTTCGAGGCGATCACGCGGCTGCCGGAATATTACCCGACCCGCACCGAGATCGGCATCCTCGATCGCAGCGGCCCGGAGATGGCCGCCCTGCTGCCGGCCCGGGCCGCGCTGGTCGAATTCGGCAGCGGCTCGACCAACAAGCTGCGGCGCCTGCTGCGCCACCTCGACAAACTCGCCGCCTACGTGCCGGTGGACGTCTCCGGCGAGTTCCTGCGGTCCCAGGCAGAGGTGCTGAGCGGCGATTTTCCGCATCTGCGGGTCGAGCCGGTGGTGGCCGATTTCACCCGTGACTTCGATCTGCCCGAGAGCCTCGCCGGCATGCCCCGGGCCGGCTTCTTCCCGGGCTCGACCATCGGCAACTTCGAGCCCAGCGAGGCCGAGGAGCTGCTGCGGCGGTTCGGGCGGATCCTCGGGGAGGGGGCGCACATGATCGTAGGCGTCGACCTCGTGAAGGACGCGGCGATCCTGGAGCGGGCCTACGACGACGCCGCGGGCGTCACCGCGGCCTTCAACCTCAACCTGCTGACCCGGATCAACCGGGAACTCGCCGGACGCTTCGACCTCGGCGCCTTCTCCCATCGCGCGGTGTTCAACGCGGACGCGTCGCGGATCGAGATGCATCTCGTCTCGGACGGCGCGCAGGAGGTGGCGATCGGGTCCGAGACCTTCGCGTTCGCGGCCGGCGAGACGATCCACACCGAGAGCAGCTACAAGTACACGGTCGAGACCTTCCGGGCTCTCGTGGAGCGGGCCGGCTGGACCTGGGTCCAGGTCTGGACCGACCCGGAGGGTCTGTTCTCGGTCCACGCGCTCCGGCAAGACTGACATCGGCGCCGCGAACCGGCGCGTGGGGTGAGGACGCCCGGATGCGTTTCAGCCCACGCTGGTTCTATCTCGTCGCCCCGGGGCTCGGCGCCCTGGCTGGCCTACTCTACGGATCGATCTTCCCGGTCGGTCCGCTGCTCGGCTCGGCGATCCGCGGCGCGATCATCGGCACGCCGATCCTGCTCTATGAGCGGCGGCTCCTGTGGCCGCGGATGCGCGAGCAGGTGCGCCAACTGGCGACGCCGCTGTTCCTGCTCGCCACCGTGGCGCTCTACATCGCGATGATTGTCGTCGGCAACGCGCTCGCGAGCACGGTGCTGAACCGCCTTTTCCGCTTCATGTACAGCGAGCGGAACGCGATGCTGATGACGCAATCGGGCCTGCTCTACGCGCTCGCGATCTCGGCCCTGGTCGTTTTCGTGTTCCGCGTGCGCGACCTGATCGGCCCGGGCGTCTTCGCCAACCTGCTGATCGGCCGCTACCATCGTCCAATCAGCGAGGAGCGGATCTTTTTGTTCCTCGACGTGACCGGCTCGACCCGCTTCGCCGACCGCCACGGCGACCGGGCGGCGCAGGCCTATCTCGGCCAGGTCTTCAACGCCTTGGCGCTGCCGGTCTCGCACGCGCGGGGCTCGATCGACGATTATATCGGCGATATGGCCCTGGTCACCTGGACGATCGAGCGGGGCATCCGGGACGCGGCCTGCCTGCGCTGCGTCTTCGATTTCGCCACCCGGCTCGCCGACGAATCCGAGGCCTGGACGCAGCGCTTCGGGCAGGTCCCGGAATTCCGCGCGGCTCTGCATTGCGGGTCGGTGGTCACGGCCGAGGTCGGGCTCGAACGGCACAAGATCGCGTATTTCGGCGATGTCGTGAACACCACCGCCCGGCTGGAGAGCCTCTCGAAGAACCTCGGCGTGCACGTGCTGGTCTCGGCCGATCTCCTCAACCGGATCGGTCCGTTGCCGCCCGACCTGATCGCGGAGGATCTCGGCGCCCATTCGCTGCGGGGCCGCGACGCTCCCCTGGCGGTGGCGGCGATCCGTAAGCGGGACTAGGCGCCCAGCACCTTCAACACGTCGCGCGCCGCGCGTTCGCCGTCGAGGGTGGCGCCGCCCACCGTCATCGCGCCGCCGCCGGCCAAGGCCTCGCCGGCGAAGAACACCCGCTCGCCGACCGGATCGCGCAGGCGGTCACGGGCCTCCGCATGGCCCGGCGCGACGATCGAATACGAGCCGCGGGCATGGGGGTCCGTCCACCAACCGGCGAGCCGTCCAGCCTGGACCGCACCTCGCGCCTTCGACCCCAGGATCGCGCCGAGCCGCTCGGTGGCGAGGGCGATGGCAGCGGGTTCGCCCGCCAGGCACAAGTCCCGGGCGAGGTCGCCGCCGAGATTGGCCACCGCGATGGCGCGTCCGAACGGGCCCATCTCGAAATACAGCGTCGGGCCGCGGGTGATCACCGACACCGCGTCACCCAGGGCCGCCGGGTCGACCTTCGCAGGGTCAAGGCGCAGACCGATCTTGGTGTAGGCGCCCATGTGGAGGCCATCCAGCGCCGCCTGCGCGGTATCGGGCAGGCGCGGCGTGAACGTGAGCGCACCGGATTTCAGCACGCCAACCGGCACCGTGACGATCACGGCCGCCGCCGCGAGGGTACCGCCCTCGGTGTCGATCCGGACGATCCTGTCCGACCAGTCGACCGCCCGGACCGGACAGCCCAGCCGCACCGGCAGATCGGCGAAGTGCCGCGCCACGAGGTCGCCGTAGCCGTCGACCCAGAGGTCGGTGCCGGACCAGAGCCGATCGTAATCCACCGCCGAGACCCGCTCGGGATCCTCGCCGAGCGAAAGCCGGCTCAGTCCGGCCGCCGCCAGCTCGGCATTCGGGCCGCCGGCCCGGGCCGCCTCGGCCAGCGAGGGGTCGCCGCCCTTCGGCGCCAGCAGGGCGTCGAGCCCGGAGAAGCCGGCGCGTCGGCTGGCATTCTCGGCCTCGGTCGCCGGCCTTCCATCGATGGTCAGCGTGCGCGCCCAGCCGCCTTCCTGCGCGAAGCGCACGCCGGCAGCCCGCGCCACCGGCGCCCAGGGATTGCGCTCGGCCCAGTGGATGTACTCGGCACCGGCATCGAAGCGGCAATTCGGGCCGAGCGACCGATCGGTGAAGGCGCGTCCGCCGATCCGGTCCCGCGCCTCGATCAGCAGGAAATCCTGTCCGGCCGCCCGCAGCGCCATCGCCGCCGCCAACCCGGCCGCGCCGGCCCCGATGACGACCACGGTTCCGCCCCGCGCCACCGCCCGCAGGGCAGGGGCCGACAGAACGGCCGAGGCTAGGATCGTGCGTCGGGTCGGACTCATGGCGTACCCGCTCGGATGCCGTTTTGGCCGGGCCTCGTCTCAAAGCGGGCAGGCCGCCCGCGCCGATCCCGGATGCGCTAGCCGCGCGCGCCCTGCGTACCGGAGCGCTTCTCCATCATGGTCTTGACCTGCATCAGCTGGTCCCAAACCTGGCCTGGCGAGGTCCCGAAGAAGTCGAAGCCGGCATTCACGCCGAGATAGATCCCGACGCAGATCAGCGGCACCAGCACCCAGGCCAGCACCTCCTCGCCGCGGCGACGCCGTTGGCGACGCCGACGGCGCTCCTCGCGCCGGGTCAGCTTCTGGGCAGGCGCAGGATGCGTGACGGGGGATAGAGGCCCCTCGTGCAGGTCTTCTGTCATCAGGCGCCTCCTCACCGCGGCGCGTTCGCGTCGCGGCGGTCATAGACCGGCAGGCCGTTGTCCGGAAGCCTGCCGGCCGGCGTGCGCGCCCTTATGCGCGGACGAGTGGCACCTTCGGCACGGTGCGGACGCCGCCGCCCGAGCCGCCACCACCCCCGCCCTTGTCGTCCTTCGGCGTCTTCTTGCGCGTGGCCGCGCGGGGCTTGGCCCGCTTGTGCCGCTTGGCCGCGTTGGTGACGTCCGCCTCCGGCTTCGGCGTGACCGGGCCGGCCGGGAAGTCGAAGCCCAGACTGTCCTTGGCGCCGGCCTTGGCCTCCTCGTCCTCGGGCTTGCGCACCACCACCCGGACGGCACCGCCATCTTTGAGCTTGCCGAACAGGACCTCGTCCGCGAGCGGCGTCTTGATGGTCGACTGGATCAGCCGCGCCATCGGGCGGGCGCCCATCGCGTCGTCGTAGCCATGCTCCACCAGCCAGGCCCGAGCCTCGTCCGAGAGCTCGATCGTGACGTTGCGGTCGGCGAGCTGCGCCTCGAGCTGGAGGACGAACTTGTCGACGACTTTGGCCACAACCTCCTTCGGCAGGTGACCGAACGAGATGATCGCGTCGAGGCGGTTGCGGAATTCCGGCGCGAACAGCCGGTTGATCGCCTCGACGTCGTCGCCCGTCCGCTTGGCCTGGGTGAAGCCGTAGGCCGACTTCGCCAGGTCCGAGGCACCTGCGTTCGACGTCATGATGATGATGACGTTGCGGAAATCGACCTGCTTGCCGTTGTGGTCGGTCAGCTTGCCGTGGTCCATCACCTGCAACAGGATGTTGAACAGGTCCGGGTGAGCCTTCTCGATCTCGTCGAGCAGCAGCACGCAATGCGGGTGCTGGTCGATCCCGTCGGTGAGCAGGCCGCCCTGGTCGAATCCGACATAGCCGGGGGGCGCGCCGATCAGGCGGCTGACGGTGTGGCGCTCCATGTATTCCGACATGTCGAAGCGCAGCATCTCGACGCCCAGCGACGCGGCGAGCTGCTTGGCGGCCTCGGTCTTGCCGACGCCGGTCGGTCCCGCGAACAGGTACGAGCCGATCGGCTTATCCGGGTCGCGCAGCCCGGCGCGCGCCAGCTTAATCGCCGAGGTCAGCGCCTCGATGGCGCTCGGCTGGCCGTAGACCACCCGCTTCAGGTTCTCCGTGAGGTGCTGGAGCACCACCGCGTCGTCCTTCGAGACGGTCTTGGGCGGGATGCGGGCCATCGTGGCGATGGTCGCCTCGATCTCCTTGATCCCGATGGTGCGCTTGCGGCGCGCCTCCGGCACCAGCATCTGCGAGGCGCCGGTCTCGTCGATCACGTCGATCGCCTTGTCGGGCAGCTTGCGGTCGTTGATGTAGCGGGCCGACAGCTCCACCGCGGCCTTCACGGCCTCGGTCGTGTACTTGAGCTTGTGGAACTCCTCGAAATACGGGCGCAGGCCCTTCACGATCTCGATCGTGTCCGGGATCGACGGCTCGTTGACGTCGATCTTCTGGAACCGGCGCACCAGGGCGCGGTCCTTCTCGAAGTACTGGCGGTACTCCTTGTAGGTGGTCGAGCCGATGCAGCGCAGCGTGCCCGAGGCGAGGGCCGGCTTGAGCAGGTTCGACGCGTCCATGGCGCCGCCCGAGGTCGCACCGGCGCCGATCACCGTGTGGATCTCGTCGATGAACATGATCGCGTTCGGGTGCGCCTCGATCTCCTTCATGACCTGCTTGAGGCGCTCCTCGAAGTCGCCCCGGTAGCGGGTACCGGCGAGCAGCGTGCCCATGTCGAGGGAGAACACGGTGGCGTCCGCCAGGACCTCCGGCACCTCGTGCTGGATGATCTTGCGGGCGAGCCCTTCCGCGATCGCGGTCTTGCCGACGCCCGGATCACCCACCAGCAGCGGGTTGTTCTTCTGGCGGCGGCAGAGCACCTGGATCGTGCGTTCGACCTCGGAATGGCGGCCGATCAGCGGGTCGATCTTGCCGTCGCGCGCCTTCTTGTTGAGGTTGACGCAGTAGGCGTCGAGCGCGTCGCCCTTCTTCTTGGCGCCGCCGCGGGGATCGCCCTCGTCGCTCGGGCGCTCGGCGGCCCCTTCCTCCTCGGCACCGCGCACGGGCTTGGCCTCGGACGCGCCGGGGCGCTTGGCGATGCCGTGGCTGATGTAGTTCACCGCGTCGTAGCGGGTCATGTCCTGCTCTTGCAGGAAGTAGGCGGCGTGGCTCTCGCGCTCGGCGAAGATCGCGACCAGCACGTTGGCGCCGGTGACCTCCTCGCGGCCCGAGGACTGGACATGGATCACTGCGCGCTGGATCACGCGCTGGAAGCCGGCCGTTGGCTTGGCGTCCTGGCGTCCGTCGCCGGTCAGGTTCGAGAGTTCGGTGTCGACGTAATCGACCAGGCTGCGC
This sequence comes from Methylobacterium sp. ARG-1, assembly GCF_001262595.1. NCBI lineage: Bacteria > Pseudomonadati > Pseudomonadota > Alphaproteobacteria > Hyphomicrobiales > Methylobacteriaceae > Methylobacterium > Methylobacterium sp. ARG-1. Next base: position 58,913 of record NZ_LHCD01000021.1, read on the forward strand.
TTGAGCGTGTCGATCTCGACGTTGCAGGCGCGCATGACAGCGGCCGCATCCTGGTCATCCACAAGAGCGAGCAGGAGATGCTCCAGCGTCGCGTATTCGTGCCGTCGCTCGCCAGCGAGCGCCAGGGCTCGGTGGAGGGCTTGTTCTAGGCTGCGTGAGAAGCTTGGCAAAGCTGGCCTCTGTGTGGGTGCCTACCGCGAACGGCGCCTATTTCTTTTCCATAACGCACTGGAGAGGATGTTGGTGTTTGCGCGCGAAGTCCATGACCTGCGTCACCTTGGTCTCCGCCACCTCGTAGGTGAAGACCCCACACTCACCGACCCCGTTCTGATGCACGTGCATCATGATGTGGTAGGCGTCCTCGTGGCTCTTGTTGAAGAAACGTTCGACCACCAGCACGACGAATTCCATCGGCGTATAGTCGTCGTTCAGAAGGAGTACCCGGTACAGGCTCGGCTTCTTGGTCTTCGGCTTGGTGCGGGTGATGATCGCGGTGTTGGACCGGTCGTCTCCGCCCGGGGCGCGCGAACCGGAGGCCGTGATCGCCAAGCGCGCCGGCCGTTGAAGCGTCGTCGATATCGCGGTGCCCTGCAGGGGGACCTGTGTCATGTGCGTCGAACCGATCCCTCGATTGGAGCGGGCGTCGCCGGCCCCCAATACCGATCCTGTCACGACCCTGCCGGGAGCGGCGTCTGGGCCAGTGGACATTAATCTACAGACCGTGAGGCCACTTCGCCAGACGCCTGCGCGCACTTGTCCGCCCCGCAAAGCTTGCGCCAGGTGCATCGCCCTTGCACCGCTGAGCGAAGAGGAGGGCGACGGGCTCACCTGATCGGAACGGCCGCGGGCGTCAGGCATGTCACGCCTCGGCGATGGCGGCGATCGGACTCTCCTCTCCCTGCCCGTATCCGATCGTCAGACAAAGACCTGTGCAGGCCGCGACGCGCCCCCTCTCCCGCACGGGAGAGGGGACCCGCGCCACATCTGACATCGTACGGATGGGGGTACGGATTGGGCCATCTCGCCGCCGGCGCGAACGAGATCCCGACCAGGGTGCAGCCTGCCCAGCCCGCACGATGTGGGATGACGGTTGCCGCGCGAAAAACCCGGCCCGCGGCGTGTGAATCGCGTGGGTGGCGGGGAGGGCGGAGGATCGCTGCATGGCCGGCCTCCAGCTTGCCGTCGCCGGGCCGGCCTGACTCGACCGACACCGGCGGCGAAACCGGGTCTGCCCGAAGATTGTGCGTCGCATCCGCCATCGTCAAGCCGCGCCCGGAACGACACGATTCGGAAGTCGCGGGGTTCGCATTAACGGGCCTGTAACTGCACCCGCCTAATTCTCAAACGATGCAGCGGGGCCACGCAGTCAGCGCCGGCCAGCACCAGAGATACGACCGGCCAAAGCCGGTCTCGCGAGGCAATCAGGCGTGATGCGTAGCGTTGTAGGCCGCTCCCGGACGATCCCCGCGCTGCCGGCCGCCCTGGCGGCCGCCGCGGTCCTGACCGCCCTGGCCGCCCCGGCCGAGGCCCGGCGGGGCCGGCATCACCACCACGCGTCAAGCGGCGGCTACAACCCGCCCTACGCCGCCATGGTGGTGGACGTGAAGAGCGGGAAGACGCTGCACGCGGTCAACGAGGACGCGCTGCGCCACCCGGCCTCGATCACCAAGGTCATGACGCTCTACATGCTGTTCGAGCAGATGGAGCGCGGCAAGTTCGCCCTCGATTCCGACCTGACCATCTCGGCCCACGCCGCCGCCCAGGCGCCGTCGAAGCTGGGCCTGCGCCCCGGCCAGACCATCACGGTCGAGGACGCGATCAAGGCGATCGTCACCAAGTCGGCCAACGACGTGGCCTGTGCGATCGGCGAGAATATCGCCGGCTCCGAGGAGCGCTTCGCCCAGATGATGACCGCAAAGGCGCATGCGCTCGGCATGAGCCGGACGCGCTACGCCAATGCGTCGGGCCTGCCGGATCCCGACCAGCTCACCACCGCCCGGGACCTGACCGTCCTGGCCCGGGCGATCCAGGACCGGTTCCCGCACTATTACCGCTACTTCCAGACCCGCTCCTTCGCGTTCCGCGGCCGGGTGATCGGCAACCACAACCACCTGCTCGGCAACGTCCAGGGCGTGGACGGGATCAAGACCGGCTACACCCGCGATTCCGGCTTCAACCTGATGACGGCGGCCAAGTCCGAGGGCCGCCAGATCGTGGCGATCGTGCTCGGCGGCAAGTCCGGCGCCAGCCGCGACCGGATCATGGCCGACCTCGTCCGCTCCAGCCTGCCGCGGGCCTTTGCCGGCGCCCGCCAGGCGCCGCCGGTCACCGAGGTCGCCGAGCGCGCCCGGCCCGCGGTGGTGGCGGACGCGGTCTCGCGCACCCGCACGCAGGTCGCCTCGGCCGACGACGACGATGTCGAGACCACCGGCACCACCGGCGAGCCCCTGGACATCACGCCCTCCCGGGCGACCACGACGCCGGGCGGCACCTGGAAGCCGGGCCCGCAGGCCCTGCCGAAGGCGGCTCAGGCCTATGCCGGCACCAGCAGCGCTCAGGCGCCGTTCCCCGGCGCGTCGAAGACCGTGGCCCGGATGGCGTCCTCGGAGCGCGACGAGCCGCCGAAGGCGATCACCGGAACCCGCGTCGTCCCCACCGCCTGGGTGATCCAGCTCGGGGCCATGGACGACGAGGCCAAGGCCCGCTCGATGCTTTCCGAAGCGCGCGCCAAGGTCGGGGGCAGCCTGTCCAAGGCGGCGCCCTACACGGTCAAGGTCGAGCATGGCGGGACCACGCTCTACCGCGCCCGCTTCTCCGGCTTCTCGGAGCAGGACGCCGCGCAGGATGCCTGCACGGCCCTGAAGCGCAGCGGCTTCAGCTGCTTCGCGACCCGCAGCTAAACCAACTCAACAACCAGCGTCGCGCCCGATGGGTGCGCCGACACGGCGGAGTCGCGGCTGTGTTTGCCCGCGGCTGCGAATCAGTAAGTATCTGACAACGCGCGTGGAGTTCAGCGATGTCGGTTCAAAAGCCTGTCTCGGGCCGCGTTAACCCGCGCCGCCCTCTCGGCACTTCCGCCCTGATCGGGGTGGGTGAGCTTCATCAGCGACCTGTGGGCCGTCCGGACCTGCTCAGCGGTCGCCCCGCGCTGAAGCCCCAGGATTTGGTACGCCTCCTCCTGCGTCATCGCCCCTGGATACGCCGGGCGTCCCGGCCGCGGGTCACGATCGCCCTCAGCGTGTACACGCCAGCCGGGCGCCCGGCGGTCGAGATACGGCTCTAGGAGGGCGGCGCCTTCGGGGTCGCTCTGGCGGCAGGTCGCGAGCAGCTCGATCACGACCTCCACCGTCAAGGCGTCGAGCCAGGCCCCGGCCCGGGGCCCGGCGATCACCCGGCCCTCGCTGAGGCTGCCGTCCGCCCGCACCCGGATGTCGATCAGCGCCGTCCGGTGCCGACGCCCCCGGTCGACGAAGGGCCTGAGCAGCGGGATCAGGCGCGCGTTCATCGCCGCCTGACCCTCGATCATCCAGATGCCGCCGAGGCCGAGCAGGGCCGCGAGCACGACGTTCCCGTGCAGCAGCAGGAACCCCGCCGCCGCGAGGGCGAGGACGCCGCCGACCTTCTGGGGCCGGACCGTACCGACGAGGGCGCCGAGGCCCTTGCCGAAGGCGCGTCCGAGCCGGCGGCCGAGGCCGTCGTCGTTCTTCGAGAGCCACCAGAGCGTGAGGCCGGCCAGAAGGACCGCAAACAGGACCATCAATTATCGCCGCGCGCCGAACTCGGCGCCGACGCGGCCACCGATCTGAACCGTCGTGCCGCCGCCGAGGTCGTAGAAGCCGCGCCGGGCCGGGGTCGGCTTGGGAGCCGCCGCGTCGCATCCGGGCCGCGGCGGCAGGCGCACGCCCTCGGGCAGGTCCTCCGGGCAGAGGCGCGCGCGCACCGGGTGCTCGGCGGCCGCGGCGACGGCGGCCATCAGCCAGGCGAGAGCGAAGAACGCGAGGCGTCTCACCGGCGGTTCTCCGCAACCTCTGCGGTTGTGATCCGGATCTCCCGGATCCGGCCGTCGCGCTCGACCTTGAGGGTCACGGGCGCGCCCAGCCCGGCCTCCGCGATCGCCGCCGTGAGGTCGGCGAGACGATGGACCGGCCGGTCGTTCGCGCCGACGATCACGTCGCCGATGTCGCCGGTCTGCGGATCGACGCCGCGCAAGCCCGCCTGCGCGGCCGGGGAGCCGGGCAGGACCCGCAGCACGACCACGCCGTCGATCCCGAGGCGCGCTGAGGCCGCCTCCTGGGCGGCGATGATGCCAATGCCGGGATTGCGCACCCGGCCGACCCGGATCAGCTCCGGGACGACGCGGTTGACCACGTCGACGGGGATCGCGAACCCGATCCCGGCGCTGGCCCCAGAGGGCGACACGATCGCGGTGTTGACGCCGATCAGCCGGCCGGCGGAATCGAGCAGCGGGCCGCCAGAATTGCCGGGGTTGATCGCCGCATCGGTCTGGATGACGCCGGACAATTCCCGCCCGGCGCTGGTTGGCATCCGTCGGCGCACGGCGCTGATCACGCCGGTGGTGAGCGTGTGGTCGAGGCCGAACGGGTTGCCGATCGCGAAGGTCGACTGGCCGACCTTAAGATCCTCCGACGATCCGATCGCCAGCGGCGGCGGCATCTTGGTCACGCGCCCGAGCCGGAGGACCGCCAGGTCGTAGGACGGCGCCAGCCCGACCAGGGTCGCGGACACGACCTCGCCGTCGCTCAACCGCACGGAGACCGAGCCGCCCGAGCGCGCGGCGTTCTGCACGACATGGGTGTTGGTCACGACGTGGCCGGCGCCGTCCCAGACGAAGCCGGTCCCGGTCTGGGTGCCGCTCTGCTCGCCGCCCTCGTCGTCCGGGTCGAGCAGGTCGCGGCCGGTGGCGGCGCTCTGCGCGAAGACATGGACCACGGAGGGGCTCGCCCGCTCGAACAGCGCCACGGTGGTTTGTTCGGACTGTGCCAGATCGCCCCGGGCCGCGATCACCCGCGGCGCGTCCGCCGAATAGAGCAGCGGCTGCAGGTAGGGCTGCGCGACGTAGAGGGCCAGAAGGACCAGAACCGCGGCGGCCAGGATGCGCACGGTACGGTCCGGCAAGGGCGAGTCTCCAGTCAGGGCCCCGGGGCGGGCGCGGGTCTTAAGTGCGCGTTCAGGATCAGGGCGTCAACACGGATACTGGGCGGTCGCCACGGTGCTCCTGACGTGTTCTGGCGCACCTTGGACACCGCCGCGCATTGGCTAACGGAATGGTCATCTATCGATGGCCACAATTCTCGCAAGTTCACGGCGGATCAGACACGACCGGTTTGGACATGGAACACGGTACCGCACCTTTTCCTGCGCGTTAGGACTAGATGCTGGTGCCTCAAATGCCCAAATTGATCGCAAAGCTGCCGCAGAGATGCTTGCATTGACGCTCAGCCTTTCACTCCCCGCAGCAGGCCGGCTCGACCGGATGGTGGGGATCTGAACGGTCCCAAACGGTTCGGAAGGATAAGGACTCATGGAAACCGAAGCTCTCGAACGCCCGGCCGATCTCACGATCTGGCGCACGGCCCCGGCGAGCACTCCGCTGGCTCAGCCCGAGCGGTACGGCACCCTGCGCGAGGCGATCGCCGCCGCCGCCGGCGCCCTGACCGATCCGGCCAAGCAGCCCTGGATCATCACCGAGGAGGGCGAGATCCTCTCCCCGAACTGGATCCGCACCTACCTGAACTGAGACGCGATACCGAGAACAACGGGGATACCGGGGAAGGCGGCCTCAGGCTTCGCCCCGGTACCCCGCCGGCTCACTCCGCCGCGTCCGAGCGGCGGTAGCCCTCGATCCCGACCTGCTCCGGATTGATCGCGTGCAGCGCCCGGCGCGCCGCCTCCAGCGGATGCTCGGCCTCGATCCGCACCGACGTCAGATCCGGGCTCTTGTAGACGGTGACGATGGTGTCCATCACCTCGGTCAGCGTCGTGCGCTTGTCCTCCGGGGCGGCGATCAGCAGCTGCAGCCCCCAGGCGCGATAGAGATCGACCAGCGCCTGGCTGTTGCGCACGTCGAGCTTCGAGAACGCCTCGTCGAGCAGGCAGAGCCCCAGCCCCGGATTCTCGTCGCCGGGCCGGTCGCCCGGGTAATAGGCGCTGGCGAGCGAGGCCGCGATCGCCACGTAGAACGGCGCCTGCGCCTCGCCCCCCGAACCGCGCAGGGCCCGCGCCGACATGGTGGTGCGGTTGCCGGCCGCGTCCTTCATGCCGATCTCGTAGACGAAGTAGTTGCGGTAATCGGCGAGGCGGGCCGCATCCTCCTGGCCGGCGATCAGCGCGGTGATCTCCTCCAGAGCCGCCGCCATCGGCCCCTCGGTCTCGCCCGCCAGCAGCGCCTGCGCGGCCTCCGGCGAGCGGGCGGTCTCGGTGGCCAGCGCGTGGACGGCGGCGTAGCGGCGGTCCACCGCCGCCTCGAAGGCGTAGGTCTGGCCGGTGAAGCTGCGCACCGAGAGCCGCTCGTTCAGGGCCGCGAGCCGGGCATGGACCCGCTCGAACCGGTCGGCCAGGCGTGTCAGCAGATCCTCGGTCATGAGCCGGCGCATCTCGACCTCGGCCCGCTCGGCCTGGGCGCGGTAGCGGCGCAGCTCGTGGCCCTCAACGGCCTCGTATTCCCGCCGGACCCAGGCATAGCCGTCGATCGCCGGGGCGTCGCCGGCATTCAACGGATTCTCGACCCGCCAAGCCGAGCAGGCCTCGGTCAGCTCGCGCTCGGCGATCCGACCGTGCGAGCGAGCCGCCTCGGCGGCCTCCCGGGCGAGGCCGCGCTCCGTCGCAGCCCGCGTGCCGGCGGCCTTGGCGTCGAGGCCCGCGAGGGCGCCCCGTGCCTCCGCGATCACGCCGACGCTGAACGATTCTGAGCGAGCGAGGCGCACCCGCGCCGCGTCGCCGCCCATGACCTGCCGCAGGGCCGAGCGCCGCGCCGCCAGGGCGGCCCGAGCCGCCTCGCGCACGGGCCCAAGGCGCGCCCGCAAAGCCGCCTCGTCGGCGAGCAAGCGGTCGAGCTTCGGCTCTAGCTCTTCGGACAATTCCCGCAGATAGCCGACCCGTTCGGTGGTCAGCGCCGCGATCTCGGCGGTGAGGCCGGCATTGTCGCGCTTCTCGATGCCCTCGCGCTCGGTCTGGAGCGTGCGCCGCCGTCCCTCCAGCCCGTCGAGCTCGCTGCGCAGGGCGTCGATGTCGTCGAGGCCACGGGCGATGCGCGCCCGTACCGCCGCGGCGGTGCGGGCGGCCTCGCGCAGGACCGCGGCCTCCCCGCGCAGGCGCCGTGCCTCTGCGACCGCGGCCTCGTGCGCCCGGCGGCTGTCGACCGTGGGGCCGCGATGGCCGCGGGTCATCAGCAGGTCGACGTTGCGGGTCACCGAATAGGCCATGCCGGCGGTGGTCCGGCCGCTCGGCGCCACGGCGCGGGACAGCCGGGCCAGTTCGGCATCGTCCCGGGCGAGGTCGTAACCGCCGAGCCGCACCCCCAGGAACGCCTCCGCGTGCGGGTCGCTCGTCTCGATCACGGTGAGCGGCCCGTCGTCGTAGCGGCGCGACCGCTGCTTGGCGGTGTCGGTGGTCTTGACCAGGATGCAGCGGTGGAACCGGTCGCGGCCCGACTGAAGCACGCCCAGGGCCTCGCTCAACCGATCCGGGGAGACCACCAAAGCCTCGCGGGCGCGGCCGAGCAGGCCTTCCAGCGCCGGCCCCCAGGTCGGATCGACGATCTCGGCCAGCTCGCAGATCGGCAGCGCCTCGATCCCGCGCCGCTCCAGCTCGCCGCGGAACGCCACCGTATCGGAGGACAAGCGTGCGGCCGAGCCGCCTCCGGTGCGGGGTGCGGTGCGCTCGGCCTCGCTCTCCTGGGCGCGGGCCTTGAGCGCAGCGTCCTCGGCTGCCCGCTCCAGGGCCTCGTCGAATTCGGGTAGGCGCGCCAGGCCGTCGATCAGCTCGGCCAGGGGCCCGTCCGGGCGCAGGATCTCTTCGGGCGAGGATTCCCGGCGCAGGCCGGCGCGCGCACAGGATTCGGCGAGCCGCGCCGCTGGCGGGCAGGCCTGGCGCAGGATCGGGGCGACCGGCTGGAGCTTGCCCATCTGGCCCACGAGGCCGACGAGGTCGGAAACCCGCGCGGCCAGCTCCTTCCGGTCCCGCTCCAGCATCGACAGGCCGAGCGTCGAGGCGGCCAGCCGCCCCTCCGCGGCGCTGCCGGCGAGCAGGGCCTTCTTCTCGGCGATCTCGCCGTCGATCTCGCGCACGTGCCCGCGGCTCGCCGCGACGCGCTCCCGGGCGATCCGCAGCGTGTCGGCGCCCTCGCGCAGCCGCAACCGCACCGCGGTGAGGTCGAGGCTGCGGCGGCGCAATTCGGCGCAAGCCGCCCGCAAATCATGGGTCGCGGCGGCCAGCACCGCCTCGCTCCAGGCATCGTAGCGGTCGCGCAGGCGGCGCAGACGGGCGAGCCGGCTCTCCAGCTCGCCGATCGTCTCCAGCAGGCGGCGCCAATTGGCGATGGAGAGCCGCACCCGCTCGACATCCAGCGGCTCCGGGTCGAGCACGAAGGCGCGCACGAAGGCGCTGGTATCGAAGATCGGCTTGAACGCCACCGCGTTGGCGAAGCTGCGCAGGAAGTGCCGGGGCTCGGGGGAGGGCGCGCCCTCCCGCAGGGTCGCCAGGATGTCGGCGGTGAAGCGCTCGCCGGAGGTGCGGTATTCGGTGAAGCTCGCGGCCCGGGCGCGCAGATCTGCGGCGATCTCGCTCCACGGCGCCGTGTAGCTGCCGCCCGGGGCGGTGCGGGTGTAATCGGCGATCTCGAACCGATGGGCGACCGCGATGAAGCGCGACAGCACGGTCTCGCGCGGCTCCACGGCCCGGGCGGCGAGCGCCAGCCCGACCGTGACGGTGCGGCCCGAGGCCGGGTTCTCGAACACCAGGGCGAGCACGGTCTCGCAGGATTCGCGCGTCGGCCGGCCGCCCTCGGCCGGGTCGCTGATCCAGCCCAGGCAATAGTCGCGCACTGTGCGGGCGCTGCGCCCGGAGGCCGAGGCGTTGAGCGCCAGCCGGCTGGCATTGTTGCCGGCCAGCACCGTGCCGACCGCGTCGAAGATCGTGGACTTGCCGGCCCCGGTCGGTCCCACCAGGGCGGCGGCGCCCCGCAGGCGGATCTGCTCGCGGCGGATCAGGTACCAATTGGAGATGGCGATATCGGTGAGGACGTACACGATGTCGGGAGGCCGGGCCGCTGCAGGAAGATGCGGGGCTCAGTTGGCCGGGTTCGGCCGCGCATGCAAGCTTCGGCGTTGCCGGCGCCCGCTTGTCACCGCCGACGCGATCAACCACTTGTCAGACAATTCGCCGCCTGTATCGTTCCCGTCCCGGGTGGGTCGATAAAAATCATGCGCGCCAGTCTGAAGCTCAAATTGAGCGGCCTATTCGCCCTGCTCCTCCTGGCCGCCGGGCTTCAGGGGGGATTCGCGATCCATAAGATGATCGCCCTCGACCGGCAGCTCGCTACGCTGCTCGACCACGCGGTTCTGTCGATGAACGAGGCGCAGGCGATCGAGACCCTGGTGATCCGGACACGGCTCGCGCAGGTCCGCTTCGTCACCGCGGCGGCGGAGACCGAGCGGCACCTGACCGTGAAGGAGGTCGACACGCTCACTCGGGAGCGGAACGCCAAGGTCGAGGCCTACCGGGCGCTGATCGCCTCGCCCGAGGAGAAGGCCCTGTTCGACGACCTGCTCGCCAAGCTCAAGATCCAGCACTACGACTGGGAGCGCCTGCGCGGCTTCACGCTCGAGCAGCGCGAACCCGCGATGGCGTATTTCCGCGGCAGCATGAACGGCCATTACGCCGCCGCCGCGGGAGCCGCGCACGCGCTGGCCGAGATGAACATCAAGGCCGGCGACGAGGCCGGCCGGGACGCCCGCCGGAGCCAGGCGGAGGCCGTCCGCTCGACCGTGATCATGCTGGGCGTCACGCTGCTGATCGCACTGGGGGCGACGCTCTACAGCTTCGTCGGGGTGTCGCGGCCGATCACCATCATGACCCGGGCGATGCGTCGCCTGGCCGACGGCGACACGCAGACGGCGATCCCCTACGCGGCCCGGCGGGACGAGATCGGCGCCATGTCGGCCACCGTCGCGGTGTTCCGGCAGAACCTGCTGCACGCCCGCACCCTCGAGGCCGAGGCGGCCCGAGCCCGCGCCGAGGCGGAGACCCAGCGCCGGGAGGCGACGCACATGCTCGCCGACCGGTTCGAGACCGCCATCGGCGGCATCGTCGGCTCGGTCGCGGCGGCGGCGACCCGGCTGCAGGCCACCGCCCAGGGGCTGAGCGCCACGGCGACGCAGACCGCCGGCCAGTCGACCAACGCCGCCGCGGCGGCCGAGCAGGCCTCCACCAACGTCACCACCGTGGCGGTGGCGGCCGAGCAGCTCGGCTCCACGGTCGACGAGATCGGCCGCCAGGTCGGGTCCTCGGCGGATCTGGCCCAGACCGCCGTCCACGAGGCGGCCGCGACCGCGCAGCTGGTCCAGGCGCTGAGCGCCGGGGCGCACCGGGTCGGCGAGGTCGTGACCCTGATCTCCTCGATCGCCGACCAGACCAACCTGCTGGCGCTCAACGCCACGATCGAGGCGGCCCGGGCCGGCGCGGCGGGGCGCGGCTTCGCGGTGGTCGCCACCGAGGTGAAGGCGCTCGCTGCCCAGACCGCCCGCGCCACCGCCGAGATCGCAGCCCAGATCGGCGCGATCCAGGGCTCGACCGACAAGGCGGTGCGCGCGATCGACGGCATCGCCACCCGCATCCGCGAGATCAGTGGCATGGCGACCGCGATCGCGGCGGCGGTCGAGCAGCAGGGCGCGGCGACCCAGGAGATCGTCCGCAACGTCACGCAGGCGGCGTCCGGCACCGAGGCAGTGACCGCCAACGTCACCGGCGTGGCCGGCGCCGCCGAGGCGACCGGGAACGCAGCGGGCCAAGTGCTCGACTCCGCCTCCGAGATGGCCCGCCAGGCAGCGCAGCTCGGGGACGAGGTGGCGCAATTCCTGGCGACCGTGCGGGCGGCTTGACCCACCACACCGTCATTGCGAGCGCAGCGAAGCAACCCAGAAGCGCCACCTTCTCAGATCGCGCGCCGCCCTGGATTGCTTCGCCGCGCTCAGCATGACGGAGAGGGCTGGTTTCAGAGCTCCCCGGCTTCCGACCACGCCCGCAGGCGCTCCAGCCAGGCGTCGGAGGCGAGCACCGCCAGACCCGGCAGCAGCGACAGCGGCGTCACCCGCTCGACCCGGTCGCGCTCGCCCATCCTGAGGCCGCCGCGGCGGGCATAGAGGCGCAGGATGTCGGCGAGCCGGCCCTCTTCCGGGGGCTCGTTGCGCGCCGCCGCGCGGATTTTCTCCACGATCTCGTCGGTGGTGCACTCGACGATCCCGTCGGTGCCGGCGCGGTTGTCGCGCAGGCCCTCCTCGTAGAGCAGCCGCAGCGCCAGCAGCACCAGGGTCTCATCCTTGCGTAGGCGCTCGGAGGCGATGTCGTGCCGGGGCGCGTCCGCGGCCGGGCTCAGCGAGACCATCTGGTCGCGGTGCGAGACCGTGAGCGCGTAGCCGAGGCAGGCGAAGTAGTCGGCGAAGAACGGCGCGTAGTGCCGGGCGAGCTCGTAGGAGCGGCCGATGCCGGGCGTGTCGGCGTAGATCACCTGGCCCTTGAGCATCACCTGCAGGGCGCGGCACAGCTCCTCGGCATCGGGCGCCCGGGCCCCCGGCGGCGGCGGCTCGTCGCCGTCGATGATCGCGCGAAACCCCTCAAGCACCGACGCGACGCTCCAACACGAAATCCGGGCAATCCAGCCAGCCATTGGCCAGCCGCTCGGGCAGCCGGACCACGGCGTAGCGGTCGCGCAGCCGCGCATCGAACAGCACGTCGATCTCGCGCAGGCGCTGGAACACCACGAAGTCGTCGACCCCCTCGATCGTGATCTGCGAGCCGCGCAGCGACACGGCCTTGCCGAGCCGCGCCTCGACGAAGGCGGTCATGGTCTCCGGCGTCACCGTGGTCCGGCGGCGGAACTCGGCCTTGGCGAGGGCGAAGGCGTCGACCGCGGGGTCGTAATCGACATCCGGCAGCGGCTCGACATCGATGGCGCTGCGGCGGGCGCGGGGCGTCTGCAGGTGGGCCTGGCCGATCGGCGGCCGCAGCAGCGACACCACCGGCGGCACGTCGGGCGCCACCTCGGCGGCGCCGACGGCGCGCAGCATCGCGGCGGTGCGCTCAATTCCCGTCGGGTCCGGCCGGTCCATGGCGTGGAGCGCGGCGCCGATCCGCCGCTCCAGGCGCGCCACCACGGCATCGACCGCGTCGAGATGGTTGTCGAGCCCCTCGAACACCGACAGGATTTGGGCGAGATCCGCCCGGACCGCCCGCTGGGCGGTGTCGAGATCGGGGCTGCGGCCCTCGCGGATCAGGCCCTCGGCCAGCGCCCGCACCGTAAGGGCGTCGCGCAGGGCCCGGCCGGCCTCGCGGACCACGCTGGCCCGGAACCGGAACGGGTTGAAGCGGGTGTGCAGCGTCCGGTAGTCGCTGATCAGGTGGCGCTCGACGAAATCCTCGAAGAACAGCCGGAAGGTCTTGGCCCGGTCGGGCTCGCGTAGGATCCGTTCCTCGACCTTGCGCATGCCGGCGGCGAGGCCACGGACATGGGCCAGGAAGGCGGCGGACGCCCGCGCGGCGTTGGATAGGGCCTCGGAGCGGTTGGCCGGATCGGAGACGGCGCTCTCCAGGCCGCCCAGCACTTCCAGCACTGCGCCGCCATACGAGCGGGTCTCGCCGCGCTCCAGGCGCGACAGCTCCTCAAGCAGGAGGCGCGCCTCGGGGTCGAACTCGACCACCGGCACGTAGCGCTCTCGGCGCTCGATCAGCCAGCCGGTGTCCAGGAGCCGGCGGTAGAGGGCGTTGCGGCGCTCGGCAGGATCGGCCGAGATCGGCTCGTCACCCAGGATTTCGGGGTCGCTCCAGCCGGCGGCGAAATCGCCGATCTCAGCCAGCAACTCGGCCTTGCGCACTGGCTCCGCCCCGAGGACGCGCCGGTGCAGGTGTAGCAGCAGGGCGGCGTTGAAGCCACGGCTCGGGGACGCCAGGGGCTTGAACAGCTCATCGGGCAGCTGCGCGAACAGCATGTTTTCGGAACTCGCGCTCGCGCAGCCGAAATCTTACTTCGCGCCGAGCAGCTCGACGTCGAAGATCAGCGTGGCGTTCGGCGGGATCACGCCGCCGGCACCGCGGGCGCCGTAGCCGAGCTCCGGCGGGATGATCAGGGTGCGCTTGCCCCCGGTCTTCATCGTGGCGACGCCGAGGTCCCAGCCCTTGATGACCTGGCCGGCGCCGAGCGGGAAGCTGAAGGGTTGGTTCCGGTCCCGCGAGGAATCGAACTTCTTGCCCTTCTTGCCGCCCTCATCGAGCCAGCCCGTGTACTGCACGGTGATCTGTTGGCCGGCCTTCGGCTCGGGCCCGGTGCCCACGACCTCGTCCTGGTACTTCAGGCCCGAGGGCAGGGTGACGATCTCGGCATTCGCGGCTGCTGTCATGGCGATGAACGCGGCTCCGGCGATGAGGGACAGGCGAGGCATGGTTTCTCCCTGGAGCCGGCGCCGTCCGCGCCGGCCGTCGGGGGCCTTCTATCGACTCGGGCCGGTCCAGGCCAGGGAGGCGGGCGATGGGCGATCAGGCGGCCCGGACGGTGTCGAGGAAGCGGGCGACCTCGGCGGTGAGATGCTCGGATTGCCGCGACAGCTCGGTCGCCGCGCTCAACACCTGGCCCGCCGCCCGTCCGGTCTCGTCCGCGGCACCGGCGACACCCGCGATGTTGCTCGTCACCTCACCGGTGCCCGCCGCCGCCTGGCCGACATTGCGCACGATCTCCTGGGTCGCCGCACCCTGCTGCTCGACCGCCGCGGCGATGGTGGTCGCCACGCCGCTGATCTCCTGGATGCGCGCCGTGATCGCGCCGATCGCCGTCACGGCGCCGCCGGTCGAGGCCTGGATCCCGGCGATCTGGCCGGAAATCTCCTCGGTGGCCCTGGCAGTCTGCTCGGCCAGCGCCTTCACCTCGGAGGCCACCACGGCAAAGCCGCGGCCGGCATCCCCGGCCCGGGCCGCCTCGATGGTCGCGTTGAGCGCCAGCAGGTTGGTCTGCCCGGCGATCGACGAGATCAGCCCGACCACGTCGCCGATCCGGCCGACCGCCGTGCTCAGTTCCTGCACCAACGCGCCGGTCTGCCCGGCCTCGGCAGCGGCACCCACAGCCAGCTTTGCGGACCCGTCGACCTGACGGCCGATCTCCTGCACCGACACGCCCAGCTCCTCGGCGGCCGCCGCCACGGTGTTGACGTTGCTGGCCGCCTGCTCGGCCGCGGCCGCCACCGTGGTGGATTGGCTGGCAGTCTGCGAGGCGGTCGCGGTCATCGCCTGGGCGGTGACCTGCAGCTCGGTCGCCGAGGACGACACCTGACCGATGATGCCGCCGACCGCCTGCTCGAACGCCTCGGCCATCTGGCGCATACCGGCCTTGCGCTGCTCCTCGGCGGCGCGCCGCGCCCGGGCAGTCTCCTCTTCCAGCGCATGGGCGCGGATCAGATTGTCCTTGAACACTTGGACCGTCCGCGCCATCGCGCCGATCTCGTTGCCGCGGTCGCGCAGGGGCACCTCCACCGATGCGTCCCCGTCGGCCAGGGCCTGCATGGTCCCGGTCATGGTCCGGATCGGCTGCAGCACGAAGCGGAACAGCGCGACCAAAGCGAGGGCGACGAGCAGGCCGGAGACCAGCAGCGCCGCAACATTGCGGATCAGGACGCTGCGTGCCTCCTGGGCCAGGGTCTCGGCGCGTGCGATCATCTCGTCGAGGGCGGCGTTGGCGAGATCGACGATGGTGGCCTGTTCCGGCGTGTCGAGCTTGCGCGCCTCCTGCAGCGTGATCCGCGGCGGCTCGTTCCGGGCCAACGCGTTCGAGACGGCGAGACGCCGGGCGAGGGGCGCTCCCTCAAAATTGTTGGCGCGGGCCTTCTCGAACGCGGCTCGGACCTTGTCGGACAGATTGGAAGCGGTCTCCGTGGCCGCGTTCCACGTGGCGTCGAGCCGTCCGCGCTCCTCGGCGGCTGCTACGGTCTCGGCGGGCGACCAGGGGGTGCCGGCCGACAGGGAGGTCTGGATCCGCAGAGCGACGGCGCCGACCGCCATTCGGGTCGCCCAAGCCGAACGCTTGAGGGCGAGATCACGCTCGAGAACGAGGTCCGTGCGCGGGATCGCGGCATCCACCGCGTCGGTCGTCGCCGTCAGGGTGTCGAGCATGGCCTGGAAGGCCGTCTGCGCCTCCGGGACGGTGCCGGTGTCGCGCTGGGCCTTCGACACCCGTAGGGCCGCATCGACCCGGGGGCGGAGACGTTCCACGCGCTCGCGGGCTGCCTGGAGCGGACCGAGCGTCGCCTTCACGGAGGGCAGATCCAGGTCGTCCACCAGGGCCGTCGCCTCGGCGATGCCGGCTACCGCCCGCTGCCGCTCCGCGTAGAGCCCCGACAGGGTGTCGGCATCCAGGGGTTGGTCGGCGGCGAGGAATTGCAGGCTGGCGCCCCGCTCCAGCCGCGTCGCGTACAGGGTCTGAAGCAGCGCCCGGCTCGCCCGCACCAGGGAGATGCCGGCCTCGGCCTGAGCCGCCTCCGTCCGCGCCGCGATGAGCGCGTTGGTCGCATACGTGAGAATGATCAGACCCAAGACGAAGAACACGACGCTCATCGTCGTTCGGATCGAAATATTCTGCAGGCGGCTCATCGCACAACTCCAATGGCCTGATGATGGTGCGGCGATATCTTATACGACTGCATTTGTCGATCTCTACGACACGCGACCTGCTTGATCTGTATCGGAACGGCCCGGCTGGCGATCTTTTATTATAGTATTTTGTGGAAATCATAAGACTGTTGCCAGAAATTTTGCCATCTTTGCTTTTTTCAAAAGCCATTTAACGCGACCATTCCCTTCACAAGTCGGCCGGCTACTGTTCATCGTGCTGACGGGACACGCGAAACCTCGCCCACGAAACCAGCGTTGCGGATGTCCGGTCCGCGACGATGCCTCGTGGGATCGATCGCCCCGCGAACCGGCGGGCGGCTCGCGGGGCGACGGGTCAGAACGTGATGAGCGAGGTCAGGCCGAACACCACGACGTCGGGCTTGTGCTCCGGCGTCGCGCGTCGGGCGATGTACTGGATGTTGGGCCGGACGACGACGTTGTCGGTCACGGCGATGCTGTAGAAGGCCTCGACGAAGCGTTCCTGCGCCGGCATCCGGCGGCTGGTTCGACCGATCAGGTTGCGCTGCTCGATGGCCTCGACCGCCCGGGGATTCGGAGTCGTCTGGCCGACGCCGAGCCCGATCCAGTCATTCGGCCGCTCCACGCACCAGCCCTTGTAGACGAGCCCGCTCGTCACCTGGGCGGAATACACCGACGTGTCCCGGTCGCTGGCGACGGCCCGGACGAAGGCCGAGACGTTGCGAACGGTGTTGGCGGGATCCGGGCGATAGACCTCCTGGACGCCGACGACATACAGGCCGGTCCGGCCGTCATGGTGCAGCGGGTCGCCGCCGTACTGGGCGGAGGGCAGGCGCCGGTTGTTCAGGTAGACGTCGTTGCCGCCGCTGGTCTCATACCAGCCGCCGATCTTGTAGCTGCCCGCATAGCCCAAGCCGCCGAATTTCGGGAACCAGCCCGCCTCGGACAGGATCAGTGCGCCGGTCCCCTTGCTGACGTTGAAGCTGAAGCCGTCGACGAGGTTGTCCGGATTGACCTGGTAGGCGCCGACCTGGACGTAGGCGGTGTCCGCGGTACCGACCCGCAAGCGGGTCGCCCATTGGCTGACCGGGTAGTTGTAGATGTAGTTGCCGGCGATCTTGCCAGTCGGGGCGCCGCACAGCGCATTGAGCTGGAACTCGCAGGCGAAGCCGGCGAAGTCGTCGCTCGACGGCATCCGGCCGATCTTCAGGTCCACCCAGGGACCGAACTTCTGATCGTACCAGAACTGGCTCAACCGCCAGATGCGGCTGCGGCCGTAGATCTCCTCGACGCTGGTCTGCGTGCCGAGATGTGCGTCGAGGGTCAGGTCGCGGCCGTGGCGGTGGGTGAGCGTGACCACGCCGGACCCGCCCTCGAGGCCGAACATCCGCTCGAAGTCGAACAGGCCCTTGGCGGTGAACTGTGCGGCCCCGCGCGCCAGCGTGCGATCCCCGCCGGCCGCGTTCGTGGCGCCCTCGTAGACGTAACCTAGGTTGAGCAGGATGCCGTGCTCCCAGAGCCGATCGCGGACGCCGCCGAGATTGCCGAGCAGGCCGAATTTCGGGCTCACGCTCCGCGGATCTGCTGATCCCACGGCGGGCTGCGTAGTCGGCGCGGGCGTCGATGGCCGATCGAGGGGCAGCCGCTGGGGTGCGTTCGGCTCCGGTATGATCGTTGATTCGTCCGCGTTTTCGGGCGCCGAAGGCTGTGCCTGAGCCAGTCCGATACACGGACTCGCACCGATGACCAGCAAAGCGGCTGCCCATCCCGAAAGAAGTCTACGGTTCATGATCCATAACGCCCCCGAGCCGACAATTTTCCGTTCGGCACCACGGGCTTACAGCCTCGTAAAACAGCAGATTTCAAGCTTTTACTGTTGACCTATCTTCGATCGACACAGCATTAGAATTCGACGTCGTACTCTTATTTGGGAAGATCGGCAGATTGTGCGCACAAACAAACGATATTCAATACAATTTCTTCAATCAATACGAATCCCGCGCGCGCCGATAGGGATTCGAGACGATCATTCTCCCGCGACAATGCAGGCCTCGACCGCATTCACATCGGACATCGCTCGCACCGCCCCGATCGGCAGCCGGCTTTACGAAGCTCGAAGAGCCTCGCAACAAGCGAGGATTCGCAGCAACACCCGCGGCGAAATCGGCGGCGATCGGTGAGTTCGGCGCTTCCGAGGACGACTCAGCGCGTCAGCATGCCAGCTAAATGCGCGACGAGCCGGCGCGCGACCTCATCTTTGCCGAGGCGCGGCCAGGTCTCCATCGCGCCGTCGCGATGGATCAGGTGGACCATGTTGTCGGTCCCGCCCATAACGCCGCCCGCGGCGGACACGTCGTTGGCGACGATCAGGTCGCAGCCCTTGCGGGCGATCTTGGCCCGGGCGTGGTCCAGCACCGTGTCGGTCTCGGCGGCGAAGCCGACCACCAAGGGCGGGCGCCCGGCCTCCAGATGCGACACGGTGGACAGGATGTCGGGATTCTCGACCAGGGGCAGCGGCGCCGGGCCGGTGCCGTCCTTCTTGATCTTCTTCGAGCCGGCCTCGACCTCCGGCCGCCAGTCGGCGACCGCGGCGGCGAAGACCGCGATATCGACGGGCAGGGCCGCCTCGACGGCGACCAGCATCTCCCGGGCGGTCTCGACCCGGACGACGCGAACGCCCGCGGGATCGGGGATCGAGACTGGCCCGGAGACCAGCGTCACGGTCGCGCCGGCCTCGGCGGCGGCGGCCGCGATGGCGTGGCCCTGGCGGCCGGAGGAGCGGTTGGCGAGGTAGCGCACCGGGTCGATCGGCTCGTGGGTCGGCCCGGAGGTCACGAGCACACGCCGGCCGGCGAGCGGGCGCGCCGCCGTACCCGGGCGGCCCGACAGGAAGCCGAGACCCGGCGCCTCCGCGCCGGTCGCGTCCAGCATCCGCTCGAGGGCGTCGGCGATCTCGTTGGGCTCGGCCATGCGGCCGGGACCGGTCTCCGCCTCGGCCATCTTGCCGGCATTGGGCCCGACGAGGCGCACGCCGTCGCCCTCCAGGGTGGCGCGGTTGCGGCGGGTCGCCGGATGCGCCCACATCTGCACGTTCATGGCCGGGGCGATCAGGATCGGCAGGGTGGTGGCCAGCAGGATCGTGGTCGCCAGGTCGGCCGCGTGGCCGCCGGCCATGCGGGCCATCAGGTTGGCGGTGGCCGGCGCCACCACGACGGCATCCGCCTGCCGGGCCAGCTTGATATGGCCGATATCGGCCTCCTCGGCCCGGTCGAACAGGTCGGTATGGGCCCGCTCACCGGCGAGCGCCGCCGCGGCCAGGGGCGTGACGAATTCCTGCGCGCCGGCGGTCAGCACGGGGCAGACGCTGGCGCCGCGCTCACGCAGGCGCCGGATCAGGTCGAGGGCCTTGTAGGCCGCGATGCCGCCGCCGATAACGAGCAGGATGCGGCGGCGGGCGAGGGTCTCGGTCATGGCGGGAAGCCTCTGCCTGAGGCGGCGCGCCCGTCAAGCGGGCGCGGAGGATCAGGCCGCCGCCGGGACCGCCGCCGTCTTCAGGCCGCCGAAGCGCCGATCCCGGCGGGCGAAGTCGGCCACCGCGGCGGCGAGATCGTCCGGGCCAAAATCGGGCCACATCCGGTCGGTGAAGTGGAGCTCGGCATAGGCCGCCTCCCAGAGCAGGAAGTCCGAGAGGCGCTGCTCGCCGCCGGTGCGGATCACGAGATCGACATCCACCGGCGAGCCGTGCATCTGTCCGGCGACCAGGGCACCGAAACTCTCGCGGGTGGCGTCGGCGCCCTGGAGGGCCTGCGCGGCCGCGATGATCGCGTCTCGGGCGGAATAGTCGACGCAGATCCGCAGGTGCAGGCGGGTGCCGGCTGCCGTGGCTTCCTCGGCGGCGGCGATCGCCTCCGGGATCCCCCGGGGCAGGCGGTCGCGCCGGCCGACCACGCTCAGCCGGGTGCCGGTGCGCGCGAGCCGCTGGGTCTCGTTGCGCAGGTAGGAGCGCAGCAGGCGCATCAGGCCGCCGACCTCGTCGTCCGGCCGCTGCCAGTTGTCGGCCGAGAAGGCGTAGAGCGTGAGCGTGCCGATGCCGAGATCCGGGCAGGCCTCGGCGGTGCGCCGGATTGCCTCGACGCCGCGATGATGACCGGCGAGCCGCGGCAGGCCGCGCTGCGTCGCCCAGCGCCCGTTGCCGTCCATGATGATCGCGGCGTGCAGCCCCCCCGGCCCCGCTTCGCTTTGCATCGTAAAGTCTCCCGGCATGGGCGTATCGCTGAGGTTTATTCGGTTTGCGTTGACAATCTCTGCGCGATCCGGCGGTCTCAGGCCGGTTTCGTGGCCGGATCGAGGCCGCGCACCCCGCCCTCGGGACTTCGCTCCGCCGCCGAGGCGGCGTCGCGAACGACCTGCTCGAGCACGCCGAGATAGCCAATGAAACGCCTGCGCCCGGTTGGCGTCATGCGGCAGATTGTCTGTGTGCGGTTGAGGGCAAAACCCTTCTCCAGGCTCACCAGGTCGGCCTCGCTGAGCACCGCGAGGTGCCGGCTGAGATTGCCGTCGGTCAGCCCGCACAGGCGCTTGAGGTCGGGGAAGGGCAGGCCCTTGGGATGGGCCACCAGGGAGGTCAGCACGCTGAGCCGGGCCCGCTCGTGGATGATCCGGTCGAGCCCCTCGTAGGAGAAGCGGCCGTCGTCGCGGTCAGAGATCATCATCGAAGGCCCGGGCGCCGCGATGGATGATGCCGGCCAGCCAGATCTGGCCGACCACGAAGGGGAGCCCCATGGTCCAGGGCGACAGGGCATGGTTCTCGGCCGAGACGGCGAGTGCGGCGAGGCCGGTGAGCAGGTACCAGGCGCCGACCCCCTGGACCGCCCGGGGCAGGATCCGCGCCGAGGCGAACAGGCCGAGGCCGACCAGGACCTGCCAGAGGCCGGGCAGCATCCAGATCTCGGCCGGCGCGAAGCGGGCGATGACCAGGGCGAGGCAGGCCCCGGCGCCGGCGGCCGGCAGGAACACCTCGATGGCGTTCCACACCATCGCGTCGGCGAGGCCGGAATGGAGCCGGCGGCTGCGCCGGACCGCCTCGACCCCGATCAGCGCGAAGGCCACCAGGGCGGCGGCGATCCAGAGGCCGAAGAACAGGACCGGCCGCGCGGAAGGGTCGCCGAGCCAGAGGGCCTGGCCGACCGCGCAGGCCAGCGCCAGGCCGCCCGTCCCGGCGACGGTGGCGGCCCCCAACCCGCGGAACGCCGTGTCGCGGGCGATCTGCGAGCGGATCGCCACGATGTCGGCCAACGCCTTGTCCAGATCCTGCATGAGCTCCAGCCCCCGCGCTGCATCATGCTTTGCACTGCAAAGTACCGGTGGGCCCCGGCCACCGCAAGCCAATTCGCCGGGTGATGATACCGTTTTTTCTCAGCATCGGACGGCCTGGTCGAGGCCAAGGCCGGGTGAATTCTACCTAAGAGTTGTAATTACCCGATTTCACGCCGGAGAGCATCGAGATCGAGCCGCGCCGTGACCATCCGCAGGGCGCCATCCGGATCGCGCGGCCACTCCGCCTCCGGCCGGTCCCGGTACAGCTCGACGCCATTGCCGTCGGGATCGCGCAGGTACAGGGCCTCGCTGACGCCGTGGTCGCTGGCGCCGTCCAGCGGGATGCCGGCCGCCTCGACCCGGCGCAGGGCGTCCGCCAGGGTGGCCCGGGTCGGGTAGAGTAGGGCGAGATGGTACAGGCCGGTGGTGCTCGGCGCCGGCGGCGACCCGCCGAGGCTCTCCCAGGTGTTGAGCCCGATATGATGGTGGTAGCCCCCGGCCGCCACGAAGGCGGCCCGTTCGCCGTAGCGCTGGGTCAGGCCGAGGCCGAGCACGCCGCAATAGAAGCCCAGCGCCTGGTCGAGGTCGGCGACCTTCAGGTGGACATGCCCGATGCGGGTCTCAGGATGGATCGGTGCGGTCATCGACGGTCCCGTCCGTGAAAGCTTGAAAACTCCGCGCCGCAGAGGGTTTCTCGCGGGACGTGCGGGGCCCATATTGATCCCATGCCCGCTCCGAAGAAACCGCGCGCCGCCTCCGTCTCGGCCTCCTCCGCCAAGGCGTCGAAGCCCGAGTTGAAGCCGCTCGATACCTATCTGGCCGCGTTGCTGAACCCGGCGCTGAACCGCAACCGGCCGCCGCCGATCGCGCCGGAGCCGGAGACGCCGCGGCCGGGCAAGCCGAAAGGCCGACCCGCCAAGGAGCCGATCAGCAAGGCGGCCACCCGCAAGGTCGAGATCGCCCGCGACGGCTTCGCCGAGGCGCCCCAGGCCGGCTACGCGCTCGGCGACGCGGCCGATGTGGATCCGCGCCTCGCCCAGGCGCTCGGGCTGACCCCGCCCGAGGACGGTCCGGTGCCCGAGGGCGCGGAGCTGCCGGATCCGGGCGGCGACGGCGGCGCCTCGGCCACGGTGACGGCCCTGGAGCGGCTGCTCACCGAGGGCAACCCGCTGTTCAAGGACGGCCAGACTTGGGTGCCGCACCGGCCGGACCGGCCGCAGAAATCCGAGGGTGGGCTCCGGTTCACGCTGAAATCCGAGTTCGAGCCCGCGGGCGACCAGCCCACCGCCATCGCCGAGCTGGTGAAGGGCGTGCAGGCCCACGAGCGCGACCAAGTGCTGCTCGGCGTCACCGGCTCGGGCAAGACCTTCACGATGGCCAAGATCATCGAGGAGACCCAGCGGCCGGCCTTGATCCTGGCGCCGAACAAGACGCTCGCCGCGCAGCTCTACGGGGAGTTCAAAGCGTTTTTCCCCGACAACGCCGTCGAGTATTTCGTCTCCTACTATGATTACTACCAGCCCGAGGCCTACGTCCCGCGCTCGGACACGTTCATCGAGAAGGAATCCTCGATCAACGAGCAGATCGACCGGATGCGCCACTCCGCCACCCGCGCCCTGCTGGAGCGGGACGACGTGATCATCGTGGCCTCGGTCTCGTGCATCTACGGCATCGGCTCGGTCGAGACCTACACGGCGATGTCGTTCACCGTGACGTTGGGCGAGAAGATCGAGCAGCGCCAGCTCGTGGCGGATCTCGTGGCCCTCCAGTACAAGCGGATCCAGGCGGATTTCGCCCGCGGCACCTTCCGGGTGCGCGGCGATTCGATCGAGCTCTGGCCGGCCCACCTGGAGGATCGCGGCTGGCGGATCGGGATGTTCGGCGACGAGATCGAGTCGATCGTCGAGTTCGACCCGCTCACCGGCAAGAAGATCGCCGAGCTGAAATTCGTGAAGGTCTACGCCAATTCCCACTACGTCACGCCGCGGCCGACGCTGCAGCAGGCGATCAAGGGGATCAAGAATGAGCTGAACGCGCGCGTCGAAGAGCTGACCAAGATGGGCCGGCTGATCGAGGCCCAGCGCATCGACCAGCGCTGCACCTTCGATATCGAGATGATCGAGGCCACGGGCGCCTGCAACGGCATCGAGAACTATTCGCGCTACCTCACCGGCCGCCGGCCCGGCGAGCCGCCGCCGACCCTGTTCGAGTACCTGCCCGACAATGCCCTGGTCTTTACCGACGAGAGCCACGTCACCGTGCCCCAGATCGGCGGCATGTACCGGGGCGACTTCCGCCGCAAGGCAACGCTGGCCGAGTACGGCTTCCGCCTGCCGTCCTGCCTGGACAACCGGCCGCTGCGCTTCGAGGAATGGGACGCGATGCGGCCCCAGACGGTCCACGTCTCGGCGACGCCCGGCAAGTGGGAGATGGAGCGCACCGGCGGCGTCTTCGCCGAGCAGGTGATCCGCCCCACCGGCCTGGTCGACCCGGTGATCGAGGTCCGCCCGGCCCGCGCTCAGGTCGACGACCTGCTGGGCGAGGTCAAGGCGGTGTCCCAGGCCGGCTATCGGACGCTCGTGACCACGCTGACCAAGCGCATGGCCGAGGATCTCACCGAATACCTGCACGAGAACGGCGTGCGGGTGCGCTACATGCACTCCGACATCGACACGCTGGAGCGGATCGAGATCATCCGCGACCTGCGGCTCGGCGCCTTCGACGTGCTCATCGGCATCAACCTCCTCCGGGAAGGCCTCGACATCCCGGAATGCGCCCTGGTGGCGATCCTCGACGCCGACAAGGAGGGGTTCCTGCGCTCCGAGACCTCCCTGGTCCAGACCATCGGCCGGGCGGCCCGGAACGCCGACGCGCGCTGCATCCTGTACGCGGATTCCATCACCGGCTCGATGGAGCGGGCGATGGCCGAGACCGAGCGGCGGCGCACGAAACAGCTCGCCTATAACGAGAAGCACGGCATCACGCCCCAGAGCGTGAAGCGCGGGATCAGCGACATCCTCAACAGCGTCTACGAGCGCGACCACGTGCAGGTCGATACCGGCCTCGCCAAGGACGCGATCACGGTGGGCCACAATCTCAAGGCGGTGCTGGCCGACCTGGAGAAACGGATGCGTGCGGCTGCGGCCGACCTCGACTTCGAGGAGGCGGCGCGCCTGCGCGACGAGCTTAAGCGGCTCCAGGCCACGGAGTTGCTGGTCTCGGACGATCCCATGGCCCGGCAAGGCGATGTCGAGCGCGAAGCCGGCAAGTACGGCCGCAAGGCGCCCCGTGGCGCCGGCCCCACCCGGATCTCGAAGCCCGACCTCGACAATATGGGCCCGGGCACCGACCGCGAGATGCCGGCCGGTGCAGTACCGTGGCAGGAGCGGCCCAAGCCGCGCTCGACCCAGGGCCTTGGCGGCCAGAAGCCGAAATACAAGGGCGGGGGCGGCCGCAAGCGCGGCTGAGCGTTTGGGCTTCAAGCAGCCCGGTCGTCCCGCCCGCCATAGCGGCTCGCCACCGCCTCGCCCTCGTCCACGATCGCCTCGGCGATCCGGAGGGCAAGGGCGTTGCAGGCCTCGTCATAGGCGTGGGGATCCGCCTGGACGGCCGCCCGCGTCACCGCGCCGACCCGGTCGCGGACGATCTCACGGGCGATGCGCAGGGCATCGGCAAACGGCTCATAGGGGCGCGGCATGGTCGTCGCTCCGGCGGCATCGGGCCATGATGGCCCGGGTGGCGGCTGCAACGGCCTTGCGGGCAAAAGTGTTCCCGCTGACGCTGGACAGGGCCGCGGCCGCGTCCCAGATCGGCTTCGGTTGAAGCAGGCGAGCGACGATGACTTCCGAGACGAATCCACCGCCGGTCCTCGACGACGCGACCCTGGCCTTCGCGGGCCGGGTCTTCCAGTTCGCTCGGATGGGCCATGCCGATGAGCTGGCCGAACTGTTCGGGCAGGGCCTTCCGGCGAACCTGCGCAACGACAAGGGCGACAGCCTGCTGATGCTCGCAGCCTATAACGGCCAGGCGGAGGCAACCCGGGTGATTCTGGAGGCCGGGGGCGACCCCGAACTCGCCAACGACCGCGGCCAGACCCCGCTGGCCGGCGCCGCCTTCAAGAACGACCTCGCCGTCGCCCGGCTGCTGCTCCAGCACGGCGCCGCGGTAGACGGCACCGGCACCGGCAGCCGCACGGCCCTGATGACCGCGGCAATGTTCGACCGCACCGAAATGGTCACGCTGCTCCTCGAGCACGGCGCCGACCCGGATTTTCGCGACGCCGCCGGCCAGAGCGCCGCCGACATGGCCCGGGCCATGGGCGCGCAGGCGACCCCGGGCCAGCTCGACGCAGCGGCGCGGAAGGCGGGGTGAGGGGTCAGGAGTTTTCGGCGGGCGCTACGGGGAGGACCGCGAGGGTCAGGCCGAGGGCCGAGACCACGCGCTGAACCGTGTCGAGGCTCGGATTCCCGGTCTGCGAGAGTGCCTTGTACAGGCTCTCGCGGCCGAGGCCGCTGGCCTCCGCGACGGCCGCCATGCTCCGGGCCCGCGCCACGTCACCCAAGGCGCGCCGGAAGGCGGCGGGATCGCTCTCCTCCAGGGCGGCGGACAGGTAGGCGGCAGCATCTTCGGGCGTGCGCAGATACGTCGCCACGTCGAAGGGCCGGGTGGAAGTCTCGGAACCAGCCATAGGCGGCCTCCTCAAACCGTCAGCGCGAGTTTGTGAGCACGGGCGATGTCTCGAACCTGCGAACGCTTATCGCCACCACAGAGCAGGATCACGATGGCGCCATCGGCGCGTTCGACGAAATACACACGATACCCGGGCCCGGTATCGATCTTCCTTTCGCGGACACTGCCGCCGACCGGTACAACAGGACCGGGGTTGCCCTCCTGAAGACGGACGATCCGGCTCAGGATGTGGGAGCGACCTGCGAGGTCGCGCAGGTTATTGATCCATCGGTCGAAAATCTCCGTGGTGGAGACCTCAGCCATCGCGCTCGTATCCCATAAGATACAACGGTGGCAAGCAGGATCGATCCCTTGCCAAATCGCGCCCGTCACCAGAACGGGCGGTCACAAGACATTCGGGAACCGAAACGCCATGCCGTACGCCGTCTGGATCGACAAAGGATTCCGTGTTGCTTGCGCGGCACTGGTCGCGGCACCCATCCCGGTCATCGCCGCCGAGACCCCCTGGCCGGCCTTCGGGCACGATCACAGCAACCGTAACTTCTCCGACCTGACCCAGATCGATCGCGCCAACGTCGGGCGGCTGCGGCCGGCCTTTCTGTTCCAGACCGGGGTGACCGGCTATTTCCAGGCGCAGCCGGTGATGGTCGACGGCGCGCTCTACCTCTCCACGACCCAGAACAACGTCGCGGCGCTCGATGCCCGCACCGGCCGGCCGCTTTGGACCTACACGCACAAGCCGCGCACGGAAAAGATCTTCGGGCCGCCCTCCAACCGCGGGGTCGCGGTGTCGGACGGCCTCGTGTTCGAGGCGACCATGGACGGGCGCCTGATCGCGCTCGATGCCAAGACCGGCCGGGTGGTCTGGGACAAGGAGGCGGTGCGCCCGGAAGAGGGGGAGAGCGAGACCGCCTCGGATCTCGCGGGCAAGCTCGGCGGCAAGGCGGTGCAGGGCTCGAGCCGGCTCGGCTTCAAGATGCCGCCGCTGGTGGCCGAGGGGCTGGTGATCGTCGGGGTCACCGGGGCGGGCTACGGCCTGCATGTCGAGGACGAGGCCGGCGGGCTCGATGGCGGCGCCGTGGTCGGGATCGAGGGCGGCTACGGCCGGCGCGGCTGGCTCGCCGCCTACGACGCCAAGACCGGCGCGGAGCGCTGGCGCTGGTACGTCACCCCGTCGGAGGGCTGGGAGGGCGGCTTCGTCGCGCAGACCGTGGACGGCGTGCCGCTCCAGCGGGACATCGCCGCCGAGAAGGCGGCGGCGCCGGCCAACCGCGAGGCCTGGCGGGTGGGCGGCGGCTCCCTCTGGATGACCCCGGCCTACGATCCGGATCTCGGCCTGATCTTTCTCGGCACCGGCAACCCGGCGCCGCAGAATTTCGGCCTCTCGCGCCCGGGGGACAACCTCTACACGATGTGCTTGGTGGCCCTCGACGTCCGCACCGGACAGCTGCGCTGGTATTCCCAGCAGGTGCCGCATGACGAATGGGGCTACGACGTCGCCGCGCCGCCGTTCCTGCTCGATGGGCCGAACGGCGCCAAGGCCGTGGCCTCGGCCAGCAAGACCGGCTGGATCTACGTCCACGACCGTGCCACCGGAAAGCTGCTCACCCGCTCGGCCCCGCTGATCGAGCAGAAGAACCTGTTCGCGCCGCCGACCCCGCAGGGCACCGTGGTGGCGCCGGGGCCGCTAGGCGCCGTCTCGTGGCCGCCCACCGCCTATGACGGGCGCCTCGCCTACGTGCAGGTCCGCCACGGGGCGACGACCTACACGGTCAAGACCGTGCCGGCCGCCGGGGACAGGCCGGAGATCCGCTACACCGAGACCGGCGAGGCCAAGGGCGAGCCGTCCTTCAGCACCCTGACGGCGGTCGACCTCGCGGATGGCGGCAAGATCGCCTGGACGATGCGCTCGGGCAGCCGGCTCTCCGGCGGCACCCTGGCGACGGCGGGCGGCCTGGTCTTCTCCGGTGAGGAGGACGGGCATCTCGATGCCCACGATTCCCGCGACGGCACGCTGCTCTGGCGCTTCCAGTGCGGCGCCGGCATCAGCGGCCCGGCCATGACCTACGCGCTCGACGGCAAGCAGTACCTGGCTGTGGCGGCGGGCGGCGCGTCCTTCACCAAGGCTTCCGGGTTCGGCACCGGCGACGCACTGCTGGTCTTCGCGCTGCCCGATTGACGCCCGCCGAGCTTGACTGGAGGAGTTCCAGCCTTTGGCGGCGGGGATTCGTCCGGACGATGATGCACGAGCAGGGCAGGGGCGGCGGGATTGCGGATGGCCAGCCGACCCACCGCGGGGCGCCGGTGATCCGGACCATCGCGATGCCGGCCGACACCAACCCGGCGGGCGACATCTTCGGCGGCTGGCTGATGGCCCAGATGGATCTCGCCGCCGGCAACGTCGCGGCGCGGCGCTCGCGCGGGCGCTGCGCCACCATTGCGGTCGACGCGATCACCTTCCACCACCCGGTCTTCGTCGGCGACGAGGTCAGCCTCTACGCCTGGCTGATCAAGGTCGGGCGCTCGTCCCTGCGCATCCAGGTCGAGGTCTGGCGACGGGAGCGGGCGAGCGAGACCACCATGAAGGTCACCGAGGCGACCTTCACCTTCGTGGCGATCGGCGACGACCGCCGCCCGCGCCCGGTGCCGCCGGAAGCGGGCGGGATGTGATTCGCCTGCGTGGTGCGTCAGGGCTTTACGATGCCAGGGACGTGCTACCGGGGCGGGGCACCGGCATGGCGGCCTACGCTACGAGCGGCGGGTTCAGGCGGGCGAACCCCTCCTGCCGGTAAGAGGGAAAGTGCGGGTAGCGCGCGGTGACGGCGCTGGCGGCGTCGAGCGCGGCGGTGAGCGTCCACCCGATGGCGCCGAGATTGTCGCGAAGCTGCGCCTCGTCGCGGGCACCCATGATGACCGAGGACACCGTCGGCCGCTGGATCAGCCCGTTGAGCGCCACCTGCGGCACGGTCCTGCCGGTCTCAGCGGCGACCCGGTCCAGCGCCGCGACCACGCGGTAGAGATGCTCGTCATCGACCGGGGGCCCGAAACGCGCCGTCTCGTGCAGCCGGCTGCCTTCGGGCAGCTCCAAGCCCCGCCGGATCTTCCCGGTCAGACGGCCCCAACCGCGCGGCCGGGTCACGTAGGGCGTCCCGACCTCACCCGCGCGCGATCGCGTAGCGCGTCCGCAACCGCAGGCCGAACACCGCCATCATGAACATGCAGCAGGTGGCGTTGTTGCCGTTGTAGAGCACGGTCTCGAACGAGGCCGAGACCAGCCCCAGGAACCACAGGCGCAGGAACAGCAGCGTCTCGGCGTCGAGCTCCCGGCCGCCGCGCTGCAGGTCGCGCACGGGGGCCAGCACGAAGGCCCAGACGGTGAGCACCAGGAACGGGAAGCCGCCGATTAAGGCCGTGTCGAGATAGGCGTTGTGCGAGTGGTTGGCGGTGTTGACCCAGGTCAGCGCTTCGGAGCCGCCATACATGGTCCGCTCGGTCATCCAGAAGGCGCCGATGCCCCAGCCCCGCCAGGGGCGGACCATGATGTTGTCGAGGGCGAATTGCCAGATCTCGCTACGGCCCGTGAAGGTCGCGTCGGTCAGGAGCGCGCCGATCGCGTCCTGGATCGCCGGGACCAGGATCGAGCCGATCGAGATCAGCGAGAACCCGAGGATCGGCCCGAGCAGCAGCAGGCCGCGCAGGCCGCCGCCGGTGAAGACCCGGCACAGGCCGGTGACCGCCAGGATCACCGGCAGAAGCAGGATTGCTGTCTTGGAGCCGCTCGCCACCAGCAGGCCGATCGCCAGAGCAACGATCGTCCAGCCGAGCACGCGGCTCGCCGCGGAGGCGACGTAGAGCCCGACGATCACCAGGATCACCATGGCGGCCCCGGCCTCGTTCTTGTGCGGGAAGATGCCCCGCCACAGGCCCGGATGGCTCGGATCGGAATTGACGTCGAAGGCCGAGTGGATCGCCAGGTTCGGCACCAGGGCCACCGACAGATAGGACGAGATCAGGATCACCAGGGCCGAGCCGGCCAGGGTCAGCGCCAGCTGCCGCGGCGACCGGGCGACCAGCAGCACCCCGGCGGACAGCATCGCCGCGATGACGAACAGCACGAGCCGCCGCAGCGACAGGCTCGGCTCGACCGACAGGAGCGCGGTGACCCCGAGCCAGCCGGCGCAGAGCATCATCGGCCAGGTCGCCAGCGGGCGCAGGTGGCGGAACCCGATCCGGTGGATCGCCGCCGCCATGCCGAGCCCGGCCGCGACGAACAGGATCTGGGTCAGCAGGCTGCCCGCCTCGGAGGCGGCGAGCGAGGAGCGGTCGGACAGGTCCTCGAACCAGACATGGTTCCACAGCAGGACGAACACCGCCCCGTTCAGGAGCACGCGCAGCACATCCGGCACGTCGCGCGAGGCCGCGCCGGGCCGAACCCTCCCGGCCGGGATCCCGATCGCCGCGTCCGCCGAAGCCATGCCGTCCCACCGCCGGAGCCGCGGGATGCGGCGCTCCTCATTGTAGCGGCTGCGGCCGCCGGGGCGATGGGGGGATCCGCAATTGCGGCGGAGGATCTGGCGATAACCTTAGCGGCGTGGCCGGATCCAGGCATGCGCCGCGTCCCGCGCGTTTGGGCGCCGCACGAATGCCGAATTTTTCAGTCCGTCATTGCGAGCGCAGCGAAGCAACCCAGTGCGGCGCGCGTTCTCCGAATGTGGTGTTTCCCTGGGTTGCTTCGCTGCGCTCGCAATGACGGCGAGGTGCCGGGCCGCCCTGCAACCATCACGGCGGCGTCGCGTCTACAGACGACGCCGGGCTGCAGCGGATGCGGGACGGCCTCGTCGCGGCCCTCCATGGCTGCGCTCGCGAAACACCGGGGCATACCCGGTCCCGCGCAAGAAACAGGTGCATCATGACCCAATCGGTATCCCGGGCGGTCATCGTCCAGCCCGGCGGCGGCTTCGACAAGGTGGGGTTCGGCGAGCGGCCCGTGCCCGCACCGGGCCCCGGCGAGATCACCGTGCGGCTGCGGGCAAGCTCGCTCAACTATCACGACTACGCCGTGGTCAGCGGCACCTGGGGGCCGAGCGAGGCGCGGGTGCCGATGTCCGACGGGGCGGGCGAGGTCGAGGCAATCGGCCCCGGGGTGGACGGGTTCGCGGTCGGGGACCGGGTGGTCAGCACCTTCTTCCCGACCTGGCTCGACGGCACGCCGCAGGTCGAGGGCTTCGCCACCGTGCCGGGCGACGGAATCGACGGCTATGCCCGCGAGCGCGTCACGGCGCCCGAGACCGCCTTCACCCACGCCCCCCGGGGCTGGGACCACGCCGAGGCCGCGACCCTGACCACGGCGGCGCTCACCGCGTGGCGGGCGCTCCACGACGATGCCCGGCTCAAGAGCGGCGACGTTGTGCTGGTGCAGGGCACCGGCGGCGTTTCGCTGTTCGCGCTGCAATTCGCCAAGGCGGCCGGCGCGACCGTGATTGCCACCTCGTCGAGCGACGCCAAGCTCGAGCGCCTGCGCGGCCTCGGCGCCGACCACCTGATCAACTACCGCGCCGATCCGGCCTGGGGCGAGACCGCACGGCGCCTGACCGACGGGCGGGGCGTCGACCACGTGCTCGATGTCGCCGGGCCGGGGACCCTGGAACAGTCGATGGCGGCGGTGCGGGTCGCCGGCCACATCTCGGTGATCGGGATCCTCACCGGCGTGGCCGGGCCGCTGCCGCTGGTCCCGGCGCTGATCCGCCAGATCCGGCTCCAGGGCGTGCTGGTCGGCAGCCGCAGCCAGCAGATCGCGATGATCCGCGGGATCGAGGCCTGCGGGCTGCGGCCGGTGGTGGACAGCGTCTACCCGCTGGACGAACTCGTCGCGGCGTTCCGGCACCAGGAGAGCAATCGGCATTTCGGCAAGATCTGCGTCCAGATCTGAGGGGCCGGGATCAGGTAGGGTGGTGGCCTCCGCGGTCGCCACCCCTCCGAGCCGATGCCCACAGACCCAGCCGCCCCGGCGCTCCCCCTTGGCTTCTCGGCCGTCCCGCCGGGCCGGATCGCCGCCATCGTCACCAGCCTTGAGATGCTGGGCCGGCCGGCTTTGCGGCCGGCCAGACCTTTCCCGGACGGGATCGCGCTGCACCCGCTCGTCCGACCCGATTGCGAGACCTATCGCGCCCTCTATCGGGCGGCGGGAGCCGACTGGCTGTGGTTCTCGCGCCTGACTCTGTCGGACGAAACGCTGCAAGCGATTCTCGACGACCCGCAGGTTGAGATTCTGGCGCTCCGCCGGGACGGGGCGGATCTCGGCCTTTTGGAGCTGGATTTCCGCGAGCCGGAGACCTGCGAGCTCGCCTTCCTCGGCCTCATCCCGGGCGCAGTCGGGCATGGGCTCGGCCGCACCCTGGTCAACGCGGCGATCGAGAAAGCTTGGTCGCGGCCGATCCGGCGGTTCTGGGTGCATACCTGCACGTTCGACCATCCCGGGGCGCTCGGCCTCTATCGGCGCTCTGGCTTCACGCCCTGCGCGGCCGCGGTCGAAGTGGCCGCCGATCCCCGGCTCACAGGCCTCCTGCCCCGGACATGCGCCCCGCACGTGCCGCTGCTGGCGTGACCGCCGCGCGTCGAACCCCTTACCGCCGCATCGTGTACTGCGACCGCCCGGCCGCCTGGCGCATCAGGAACGCGGCCATCTCGGCGAGTTCGGGAGCCTTGGAGCGGAAGGTCACCGAGAGGGCGAGCAGCGTGTCCTTGTGGTCGAGCCCGGCATAGACCCGCTCCTGCACGGGCACGTGGGCGGCGCGCAGCTTGGCGGCGAGGCTCACCGTATGGCGGGGCTTCACCACCGTGTCGGCGTCGCCGGTGGCCAGGAAGGTCGGGGGCGAGAGCGGGCCCGCGAAGGTCGTCGGCTGGGTCAGCGGCAGGTCCGGGGCCTTGCCGAACACCTTGACCGTGGTGTCCTGATCGAGCGGCAGGAAGTCGTAGGGACCGGACAGGCCGGCCACCGCCTTGATCGCCTTCGGGTCGACCCCGGCGGCATTGAGGTAGCGCGGGTCGAGCCCGAGCATCACCGCATTGTAGGCCCCGGCCGAGTGGCCGGCTAGGACGATGCGGCGCGGGTCGCCGCCATAGGCCGCGATGTTGTCGCGCACCCAGGCGAGCGCGGCGGCGCCGTCCTCGAGGAAGCCCGGGAAGGCCGTCTCCGGGAACAGGCGGTAATCCGGCAGCACGGTCACGAAGCCCTGCGCGGCCAGCGCGTGGCCGACGAAGGCGTAATCGTCCTTGGAGCCGCTCTGCCAGGAGCCGCCGTAGAAGAACACCAGCACCGGTGCCCGTTCGGCCGCGACCGTGGGGACGTAGACGTCGAGCCGGCGCCGTTGCCCCTCGCCGAAGGCCTGGTCGCGCACCGCCAGGCGGCCGCCGGCATCGCGCGGGCCGATCGCGTCGAACAGGGTCAGCGGCGAGGCGGCGGTGAAGCCGAACGCCGCCAGGCCCAGGCCGAGGAGGCTGGCGAGCGCGATGAGGAGTCGTGTCATATCCCGTCCGGTTGCCCCGATTGGTCCATTCAAGGCGTCGCTCGGGGCGGTTTGATGACGGGAGCGGGGCGACAGGTAAAAAATCAGCGCCGCCGCGCGAAGGGTGGAGGCCGGGTTTCGGGCTGGAGGCGGCGCTAGGTTCGCAGAACGATGCAGGCGCCCCCGACCTTGCGGATGCGGCCGCACAGATCGTCAGCGGCCTGCCGGCTCTGGGCCGGGAGGCGGATCCGGTAGAACGCCCGGGTGCCGCGGTTGCGCAGGCGGGTGCCGATGATCATCGGCCGCGCCTCGCCGATCACCCCGGCATAGGCGTTGCGGGCGCGGTTGAAGCTCTGCAGCGCCAGCGCCTTCGAGAAGTTGCCGGCGAGCTGGATGCCCCAGGGCGCCGCCGGACCCTCGTTCGGCCCGAGCGCGAAGCGGTCGCCGCGGGACGGGATGCGCAGGCTGGCGGTGACCTGCATGCAGGTGACCGGCGCCTCGGGCTTGGTCTCGGCTTTGGCATCCGGTTTCGGCTCGGGCTTGACGTCCGGCTTGGCCTTCGCCTCCGGCGCCCCGCTTTCGGGATCGGTGACCGTCGCAGCGGCGCCGCCGCGCCAATCTTCGGCCGGCGCCCCGGTGATGGCGGCGACGTAGGCCCGGGTCTCCGCGGGCAGGCCGCCCTCGCCGGTAAGCCATTTGCTCACGCGGGCGGCACCGCCGTTATAGGCGGCGGCCGCGAGACCGAGATTGCCGAATTGCCGCTTCAGGTCGGCCAGCAGATGGGCGGCGTGCGGGATCGCCTGCTCGGGATCGAAAGGATCGAGCAACCCGCGCTCCCGCGCCGTGCCGGGCATGAACTGCGCGACGCCCTGCGCGCCGGCCGAGCTCACGACGCCGACACGAAAGCTGCTCTCGCGCCAGATCAGCCGGGTCAGGAACGGCACCGGCAGCCCGCGCGCCTTGGCGGAATTGTCGATCAGCCGGCAGAGCGCCTGCTCGACGGTCTCGGTTGCGCCCTCGGAGGGGGCGGCGGCGGCCGGTCCGGCCCAGAGGAGCGGGAGGAGGGCGAGGAGCGCGCCGAAGCGCAGGCGAGGGTTAATCACACAACCGCTTGTAGCGGGACGCACGGGCGGATCAATCCGTACGGTTGGGGGGTGATGACGCGGCGGGCAGAGCCGGCCCGCGCGGTGAGCGCCACGCCTCTCCCAGGCGCTTCCCGCATCCTCAGGTGCTGCGCCGCAGCCTCGAACGAACCCGCCGAGAACCGCGCAGCCGACTGGAGCCCTCCTTCGCGGTCGCCGCTTCGCTTCGTCATCTCAGGATCAGGCCTGGGCCGGTATAGACAAATCCTGCGCGCAAAGCCGCGATCCGAAGCAAACACCTAGATAATGATCCGAATATATCTGACCCGACCGCATAGGCTTATCTTTAACTCAACAGTGCAAGGCACGTTTTTCCTCGCCGCTCTCTGCCTTGGCCCCGGGCTTTCTTAGCCGACCGCGTCCTTAACGCATCCGGATCGGGGGATGGAGAGCTAGATAGCAGAGGGATCGGAATTCAGTCGACGCAACCTGATCGCCATGGTCGGCGCCGCGGCCGGGAGCGCGGCCGCCTATCAGGTCATGACCAGCCTCGGCTTTGCCGAGGAATCGCCGTATCGCGGGCCAATCCGGCTCGACGGCGACCCCAAGGGCGCCTCGGTCCTGATCCTGGGGGCGGGGCTCGCCGGCATGACTGCGGCGCTGGAGCTGCACCGGGCCGGGTACCGGGTGCAGATCCTCGAGTACAACACCCGCGCCGGCGGCCGGAACTGGTCGCTGCGCGGCGGCGACACCTACGTCGCCTCACGCCGCGCCCAGGCGACCCGTTCGTGGTCGACAAGCCAGGCCTGGAAGGGCTCGGCCTCCAGCGGGCGCGCGAAAAAGTAGCCCTGCGCCTCGTCGCACTGCATCGCCAGGAGCTGATCGACCGCCTCGGCGGTCTCGATGCCTTCCGCGACCACGCGGTAGCCGAGATCGTGCGAGAGGCCGATCATCGAGCGGACGAGCGACACCTCCTTCTCGCCGTCACCGAGCTTCAGCACAAAGCTGCGGTCGATCTTCACGACATGGGCGGGCAAGTCCTGGAGATAGGCGAGGCTGCTGTAGCCGGTTCCGAAATCGTCGATGGCGAGGCGGATGCCGGCGGCGGCGAGCTCATCCAGCTGGCGCCGCGCATGGGTGGCATCCTGCATGATCGCGCTCTCGGTGATCTCCAATTCCAGCTGTGCCGGCTCGAGATCGTGGCGCCGCAAGGCGTCCCGGACGGAGGTGCCGAAATCCGTCTCGTGCAGGTTGGCCGCCGAGACGTTGACCGAGATCACGATCTCGCGGCCTACCGCCCGCAAGCGGCGCGCCTGCGCCAGGGCCGTCTCCAGGACGAAGGCCGTCATGGCCTGCGCATGGGGCGAATGCTCGATGACCGGGACGAACTCGCCGGGGGACACGGCCCCCAAATCCGGGTGGTTCCAGCGCAGCAGCGCCTCCGCGCCGATACACCGACCCGTGGGCAGATCGATCCGCGGCTGGAACACGAGGCGCAGCTGGTCGCCGGCGAGCAGAGCCGGCCCGAAATCCCGCAGCAGGCGGTATCGGCGCCGATAGGCGGCATCGGCCACGGACGAATAGACACCGACGAGATCGGGCGACGAGCGCGCCTCCTGGACCGCGCCGTAGAGGGCGCGCAGCACGTCCTGGGGTCCCGTCGCGCGGGGCACGAAGGCGGTGACGCCGATGGCGCTGGTCAGGAGCATCCCAGTGATGGAGCGCTGCTGCTCCTGCCGCTGTCCCTCCGTGAGGTAACGGACATACGCGTCCTGCACGACGCCCCGGGGCGCCAGGAAGGCGAATTGCGTGGCCGCCGTGTGATAGAGCTTGAGTTCCGAGCCGATGGCCCGCGGTATGCCGAGCGCCGCGTCCCGGATCAGATCGTCGATCCGGCCGAGGCCCATGACGCGGGCATAGTCATTGATCTGCTCGGGACGCGCGAGATCGATCAGCACGGCGAGCCGCGACTCGTCCGGGCGCTCGGCCGCCAGATCGGCGAGGTCATCCAGGAACTGATTCCGGCTCGGCAGGCCGCTCAGCGGGTCGATCCGCCCGAAGGCGTGCTGCAGCTCGATCTGCGCCATGATCATCGCGGCGAGATCCTTGAGGGCGACGATCTCGGACTCGACCACGGAGCGCGGCTCGGTTCCCAGGACGCACAGGGCGCCGAGCCCGTACCCGTCGCGGGTCACCAGCGGCGCGCCGGCATAGAAGCGGATGCCGGCGACGCCGAGCACGCTGTCGGCGTAATCGGCATCCTGCCGGAAATCGGGGATCACCAGGACGTCGGTGGTCTCGGCCACCTGCGCGCAGGGCGCGCCTTCCCGCGGGATCGACCCATGGTCGACGCCGACGCGCGACTTGAACCATTGCCGGTCGCGGTCCGTCAGCGACACCGCGGAGATCGGCAGATTGAAGATCTGGCTCGCCATCCGCGTGATGCGGTCGAAGCTTTCGCTCGGCGGCGTGTCGAGGAGGTCGAGCTGGAGCAGCGCGCCCAGGCGCGCGTCCTCACGACGGTCTCGGTACAGGGTTTGGGACATCGAACGACGGCGTGCCTCCGTGCGGCGAAGCGACGGGCGGGATTGTCTCCAGGTCCCGGCCTCGGCTCGCCCAGGTCCATCTGACGGCCCAGACGTTGCCAAATCCTGTTTTCGAGAGAACAGCCGCCGAAGAGGCTGAAAATTCCGTAATTTGTGATTGATCTCCCCAAAGCGGATCGCTGGTTCGAGGCAGCATTGCGGGGGAGCTGAGTAACCTGACGTGGTCCGTCGAACCCCCTTCACGCGACCGCGAACACCCGCGCGCCTCGCGGGCGCCCTCCGGCCAGCCACGCGCTCCCTGGAGGGCTCCTGGGCGGGCACCGCTGGCTTTGCCCCCTGAAGACGAGGGGACGGGTGAGAGAGCCGCGGGATGGATCGCTCGGGCTCCGGCGCGCGGTCATGCGGCCGAGCGTTCCTGAAGGGGCACCGCGCCGAGGCTGCGCTCGATGACGGCGCACAGATGGGCGCGATCGAACGGCTTTCCAACGTGCCCGTTCGCGCCCGCTGCCAGAAGGTTCTGGACCTGCTCCGGGAGGACGTGCGCGGTCATCGCGATGATCGGCACATGGCGCGCCGTCCCATCCAGATCACGAATGTGCCGAATGGCAGTCATGCCGTCCATCACAGGCATCTCGACATCCATCAAAACCAGATCGTAGGCCTGCTCCCGGACCATGGTCACGGCTTCCTGCCCGTCGCAGGCCGTGGAGATGCGATAGCCCATCGCCTCCAGAACCATCTGGGCGATCTCACGGTTGATCGCTCCGTCCTCGACGAGCAGCAGGTGCGCGCGCCGCGGCGTGCCGCTCTCGCTTGTAACAGGCGGAGCCGTGCCGGTGACGTGATCGAGCGCCTGACTGCTCACCGGCTCACTCGGAAGCGTGACGCTGAACCAGAACGTTGAGCCCTCGCCATCCCGGCTCTCCAGGCCGATGGTGCCGCCCATCGCCTCGATCAGGCCCTTGGCAATGGCCAAGCCCAGTCCCGTTCCGCCGAAGCGCCGGGTCGTGCTGCTGTCGGCCTGTACGAAGCGGGTGAAGAGCCGCGCCTGGGCCTCGACCGGGATGCCGATGCCGGTGTCGCGAACAGCGACGCGCAGATCGATCCCCGCCGCCGTCGTGGCCCGTGTCAGAACGACGGTCACGGCGCCATGTTGCGTGAACTTGACCGCGTTGTTGACGAGGTTGAGAAGCACCTGCCTCAGCCGGGTCTTGTCCCCCATGACGCGCGGCTCGTCGTTCGCGTCGCCCTCGCATCGCAGGTCGAGCCCTTTGCGCTCGGCGGTGCCGGCCACGAGCGCGACGGTTTCCTCCACGAGCGCGCGCGGCGAGAACGGCTCGGCCTCGAGCACGACGCCATCTGCTGCGATGCGGGCGTAGTCGAGGATGTCGTTGACGACACTCGTCAGAACCTCGCAACCCACGCGCATCTGATCGATGCAGCGTTTCTGGTGCGGGGTAAGGCTGGTCTCGTCGCGCAGCAGGTCACCGAACCCGACGATGGCATTCAGCGGCGTGCGCACCTCATGGCTCATCGTCGCCAGGAAATCGCTCTTGGCCCGTTCACCGGCTTCTGCGCGCGCCTGTGCCGCTTCGGCCCGGTCCCGTGCCTGGGCCAACTCCGCGGTACGTTCGGACACCCGCCGTTCGAGATCACAATTGGCCTGTGCGAGCGCGCGATCGCGTTCGCCCAAGCGCGTCAGCAATCCGGTCAGAGCGCCCGTCAGCTCGGAGATCTCCAGATACCCGTGCGGCTTCGGCAGACGAGCCTCGGCGGTGTCGTGGCCGATCGTGCTGGCAGCGCCTGCGAGGGCGCGGAGCGGTTCGGCCAGGCACTCGGCCGCCCACCAACCGAGCAACGCGAACAGCAGCGTGAAGGCCGCGCCGCCGAGCATCAGCCGGTTGACGATCGGACTGGAGATCGCCTTGGCGACCTCGACGGGCTGACGGACGAGGACGGTCCAGGGCAACGTCGGTCGATCGACGGATGGTCGTGCGCGACTCGCGCCGATGAAGTAATCGCCGCCTTCGGGCCATGTGCCGCGGGTACTCGTGAGTTCGGCGCCGGCGGTCAAGGCTGGGAGCGTCGGCAGTTCGGCCTCGATCCTCCGTCCCGCCTGGTCGCCGGGGCCGAGGATGACGGTCCCGTCACCCGCGAGGATGAGCACCTCGACGCTCGGCTCGCGCTTCAGGGCCGTGGCGATAGCTGCCCGGCTCATCTCGCGCATCCACGTCACACTGAGATGCCCGCCGACAACGCCGACATGGGCACCGGTCGAATCGCGCAGCGGCACCGCTACGTCGACGAAGCGTCGGGGCTCACCGTAGAGCAGCGCCGGCAACCGCGTCGCGAGAAGTTTGGCCTCATGAATGTCGATGACGGACGGCGCCCGGATGCCTTGCTGGAACCACGGGCGCGCCGCGACGCTCTCGCCTTCCAGCATGCCGCCGGTGCTGGCCACGACCGTGCCGGCCTGGTCTGCGAAACCGATCCAGGCATAGGCCGGGTAGCTTTGGTGCAGGGCATCCACCCAAGCGCGCCGTGTCTCTGGCGCCGTGGCGTTCGTCCGCGCGACCGAGGACAGCACGGCCATGTCGCCGAGCCGCTCGGTCATGTTCGCGTCGATGATCTGGCGCAGGTGCTCGGCGAGTTCGGCCGCGTGAGCCTCGGCGCGGATCTGAACACGTGCGGAGACGAATTGCGAGACCACGGTCGTGGCGGCAGCGGTGAGCAGCAGGGCTCCGACTGCGAAGATGAGGGCAAGGAGCGTGCGCAGCCGCATGACGACAACAGACCTGAGACGCGCGGTGATGGCACGAGGCGGTTAATTCGAAACTCTCCGCGCCCCGAAATTCTTGCGAATAGGCCCATTCCCAGCGCCGTCCGGTCCGCCTCGGGTCTCTCCGGGGGAGCCGAGAAGCGAAGGCTGGATTTCGTAACCGGGATCTGACGACGGCGCGTCGCCTCGTGCGGCCACGGGAGGGCCACCGACCGATGGCCGCGTTCGGTTAGCCCGGGCGATCCTCGGATTGCGCGAAACGGGCCGGAACCGGGCGCGGCCGAGCAGTAGACCCGTTTGCGCCATCGGCCCGATCCCGATTCATCGCGAACCCGCTGTCTACCGCACGCGGCTCCCCGGCTCCGACGCCCAGGCCGGCGCGTCATCCCCGAGGTTGCGGGCGGCCCGGTCCCAGCGCAGCGCGGCGCCGGCCACTGTCAGCGGCGGGCGCAGGCGACGGGCCGGGCCCCAGGAGGTTGGCTCGACTTCCGGGGCGTGATCCTCCGGCGTCTCGGGGGCGAGCGCCGGCTCCGGTTCGGCCGGGCCGGCCGCGATCAGGAACGCCGCCGTCCGGGCGAGCGACAGGCGGGCCTGGCCGCCGGTCCTGTCCGAGAGGCGCCGGGCCAGCAGGCGGAGCAC
This sequence comes from Methylobacterium sp. ARG-1, assembly GCF_001262595.1. Lineage (NCBI taxonomy): Bacteria > Pseudomonadati > Pseudomonadota > Alphaproteobacteria > Hyphomicrobiales > Methylobacteriaceae > Methylobacterium > Methylobacterium sp. ARG-1. Next base: position 99,333 of record NZ_LHCD01000021.1, read on the forward strand.
GGAAGCCGCCATGAGGTAGCCGGTGGCGTGATCGAGCGCCTGGACCGGCAAGGGCACCGGCCCCTCGGCCTGCCGCCAGGCCTGGCCGGCCTGGGCGAGGCCGCAGCTCATCTGGACCAGGCTGTCGAAGCCGCGCCGTCCGGCCCAGGGGCCGGTCCAGCCATAGGCATCCAGCGACACGTCGATCAGGCCGGGGGCGAGCGCCCGCCGCGCCGACGCGTCATAGCCGAGGCCGTCCAGGGCGCCGGGACGGTAGCCGTGGACCAGCACGTCCGCCCCCGCCAGCAGCGCCTCGAAGGTGGCCCGGTCGGCGGCCCGCCGCAGGT
>NZ_LHCD01000022.1:0-99176 GCF_001262595.1 Methylobacterium sp. ARG-1
AGCGGCGCCGTCCGCCCCCCGATCTCCTGCAACCAGTCTTGCCCCTGATCCGCCGCTTCATGGAGGCGTGGTTCGAGCGCTACCTGCATCGGCACCTCGACGCCCTGCGCCTGCCGCAGTGGAGCGCGCCGCCATCCCAGGATCATGCCGGCCCGCTGGTGATCTACTGCAACCACCCTGCCTGGTGGGACGCCGCGGTGATCATCGTGCTGTCAGGCCGGCTCTACCCGCACCGCGAGAACCGGGCCCCGTTCGACGCCGCCATGCTGACGCGCTACCGGGTGTTCGAGCGGATCGGCGCCTTCGGGGTCGATCTCGACAGCCCAAGGGGCGCCGCCCAGTTCCTGTCCGCCGCCCGGGCGATCCTGACGCGCTCCGGCACGGCCCTCTGGATCACCGCGCAGGGCCGCTTCGTGGACGTCCGGGTCCGGCCCCTCGGCCTCCGCCCGGGCGTGGCCCGGCTCGCCGAGATCGCCCCCGACGCGCTGTTCGTGCCGCTCGCCCTCGAATATGCCTTCTGGGACGAGCGCGGGGCCGAGGCCTTCGCGGCCTTCGGGCCCGGGATTCCGGGTGCCGAACTGGCGGCCCTGCCGCGGGCGGACCGGCTCGCCCGCCTGGAGGGCGACCTGACCGCGACCCTCGACCGCTTGAGCGCCGACGTGGTCAGCCGCGAGCCGGAGCGCTTCCGGGCCCTGGTCGCCGGCCGCAAGGGCGTCGGCGGCGTCTACGATCTCTGGCGGCGCCTGTCCGCGCGGCTGGCCGGGCGCCGCTTCGATCCGGCCCACCGGGCCGGCGACGGGCAGCCCGGGCGATGAGCGAGCCGATCCTCACGGCGCTGGCCCTCCTCTGCCTGCTCACCGCCGCCCTGCCGGCAATCCTGACGGCGGTGAACCTGTTCGCCCTGCGCCGGCCCGCTCCGGAGGCCGATCCTGGCCTCGTCTCGATCCTGATCCCGGCGCGCAACGAGGCGGGCAACATTGCCGGGACCGTGCGGGCCGCCCTTGCCAGCACCGCCGTGCCCGTGGAGGTGATCGTCGGCGACGACCATTCCATGGACGGCACCGCCGAAATCGTGCGCGGCCTCGGCGACCCGCGCCTGCGCGTCGTCCCGGTGCCGCCGCTGCCCGAGGGCTGGACCGGCAAGAACCACGCCTGCGCCCACATTGCCGGGCTCGCCGAGGGCCGCTACCTGCTGTTCATCGATGCCGATGTCCGCCTGGAGCCCGAGGCCGCGGCGTCGCTCGTGGCGCAGGCCCGGCGCGCGGATGCGGCGCTGGTCAGCGGCGTGCCCCGGCAGCGCACCGGGACGCTCGGCGAGATGCTCACCGTGCCGATGATCGACTTCCTGCTGGTCGGCTTCCTGCCGGTGCCGCTGATGCGCCGCCGCCCCGATCCGGCGCTGGGCGCCGCCTGCGGGCAGCTCATCCTGTTCGAGCGCGCGGCCTACGTGGCGATCGGCGGCCACGGCGCGATCCGCGGCTTCCTGCACGATGGCGTGCGCCTGCCCCGGCTCCTGCGCGCGGCGGGCTACCGCACCGACCTCGTGGCTGGGGCGGGTCTCGCGACCTGCCGGATGTATCGGGGTTTTTCGGAGGCGTGGGCGGGCTTCTCCAAGAACGCGCACGAGGGCATGGCGACGCCCCGCGCCCTGCCGGTCTGGACCGTGCTCCTCGGCTGCGGCCAGGTCCTGCCGCCGCTGCTGGTGCTGGCCGGCCTGTTCGGCCTGATGCCGCCCATGGCTCTGGTGGCGTCCGTGGCGGCCTGCGCGCTGTCGCTGGCGAGCCGGACGGCGATCACCGTCGCGGTGCGGGCGCCGCTGGCGACGATCCCGCTCCACCCGGCGGCCGTGCTGGTGGCGCTCGCGATCCAGTGGAACGTGCTGCTGCGGGGCGGCCGCGCCGGCGCGGCTACCTGGAAGGGCCGCACCTATCCGGTCAGGGGCGCCTGAAGTTTCTTCGAAGATCCGGCGAAGCATGTCCGCCGGATGACTCTCGCACGCGTCGAGCGGGCCCGGCCCTCACCGCGCGGTCGGCTGGCACGGATCGGTGGAGCGCTTGCCCGTGCGGGGCTTCAGCGACACGATCAGCTGGACGTTCGGCACGTCGCCGACCTGGCGGGTGAGGTGCCCGACATGGCCCTCCGGACCCTGCGGGGTTGCTCCGGTATCGGCGTTGAACTCGACCTCGCCCGGCCCCTGCTCGAGTACGGAGCCGTCCGTCGCCTCCACCGACCAGCGCCCCGACAGGGTGATCACCCATTGCGGGCCGGGGGCGGTGTGCCAGGTGCCGACATAGCCGACCGGCAGGATCGCGTACTTGATCGAGGCCACATCCCCCGGCGGGAAGCCGACATACTGGGGTGCCGCCGGCGGTGCGTAGCTCTTAAAGAGGAAGTTCTTCAGGTCGCAATACTGGACGTGGCTCTGGCCCTTGGCGTCGGCGTAGAGGGTGCCGTAGCGCAGCGCCGGCGGGTTGGCTGCGGTCAGGCCCGCCGGGCCCGACGGGGCCGGCTCGATGGTCATCAACGGCTCGCTCGCCTTGCCGCCGGCCGCCAGAACGGCCGTCCCGCCCGCGCCGGACGCCAGCAGCACCCACGCGATGCGCCTGGCGATCTTGAATGCCTTCATGGTCTCGACGTCCTCGAACCGATGGCGCCGAAACAGCGCCAGCGCGCTCATAGTCGTTCGGAGACAGGTCCACAACGCATTGAACTATAAATCCAGACACTATGCTTTGAACTACATCGAAAATAGGTAATCTATCATCAAAGCGATCGTATGATCCACGATTTGTTTTCGGATGCGCCGGAACGACAACGATTTTTCTTCCCGTCGGTCGGTCTCTCGACACCGCGCGGGTCTATCCACATGTTGTTGGCCCGCGTTCCACCCCGCGGCGCGGGATCGTCAGGGCGCGTCCGTCGCCCGGGGCGCCGAACGATCTCAATTCCACGTGTGAAGCACCGTCCGCCAGCCGTCCGGCTGGCGTTCGAGCACGTTCACCCAATTGCCCTCGAAGGTCTTCCGGGCGCCGCCATCCCCGGGACCGGTCATCTGCCAGCGCCCCGAAACGATGAGCAGCTTGTCCTTGGCGACGGCGGTCTTCACCGTCGTCTTGTGGTCGTCCCAGCCCTTGGCCTTGAGTCCGGAGAAGAACTTCGGGATGCCGTCGCGGGTCTGCGTCCCGCCCTTGGTCACCACGAGGGCGTCGGGCGCGTAGAGCTTGCCCAGCGTATCCATGTCGTCGCGGTTATAGGCCTCGTCCCACTTGGTCGCCGCGCTCTGGGCATCGGCTTCCAGGGCCTCCGCACGGCACAGATCAGGCATGAGGGCGGCCGCGAAAACCAGCGCCGACAGACCATACATTCGGGGCATGTCGTCCTCCCTGTTGAGCCGTAGATCGAAAAATCAGGGGTACTTTTCCCAGATCAGCGTGATGACGCTCAGCTTTCCGTCGACGTTGAACTTGAACGGCGTGGTCGTGTAGATCAGTTGCCGTCCCTTCTGCTCGACGTGCCGGACCTGAGAGGTCCCCGTCCAGGCCTCGTTCCAGGACGTGTCGATGATGTGGGTGACGCGGTCGGCGTCGAATTTGTACGTCCCCGCATAGGCGAAGAAGGTCTTGTGCAGGTGGATCCTGTCCGCGTCGGACATCGTGTCGTTGGCGGCGGGACGCGCGCGTCCTTCGAAGGCGCAGACGACCATCATCCGCCCGTCGCGCCCGTAGGTGATCCAGCCATTGGGCTTAGGCCCGCCATAGGCGTCGATGACCTCGCCGGTCTCGACGATCTTCCGCGTGGCGGAGACGAGGCGCCAGGTTCCGACCACCGCGTCGGCTTCCAGGGCTTGCGCAGCCGGGAGGCCGAATCCGATCGCAAGGATTGCAATCAATCCTCTCATCGCGCGCCACCGCAAGTCACGGTGCCGTATTCGATTCACGGCACTCGGGAAATTCACCATCGAATTTTGATGAAGTCAATTGTCACCGGAGTCGATTTGCGAACACACCGCAGCGCTCCGCAATGAATGCCTCCAAAGGCTGTATTCGCGACCGCCCAGGCATCGTCGTAGGGCAGTATCGCGGCGATCAGGATGACGGCGGCGCCGCGAGGGTCGCGTCGGCTGGCTGCGTCTCCGCCAGGATCCAGGCCGCCGTGTCGGCGTCGGCCCCGGCGACCGGGAGATGCAGGATGATCGGCGCCTCGTAGGGGTGGCGCGCCTTCAGGGCGGCCGAGAGGAGGTCGGCCAGGCCCTCGCGGCTCTTGAGGATCGCGGCGACCTCCTCCCCACGCTCAACCGCCCCCTTCCAGCTGTAGACCGACTGCATCCCGGGCAGGACGTTGATGCAGGCGATCAAGCGCTCGCGGACCAGGGCCTCGCCGATATTCAGCGCGGAGGCGGCATCGGGAAAGGTGGTGTAGACGAGGAGCGGACGCTCCATGCTATGCCTCCGGGATCGCGCATGTGCCCGGCGAGTCAGACGCATGCGGGGCACCGACGTCAACCGGGCGGTTCGCTCATCAGATTGGAGCCGTGACGTGACCCCCGACGGGACCTCGACGCGCCTGCCAGGCACCGCCTGACGCCATGCCGATATTCAAGAAGATCGCATTCGTGGCGAGTCCGACCGGCTACGCCCGGGAAGCCGCCGCCGCCCTGATGCGGCGCTACGATCACGTCCCACCGGAAGAGGCGGATGTCGTCGTCGCGCTGGGCGGCGACGGGCTGATGCTGCAGGTGCTGCACCGGTTCATGGATCACCCGAAGCCGATCTACGGGATGAACCGTGGCACAGTCGGCTTCCTGATGAACGAATTCCGGGACGACGACCTGCTGGTGCATCTGGAGGCGGCCCAGCGCAGCGTCATCCACCCGCTGGTGATGGATGTGGTCGATACCGAGGGCCGCAGCCACCGGGCCCGGGCGATCAACGAGGTTTACCTGCTGCGCCAGACGCATCAGACCGCCAAGCTCAAGATCGCCGTGGACGGGCATGTCCGGCTGGACCTGCTGATCGCCGACGGGGTGCTGGTCGCCACGGCGGCCGGCTCCACCGCCTACAACCTCTCGGTGGGTGGACCGATCCTGCCGCTCGACGCGAAGCTGCTGGCGCTGACCCCGATCTCGGCCTTCCGCCCCCGGCGCTGGCGCGGCGCCCTGCTCCCGGACTACGCCAAGATCCGGATCGACGTGCTCGACGCCCCGCACCGTCCCGTGGCGGCGGTGGCCGACCACACCGAGTTCCGCCGGGTCTGCACGGTGGAGACCTCGCTGGACCGCGCCACCGAGCTCGTCCTGCTGCACGATCCCGGGCACAGCCTCGACGAGCGCATCCTGCGGGAGCAGTTCGGGTGAGCCTGGAGATTCGGCCGGCAAGGGCGTCCGACCACCCGGCGATCGCCCGGATCATTTTGCCGACCATCCGGGCCGGCGAGACCTACACGCTCGATCCCGGGCTCAGCGAGGCGGACGCCGTTGCCTACTGGACCGGTGCGGACCGCGAGACCTTCGTGGCGGGACAGGATGGGGTGGTGCTCGGCACCTATTATCTGCGCGCCAATCAGGCTGGTGGCGGCGCCCATGTCGCCAATTGCGGCTTCATGACCGGCGCGGCCGCAGCGGGGTGCGGCATCGGCCGGGCCATGGGCGAGCACGCCCTCGATCGGGCGCGCGAGCGCGGCTTCTCGGCGATGCAGTTCAATTTCGTGGTTTCGAGCAACCAGCGCGCTGTGAAGCTCTGGCGGAGCCTCGGCTTCGCGGAGGTCGGCCGGCTCCCGGGGGCCTTCCGGCATCCGGGTCTCGGCTTCGTCGACGCCCTGGTGATGTTCAGGACGCTCTGAGATGCGGCTCGTTCAGAGGGAGCTGACCGCGACCAGCTCGCTCTCGCGGATCGCACGCTCGCCGGCTTCCGTCCGGATCCGGTAGGAGCGCTCGCCGGTCTGATCCTCCGGCATCAGGCGCAGGATCTCGAAGACCTCGCCGCCGCCCTTGTCGCCGGGAAGTCCAAGCTGCACCCGGCAGACGCGCTGGCCGATCTTGAATTTGTGGGTCATGCCAGGGCTCCTGGGGCGTGGTTTCGAAGGGGCGGCGCCTCCGGGGCAACGTCCGACCGCGAGGCGGCCGGAGACGGCTCCGAATCGATGTTCTGGGGCGCCCGCTCGCGCCGAACCAGGCTTTGGTTCGGCCGCAAACGTCCTAGAGCACCTCACAAAACTCCCGGTTCCCGGGAGCTCTCCCTTCGCACGCGACGGTGCGGCGGGAGTTTTATGAGAGGCTCTTAGCGCCGCTTCTGCGCCTTGGCCTTGCGAGCGAGGTAGCGCGCATCGCGCTGGAGCTTCTGCTCGGCCTGGAGGGCCTTGGCACGCTCCTGGGCAGCGAGCTGCTCGGCGAGCTTGCGCTCGGCCTCGGCCTGACGCTCGGCCTCGGCCTGGGCGGCGGCACGAGCGAGTTCCGCCTCGCGCTGGGCGGCACGCTCAGCCGCGCGGGCCTCGCGGGCATCGACCACGGCGCGGCGCGCGGATTGACGGGCGAGGACGGCCGGATCATCGGCAGTCGGGCGAGCCCGGAAGCGGGCCAGCATCTCGGACCGCGCCTTGGCAGCGGCCTCCAGTCGATCGACGACACCTTGCTTATTCGGAAAGCTCACAGACACTCCTGTGTTGGGCGCGGCGGGCCGCCGTCGTCCCGAAATCGAATGTAGATACGAAGAAGCCGCTCCCTCGAGAGCGGCTTCGACAATGGCCGTCGGTTCGGCGATCAGACCGTCTGGAGCTGGCCAGCGGATTCCTTGCCGCTGCGGCGGTCGGTTTCCAGCTCGTAGGAGACCTTCTGGCCCTCGTTCAGGCCACGCAGGCCGGCGCGCTCGACAGCCGAGACGTGGACGAACACGTCCTTGCCGCCGTCATCCGGCTGGATGAAGCCGTAGCCCTTGGTCTCGTTGAACCACTTGACGGTTCCGGTGCTCATGGAATTCCTCGATCTTCGCAGGCGTAGTGAGAGATAGCAGCCGCTCGGAAAGCGGATACCGGTATCGACCGATAGCGATAGGAAAGTCAGAACCGCCCTGCGAAGGCGTAACGGTCCAAGATATCCGGACACGTGCCGATAAAACTGGGATAGACCTTCATTGACGCATTGGCAAGTCCGAAGAAATATTTCGACGGATTCCAAGATCGACGCAGCGCCGGCTTTATCCCGGACAGTAGAAGCGCGACGGGCTGGGAAGTTGCGCGTCGTCAGACAGATAGCCGGGCCCCTGCAAAACCGGATGAGCTCGCGGCGTCCTGCCGCCAGCCCGGTCCCGGATGCCGGTCAGGCCTGAACCAGACGCAGCACGCCTTCGCCGCGGCGATGGCCGATCGTCGTCACCGCCACCTCGCGGGCCGATCCGGCGGCGACGAGGCCGGCCGCGAGTGCGGCTCCGAACGGGGCGACGACCTCGAGCCCATGTCCGATCACGTCGCCGAGCGCCCGGATCCGCGCCGCCGGCGCGAGCCGCCTCAGCGTCCCGTGCTCCTCCGCGGTGATCGGCGCGACCCCGGTGGCCCCGGACAGGACGCGATCCGGTGCCGAGAGCCCGGCCTGCGGCCAGAGGGTTTCGAGGCTACCGGCGATGCTCCCGGGGGCGCGCCGCGTGCGATCGCTTGCCACCCGGTCCAGCCGGGCGAGCGCCCGGGCCCCACGGGCGGCCGCGTGGTCCTCGGATTCCAGCATCAGGAAGGCCGCGCAGCTCCCGAGGATGAAGCCGGCGTCCCCATCGCCCGGTCCGCCGCGCTCGAATACGGGGCGATAGGGCGATCGGGCGAGGTAGCCGCCCATCTCGTGGATCACGAGCACGTCCGGACGCTCGGCGCTGTAGGAACCGCCGACCAGGATCGCGTCGATCTGGCCCGACGCGACGCGCGCCTGCGCGATCCGCAGCGCATCCACGCCGGACGATTCCTCGCCCATGAAGGTCCGCGAGGCGCCCGTGACCCCGTGCACGATGGCGATGTTGCCGGCGAGCAGGTTCGAGAGCTGGGCCAGGAACAGCGTCGGCCGCAGGTCGTTCTGCAGGCGCTCGTTCAGGTAGGCGCCCGGATCGGCCGCATCGCGCAAGCCCGTCAGGATCGCACCGTCCACCGCATAGTCGCGCTCGCCGCCGCCCGCCGCGACCACGAGGTGGAGCGCCTGCTTGAGGGCGGCGTCGTCCTTCACGCCGGCGGAGTCGAGGGCGAGGCCCGCGGCGTAGACGCCGAGCCGCTGCCAGGCCTCCATCTGGCGCTGATCGCTGCGCTTCGGGATCTGCCCATCCCAGGCGATCGGCGGCGCCGGATGCACGCAATAGGGCGCGAAGGTCTCGGTGTCGGTCCGGGGCGCCGCGTCGGCGTCGAGGGCCGCGAGATGCGCCGCGATCCCCTCCCCCGCGCAGGAGACGAGGCCGAGGCCGGTGACGAGGACCGGGCGGGTCATGGCTGCACCGGATCCGGGAACAGGCCGATGGTCCGGGCGCGCTCGCGCATCGGCGCGTCGAGCCCGTCCGGGAACGGCATGGTGCGGAAGCGCAGCTCGGCGTCGCAGAGCGGCTTGCCGGCATGGCTGATCGCGGCCTTGGTCACCGCGTAGCCCGAGCCGTCATGCTCCAGCGTGGCGGTGACGACCAGCTCCGCGCCGGGCCCAACGAAGGACCGGAACCGGGCCTTGTCGACCCCGGTGAGGAAGGGCATCCGGGTGAAGTCGAGATGGGCGAGCACGAGGTAGCCGGAGGCCTGCGCCATGGTCTCGGTCAGGAGCACGCCGGGCACCAGCGGGTGACCGGGGAAGTGCCCTTCGAAGACGGGGCTCTCCAGCGGCACCCGGGCGAGCGCCTCGATCCGGCCGGCGGCCCGGTCGAGGTGCCGCACGGCATCGATCATCTCGAAATATTCGAGGCGCATGGGGGTGCGTCGGTCTCTAGCGCGTCAGACCTTTGCGGCCTTCTCGGCCACCAGGGCGTCGATGCGCGCGCACAGGTTCTTCAAGACGAAATACTGCTCGGCCGGGACCTTGCCCTCGTTGACCTCCTGGGTCCAGCGCTCGAGCGGCAGCTTGATCCCGAAGGCCTTGTCGACCGCGAAGGCGATGTCGAGGAAGGCCAGGCTGTCGATGCCGAGGTCGTCGATGGCGTGGCTCTCCGGGGTGATCTTGTCCCGCGGGATGTCGGCGGTCTCGGCAATGATGTCGGCCACGCGCTCGAAGGTGGCGCTGCCGTGGGCGGGCTCGTCGGACATGTCTTCTCGCGGGCTGTTCGATTTCCGGATCGGTCGGGCGGGGAGCCCCCTCGATGCCGGGCGACCCGGCGCTCACGCCCCGCGCGGCCACCAATACGCGTACGGGGCCCGCGCTGCGGGCCCGTCGGACGGCCGCGACCTCTACACGAGGGGGTTGGAGGCGGCAACCGCGACGGTTCCCGGCGCGTTGCAGCGCTGGTTCGCGGTCATGAACGGACTTCTTCGCAGCGACGCGATCTCTTGCGCCCTTGCGCGGACGCGCCCTTCGCGCGGCCTTCAGGAGACGAAACGGATGTTACCCACGGCCCATTCCGTCCCGCCTCCGACTCATCTCGGTCCCCCACCCCCGCCGGAGCGGGCGCGCTCGCAGGGTGCGGCCCGGGTCGTGCTCGTCCTGGCACTCTCCGCGCTCGGCCTGTGGATCCTTCACGGCTTCCTGCCGGCCCTGGCCTGGGCGGTGGTGCTGGCGATCGCCCTGTGGCCGCTCTACGCCCGCCTGGAACGGCGCTTCCCGCCGGGTCGGCACAACCTGCTGCTACCGACGCTGATGACCGCCGCGGTGGCCCTGGTCTTCCTCGCCCCCCTGGCGATTCTCGGCGTCCAGGCGGCCCGCGAAGCCCATGACGTCGCAGAGTTCGTGCGCAACGCCGAAGCGAACGGTGTCCCGGCCCCCGAATTCCTCCAGCACCTGCCCTACGGGGCCGCCCAGGCCACCGCATGGTGGAATGACAATCTCGGGCACGCCCAGGCCGGTTCCGAGTTGCTGCACCGGTTCGAGAACCACTCGGTGGTGGGCGCCTCGCGCAACTTCGGCCGCGAGGTGTTGCACCGGATCGTCCTGTTCGGCTTCAGCCTGGTGGCCCTGTTCTTCCTGTTCCGCGACTGGCGGACGGTGACGGAGCAGGCCCGGGTCGCCTGCGACCGGCTGTTCGGCCCCCGGGGCGAGCGCGTAGCGCGGCAGATGGTAGCCTCGGTGCACGGCACCGTCGACGGGCTCGTCCTCGTCGGCCTCGGCGAGGGCTTCATCCTCGGGGTGGTCTACTATTTCGCCGGCGTGCCGCACCCGGTGCTGCTCGGAGCCTTCACGGCGGTCGCCGCCATGATCCCCTTCGGCGCGGCGCTCGCCATCGCGATCGCGGCCCTGCTGCTGGTCGCGGCGGGGTCGGTGAAGGCGGCGATCATCGTGGCGGTGGCCGGCTTCGTCGTCACCTTCGTGGCCGACCACTTCGTCCGGCCGGCCCTGATCGGCGGCACCACGAAGCTGCCGTTCCTGTGGGTGCTACTCGGCATCCTCGGGGGCGTCGAGACCTTCGGTCTGCTGGGCCTGTTCGTCGGCCCGGCCGTGATGGCGGCCCTGGTCCTACTCTGGCGGGAATTCACCGAGGGCCGCGACAAGACGGTGTGAGTGGGCCTAGTCGGCCGCGCTCGCCCCGGCCGAGGCCTCCATGCGGCGGCGGTCCTGGCGCCAATCGGCCGGCTTCTCGAAGGTCCCGGCCCAGAGACCGCGACGCGTCGCCCAGGCCTGGCCCTCCTGGCGGGTATAGGCGGGCATCACCTGGCGGCTGGCGAGCGCGTAGCCCTTCGCCACCATCCAGGCCGACAGATCCTCGCCATGCGCGAGGCAGAGGCCGGCCATGCCGCTCGCGGCCGTACCTTCGCGACGCTCGCAGGTGACGACGGCGCCGCCGATATGGGCGCTCAGCGCCTGCGCGGCCTCGCGGCCGCAGCGGTAGTCCTGCCCGGTTACGGTCTGGCAGCTCTGGGCCGTCTCAGGCGCGTCGATCCCGTAGAGGTTGATACGGGTGCCGTGCACCTCGATCGTGTCGCCGTCGATCACCGTCGCCGGCCCGCTGATCGTCCCGGCCGCAGCGGCGGGGCTACAGAGGAGAAGCAGGGCGAGCATCAATCTTGTCATCAGAAAGCTGTCCACGAAGAGGCGGCAGAACGTGTCAGGAGCGCGCAGGATCGGCTGCCATTGTGGCGTTTTTGCCAGCTAAGCTATGCGCCTGGGGAGGCCCGGGGCGTCCCGTCGAACCCGATGCGCCCGCGAAACCGACGCCTGCAGGCTCACCCGAGGGTGGTGCCGATAGGTTGCGAAAGCGTTCCCGGCCGATGCGCTGCGACACGGTGCCTGGCAGAAGCGTGCAGCGCGGCACGGATAGCCGCAACGTCGGGCTTTCGGCAGCGGACGCTGCGCATCGTCGCGTGCCCGATAGCTGCAACTTGCCGCCGGGATCGCGCGGGTTCGGGAAATGACGGCGGAGCCGGCGCTGTCCGAAGCGCAGACCCCGCGATGATCGGGCGTCAGACCCGGTACTTGCCGTTGCGCTTGACCAGCACCCGGGCGCCCACCGGCACGCGCTCGTACAGGTCGGCGATGTCCTCGTTGAGCATCCGGACGCAGCCGGACGACATCTGCTCGCCGATGCTCCAGGGCTCGTTGGTGCCGTGGATGCGGAACAGGATGTCGCGGTTGCCCTGGTACAGGTAGAGGGCGCGGGCACCGAGCGGGTTGTCGACCCCGCCCTTGCGGGTCCGCGGCAGGTCGGGGTTGAGCGAGACCATCGTGACGGTCGGGCTCCAATCCGGCCAGACACCCTTGCGACCGACCCGCGCCTCGCCCTTCCAGGAGAAGCCGGCCTTGCCGACGCCGACGCCGTACTGCATCGCGGTGCCGTCCGCCTGGACCAGGAGAAGCTGGCGCTGGTCGATATCGACCAGGATCGTCCCGGGCTTCTCCGGGCCGTTGTAGCTGACCTGCTGGCGGCGGTACTTCGGATCGAGCTTCGACGTGTCGACCAGGGGAATGTCGTAGGGCTTGTCGGGCTTCGTCCCGATGTACCAGGCCGCTTCATCGTCCTGCGCGAGCTGGGCCTGGCGTGTCTGGCAGGCCGCCAGCGGCGCGATCGCCACCACGGCGAGCAGAATTCGCGAGAGCAGGAACCGGCGAATTCGGCTCCAGGCCGATGGGCGTGTTGCGATCATGGGTCCTGACATGCGGGATACGGTCCTGGACCCTATGCCTACCGTCTCCCCGTCGGTGGCGATGTAGCTTTTGCGCCGCAGCGGCGCGCGAGTGCCCGCTGCCGCGGCCACGGTTGCGCCCTAATTGATAATACGGGACCGGGGGCTCGCCCGGCCCGCGCGGAGGTGAGTCATGGCCGAGACGGAGACGCTTGCGACCGACGCGCCGGTTGCGCCCGAGGTGCCGCTGCGCCCGGCGATCCACCTCGATCACTGCGTGATCCACGTCACCGACTGGGCGCAGTCCAACGCCTTCTACCGTGATGTGGTCGGGGCCGAGGTGATCGCGCGCGGGGACGGCTTTGCCTACCGGTTCGGCGGCGTTCAGCTCAATTGCCACGGCCCCGGTGTGAAGGCGGAGCCGGTGGCAGCCAAGCCGGTGCTGCCGGGAAACAGCGACCTGTGCTTTCGTTGGTCCGGCCCGATCGAGGACGCGATGGCGCATCTCGAAGCTGCGGGGGTGGCCGTGGAACTCGGCCCGGTCGAGCGGAACGGCGCCGCGGGGGCCGGACTCAGCGTCTACTTTCGCGATCCGGACGGCTCGCTGCTCGAATTCATCACCTATCCGACCGCGTGAGGTCAGCCCCGGCTCTCGGCCAGCGCCTGGTTCGTCTGCTCGAGCCGCAACGCAAGCACCCGCATCAGCGCGATGCTGATCTGCGGGAACTGCGCCAGCAGTTCCAGGAAGACGCCGCGATCGATGCGGAGCGCCGTCACGGCCGATTCCGCCGTCACGGTGGCGGAGCGGGGCTGGTCGGCCAGGATGCCCATCTCGCCGACCAAGGCGTCCTGTCCGAGCAATGCGAGCCTGACCGGGCCGGCCGGGCCGTCGATGCTCACCTCGGCACTGCCCTTGAGGATCACGTAGGCTGCATCCGCCACGTCGCCCCGGGCGAAGAAGCGTTGCCCCGGCTCGAAATGCACGCGCTCGCTCGTGAAGGCCAGAAGCTTCAGGCGCGCCGGCTCCACCTCGCGGAACAGCGGAACCTGCCTTAAAGAGGAAACCTCGGTATCGAGGGTCATTCGCGGGCTCCGCGAGGGGTTTCACGCCCTCGCGGGCATGGATGGTCTTCAGGTGGCCGCACCGGCCCACACATCCATGCGGTTCGTCAAGCGCTTGTCCAGTCCCAGCCCCGGCGCAGACCGAGCCGTCCGCAGCCTGATCGCCGCCCTGCTCACGATCCTGGGCGGGCTTCTGGTCGGTCCGGTGCCGGTCTGCGCCCGGCTGGTCCAGGCCGATCTGGCCCGCGTCGCGGTCGCTCCCCTGCCGGATGCCCGGGTCCCCTGGGAGCTGGCCGTTACGGACGCACGGACTGGGCGGGCGACGACGCTGGGTCAGTCCCTCGGTGGGCGCGTCGCCCTGTTGCTGCCGGTGGATTATACCTGCGGCAACGTCTGCGACCCGATGGTGTCGATGGCGGCGGACGCCTTGGCGGCCACCGGCCTCGCCGCGGAGGACTACGCATTCGTGCTGGTCGGCATCGATCCGCGGGACGATGCCGCGGCGGCAAGACGCATGCTCGCGGAGACGTTGGGCGAGCGCGCGGCCGGCATCCGCCCCCTGCTCGTCTCTGATGCCGCCCTCGCGGCCTTGACCGGCGCCCTGGGCTACAGCGCGGTCTACGATGCCGGGACGGACAGTTTCGCTCATCCCGCGGCCGCCATGCTGCTTGCCGGTGACGGCCGGGTCGCCCGCGTGCTGTCGCCGCTGGCGCTGACCGGGCGGGATCTTCGCCTCGCCCTGACGGAGGCCGGCGAGGGCCGGGTCGGAAGCCTGGCCGATCGCCTGACGCTGCTCTGCTACGGCTACGATGCCGCACGCGGCCTCTACACACCCCTCGTGCAGCGGATCCTGACGGTAGCCGGGATCGCGACGATCCTGGGGATCGGTCTGCTGATCGTCGGCCTGACCCGCCGGACGCGCCTGCACGCCGGCTGAGGCCGAGCCGGCTCAGCGCTTCGTCGACAGGCCCTGCTCGCCGGGACCGGGGGCCGGACGCTTGAGGCTGGCATTCAGGTGTGGCGAGTCGACCGGTTCCTCGCGCGTCGTCGGCGTCGGGGAATCCTCGGGGGCGGGCATCGGCGGCAGCGGAGGCGTGTTCGGTTCGACGCTCGGCGCCGACCCAGGCCCGGTCTTAACCATGTCGCGGTTCGTCATCACCCAAAACCCTTTTTCCCGACCTGCATCGCAGATCCCCGCGGGCGCCCTTCGAGAGAAGGCCGGCCCGAGGCAACGCGCCTGAGGCGCCCGTGGCGGTGCGCGCAGATCAATCCCGGATCAACGCCGCACACAGACGGCGGTTGCTGCCAAGCTTAGCTTTGCCAAACTTGGCCAGGTCTCGTCACAGGAACCTTGGTTATTGCTGAAGGTTGTTGCGGGGTGAAGCGAAGCCTGAGGAGGAACTGATGGCATCCGGGAATTCAACCTCGAAGCGGGGCTTTGCCTCGATGGACCTGTCGCGGCAGCGCGAGATCGCCAGCAAGGGCGGACGCAGCGTGCCGGCCGAGAAGCGCTCCTTCTCGCAGGACCGCGAGTTGGCCTCTTCGGCGGGCCGCAAGGGTGGACAATCGACCGGGACTGGCCGCGCCGAGTGACGCACCAGAACCATCGCGTTGCGTAACGGCGCCGTGTCCTCAGACCGGCGCCGTCCTCGTTTCCAGAGCCGTTTCAGACAACCGCCCCAAAGCACAAGGCCCCGCCGGACTGGCGGGGCCTTGTGCTTTGAGCCGAACAGGCTTTCGGGATCAGGAGATGCAGCGGCCCGGGGTCATGCGGCGCGCCTCGGGACCGACCAGGGAGCTGAGTGCGGTCTCGCAGCCCTCTCGGACCAAGCGGCGCGGCTGCACCGGCGGCTTGAGGATCGGCCGGATCCCGATTTCCTGGCCCTCTTCCGCGACCGGGACCGGGCGGCTCTCGGTGCGCTGGACGCCGGCGACGCGGGTCGGGCTCAGCGCCAGGGAGGCCGGACGCATCCCCGGCAGCGATGCGGGCGCGGACGCCCTCGCGGCGATGACGGGCGGCGACCAATTGTCGGCCGTCTCACGAACCACCGGCTGCAGGAGCACGGTCAGAAGAGCCGCGGGAGCACTCACGCCCAGAATGAAACCAGACCGCAGCATTGCCCCGACCTCATCACGAGAGCTTGACAGGATGTTCGAACAACGCGGCCTGCAATCGCAGGTTCCACAACAGTCCCGTTCCTGTGATCACTGAGTATTCGTCAACGGGCGGGCTGTTGGTGCGGCGGCGCACCCCGGTCATCCACAACCATCCCCTGTGCTGAAAATGGCACGCTCGCGCAAAAAGCGCATTTTCCGGAACATCCCGAGGCCGCGCTCGTTACATCGAGACCCGGCCACCTGGTCCTCCCCGCATTCCCCTTGTGCATCGGCCGGAACCTTTTCGACGGGCTGGAGCCATCTCCAGCCCGTTTTTTTGCGCGCGTTCGTGCCGAGAACGGCGCAACAAAAAACCCCGGCTCGCGCCGGGGTTTTTGGAGCTCGATGAGTCGGTCCGGAGCGGCCAGCCGCTCCGATGCCCGCAGGATCAGGCGGTCTTGGCTTCCCGGCGACGCGCGGTCTGCTGGAAGAACAGGGCCTGGCTGATCACCGCCGACACATTCGCCGGCTGGAACGGCTTGGCGATGAGGAAGGCCGGCTCGGGGCGCTCGCCCGTGAGGAACCGCTCCGGATAGGCGGTGATGAAGATCACCGGCACCTCGAAGGTCTTCAGCAGGTCGTTCACCGCGTCGAGACCCGAGGAGCCGTCGGCCAGCTGGATGTCGGCCAGGATCAGACCCGGGCGCTTGCCCTCGCTGGCGATCTTGATCGCCTCGGTCCGGGTGCGGGCGACACCGATGACGTTGTGGCCGAGGCCCTCGACCAGCGCCTCGAGATCCATGGCGATCAGCGGCTCGTCCTCGATGATGAGGATTTCGGTGGCCATGTCGGCGGCGAGCTCGCGGCCGGCCTCGTCCACCAGGTCACGGACCTCGGAGACATCGACGGCCAGGATGATGGCTGCGTCTTCCTCCGAGAAGCCTTCGAGGCAGGACAGCAGGAAGGCCTGCCGCGGCAGCGGGGTGATCTGGCCGAGGCGGACTTCAGCCGGCAAATCGTGCTGGACCTGCTCGCTGCGCCCGTTCACCGACAGGGAGTTCCAGATCCGGGTGAAGACCCGGAACAGGTCCGCCTTGATGTTGGTGCTGCGGCCGAGCGTATCCGGCTCGTTGACGAGGGTTTCCAGGGTGGCGGCGACATAGGCGTCGCCCGCCACTTGGCTCCCCGTGAGCGCCCGCGCGTAGCGGCGCAGGTACGGCAGGTGCTGTACCACGAGTTGCGATGTCGACATTCGATCCCCTGTGCCTCGCCGTGTTGCCCGGCCGCGATGCCTCGGTGCTCGACCAAGGTCGTGCCGGGGCCGGCTTGTATCCTGCGCAGCCTACCGCCCAACGCGGAGGCTCGCACTCCGTTCCGCCCTCAGCGGAACCGATCCGGCGGGCGGGCGTTGCAGCCGCAGCCATGGCGTATGTCGAGCCGCAGTACAATGCGGCCCAGCGGACTTCGGCAATAAGGGGCGTGTGAATGGCTGACCACGGCAAGGATGCGGACCTCCGCGCCGGAGATCCGTATGCTGGAACCGCTTCAGCCCCCCCGGCCCAATCCCCGATCATTGCATCGGGCGATCCCGCGGATGCCGCCCCCGTGTCGGGAGACCGGTCCGGCGGCCGCGGCGCCTTGAGCGATCATACCCGCAATCGCCTCGCCGCGCAGTTGCGCGCGATGTACGACAGTGTGGCGCTCCAACCGGTGCCCGATCGCTTCGCCGAACTGATCGCCAAACTCGATGGCGGAGATCACGAGAAGGCGTAAGGGGCGGCCGACGGTCTCTAGGCTTCTGAAAAGCCCCGGAGACGGAAAAGCCGCCGTGGATGACGGCGGCTCTCCCCAATTCGGTCCACAGCCTGGCGCTAGCGCCAGTGGTTACGACCGCTTTACAGAGTTGGCGAGCGGCCACGCATCAGGCCGACGACGGCCGAGATCGCGAACAGGACAATCGCAACGAAGAACACGAGCTTGGCTGCTTCCATGGCGGTCCCGGCAATACCACCGAAGCCGAGCAGAGCAGCGACCAGAGCGACGACGAGGAAGGTTACGGCCCAACCGAGCATTGTGCGGATCCTTTAAAAGTACCGGCGCGGGTGGCCGCGTCGTTCTGGACTCGAAAACGCCAAGGTTTCGCTCTGGTTCCGCGCACTTGACAATGGAGGCGGCATTCGTCTCGCTCGCGGATCTGCCCGCGACGTTGCGTGACGGAACGGGAGCCTGACGGTAGCGTTCGATGATAGGTCATTAGGTCCGAACCGGGATCCGCGATGCTGCAAGCTGCAAAGAGAGCCGTTCGATCCAAGGTCGCTGCCCTGGCGGCGCGCGTGACGGAGATCGTCGATGGGGCTGCCGACGCGGCGCGGGCGGCGGCCCTTGGCCTCGGCGTCATGCCGGCCCCCGTGCCGGTGCCTGTCCGCGTCCGCGCCGGTCGGTCTCATCGGGCCGGTTGATTCGCGGCGCAACGCGCGACGCGGGGGCTGATCGCGCCCGGTTGTGTCTCAGCCCACACCTCTGTGACGATGGGCTGAGTCCCGAGACGGCGGCGCTTTCAACGGAGCTGTCTCAGGGTCGGACCCGTTTGCACCGCGGTCGGACGCGGCTTTAGAACCGCCCCCGGACAGGGACGGGGTGGTGATGGCGGGTGAGGACGAGAGCAAGCCGACCTTCGATCGGTCGCTGCCCGAGAGCGGGCAGATGGAGCAGGTGGCACCGCTGATCCGGCGGCGAATCGCTCCGAATGGCGGGCCGTTCACGGCGACCGGCACGTGTACCTATGTGGTCGGCCGCGGGCGCGTCGCCATCATCGACCCCGGCCCGGACGAATCCACCCATATCGATGCGTTGCTCGCAGACCTCGGCGGCGAACAGGTCGAGGTCATCGTGGTGACCCACACGCACCGGGACCATTCGCCCGGGGCGCGGATCCTGGCGGCCCGGACCGGTGCGTCGATCGTCGGTTGCGGCCCGCATCGGGCAGCCCGGGCCCTCGCAGAGGGCGAGGCCCCGATGTTGGACGCCAGTTCCGACCGGGCCCACACCCCGGCGCGCGTGATGGCGGAGGGCGAGACCGTCTCGGGTCCGGGCTGGACGCTCGTGGCGGTCGAAACACCCGGCCATACGATGAACCACCTCGCCTTCGCGTTGCCGGAGGGCGAGGCGCTGTTCTCGGGCGACCACGTGATGGCCTGGAACACGACGATCGTCGCCCCCCCGGACGGCGAGATGCGGGCCTACATGGCCTCGCTCGAAAAGCTGCGCGGGCGCAGCGAAACGATCTATTGGCCGGGACATGGCGGCCCGGTCCGCGAGCCCGCGCGCCTCGTCCGCTGCCTCCTCGGCCATCGCCGTCAGCGGGAGGCGGCGATCCGCGCCCGGCTGGCTGCCGGGGATTCACACATTCCGGAGGTCGTTGCGGCGATCTACCAGGGGCTCGACCCGCGGTTGCGGAGTGCCGCCGCCCTGTCGGTCTTCGCCCATCTGGAAGATCTCGTCGGGCGCGGGCTCGTGGCCTGCGATGGGCCGCCGCGTCTCGACAGCGCCTACGCCCCGGCCTGACCGGCGCTCGCCTACTTCACCGCCAGCGCGAGGTTGGCGACGTCGTCGAGATAGGCCCGGATGCGGTCGGCATTGCTGCCGAAATCCCGGCCACCGATCCGCGAGGCCGAGCGCACGTCGATCCGGGCGCCATCGGCCCGGGGACGGATCCGCACGGTCACGTCGTCGGGCAGATTGAGGATGAGGCCGCGGGCCACGGCTTCGATCCGGCCATTGCCGGTGCGTCCCCCCGGACGGATCGCCTCGACGATCTGCCAATGCCGGTTAAGCGCCGCCTTGCGCGCCAGCTCGAACGCCTCGTCGGCGCCGATATCGAGGGTGAGGGGCGCGATCTGCGGATAGGCGCCGCGCTGGCGCTCGCGGATCGCGGGACCCGGATCCGGCGGGTAGCGCCCGCCCCGCGCCGCAAAGGCGGCCCGCGAGCGCGAGAAGGCCGGCGGGTTGTCGATATCGGTGGTGATGTCCGAAAGGGCCGGCAGACGTAGGCCGCGCAAGCCGAGATAGGCCGGGTAGCCCAGCAGGAGGAGCGCCAGAAGCAATCCGGCCAGCGCCGCTCCCAGACCCCGCGCGCCCTCGCGCCAGACATGCACGAACGCGAAAACGGCCGCGACCGCCGCCGCCAGGGCGACGCAGAGCCCGGCCGCGAGCGCGACCAGCGCCGCGTCGGTATCCGCGCGCGGGTCGCGGACCACGATCAGAGCGAGGCCGGTGGCGGTGATGGCGAACACCGCGAGCTGCCGCGACAGCGGCCCGGCGCGGGTGATCGGTTCCTCGAGTGGCAGGCGGCGCATGGGGGTCACGAACAGGTTTGAAGCCGGAGCTTAAAAGCGGGCACGATCGGACGCCATCACCGGCGTCACGGCGCGTAGGCGCGGGCGTTGCCGCTCAGCCCGAGCGCAGCGGGAACCTTGAACGGGTCTGGCAGCATCGCCTCGCCCTGGGGCACGACCTGCGCGGTCGGCGCATCCCATGGACCCGAGACCTCGAACAGGAGCCCGCGGGACGGGTCGGCCGCCGCGCGCAGCGCCAGATCGCCCCGAGCCTCGATCCGCCGCGTCGGCAGCGAGACCCGACCTTGCAGGCTGGCCCCGACACTCGGCCCCCGCAGGCCTGATTCGGCAAATTCACCGACCCCGTCGGCGAAGCGCAGCGTGATCGCGGCGCGCTCGAAGGCGGTCCGGCCATTGCGGCGCGCGAGTGCTCCGGCGGGGACGACGCCGTTGCGGTGAACGAGCTCTGCCAAGTCGAGACCCGAGATCGCACCGCCGTCGACCGAGAGCGTCGCGCGACCGCCGAGATGGGCGAGCAGGCCGGCGCTGTCACGGGCGCTGCCCTCAAGGGAGAACTGCCCCTGCAGCGGCCCGCTCATCCACCGCCCGGTCCCGATCTCGCCCAGCAGGGTACTGAGATCGACCCGATCGAGGCTGCCCTGCATCCGCACCTCAGTCTCGGCTGGGTCCGCACCGCTCGCCAGGGTGACGCGCCCCTTGAGCGTGCCGTCCTGAAGGCGCGCCCGGTTCACCGCCACTTCCACGGCAGCATCCCGAACGAGGATGCTGGCGGCCAGGTCCTGGACCTGAACCACTCCGACCCGGCCCTCGGCCGCCGACAGGCGCAGATCGAGATCGCCCTTGGTCAGTGGCGCCAGCGCCAGGGGCGTCGGCTCGGCCTCGAACAGCTTGACCAGATCGCCCATCAGCGGCGCCAGGTTGAGGGTCTCGGCCGCCAGGGTCGCCTGGACCGAAAGGCGCTGCGGGGTGCCCGGACCGAGGGCCACGGCACCCGCCCCCTCCAGAACGTCGTCGCCGAGGCCGACACGCAGACTCGGCCAGGACACGGATTTCTCCGACGTCTCGAAACGTCCGTCGAGCGAGAAGGCGCCGGCGAGCGATGCGAGCGGTGCGTCGCGCCCGAGCCAGGCCAGGGTTTCGGGGAGCGCGCGGCTCTCGAACCGGGCTCGCCCGGCGAGGACCGGCATTGCGCCTCCATCCAGCGGAGGTCCCGCCGTCCCGTCGAGCGCGAGGCTGCCATCCGGCCAAGTCACCCAAGCCGTGAACGGTGTGCGCAGCCCCTGTGCGATGTAGGCCGGCAGTAGATGGGTCAGCGCCACCCGCATCGGCACGCCCCGCCAGGTCAGGCTGGCACGGACCTCGGCGGTCGCGCTCCAGAACGGCCAGGCGAGGTCGATTGCGATATCCCGCGCATCCTCGCCCCCGTCGATGCGGGCCCCGCTCAGGGCGATCCAGCGCGGGCGCTGCGTCAGACCCGAGCGCATCCGGCCGGTCAGCTGCGTGAGCGGCTCGCGCCAGGCGGCGGCATCTGCGGACAGGCGTGCGTCCTCGAGCCGGAGCCCGCCCAGATCCGCCCGCCCGACCAGCAAGCCGAGCGGATCGAGGGCGATCGTCAAGCGCCCAGCGTCCGCAAGGGTCGGCCCGGTGGGTCCGGCGGCAATGCGCACCTGGCCGAGGGTCAGGCGCGGCAGGGGCAGGAGGCGGAGTTGAGCGGTCCCGTGCGTGGTCAGCGCGAGTCCGTAATCGTCCAGCGCATGGGCCGCAAAACGCGTCGCCCGGCGGCCATCGACCGACCAGTCCTGAAGGCCGAGGCCCGCGAGGATGAGGCCCGCGAGGGCGAGAGCGAGGATTGGGCGGCGCGGCGACATCATGCTCCGGATGGGCGAGCCGCAGATGCGGCCGAAGGCCGGGTGCGGCGCCAGCCCCCTCAAGCCGTCGCGGCCCGGTAGGGTCTGCTCGTCGAAGTCATCTCATAGCGCGCTCAGGCCGCCTTGTCTGCGGGGCTCCGGCGCTGCGGTCGGGCTCTCCCCAGGGCGGCGCGGGTTACGGATCGCCCCGGACACCATGTGAGCCGGGGATCGCGGTACTGGATTTCGGTCGCGGAATCGGGGACAGCAAGCCCGAGGAAACGCGCTTCCCAAGATTTCGGCCGGGCCAGACCGGGCGGGAAAAGGACGGTTCGATGAAGAAGGTCTACACGGATCCCACCGCGGCCTTGGCCGGCCTGCTGCGCGACGACATGATGGTAATGTGCGGCGGCTTCGGCCTCTGCGGCATCCCCGACGAGCTGATCGAGGCGGTGCGCGCTTCGGGGGTCAAGGGCCTGACCATCGTCTCGAACAATGCCGGCATCGACGGCGTCGGCCTGGGCAAGCTCCTGGACACGCGACAGGTGCGCAAGATGATCTCGTCCTATGTCGGCGAGAACAAGGAGTTCGCCCGGCAATATCTTGGAGGCGAGCTGGAGATCGAGTTCAACCCGCAGGGGACGCTCGCCGAGCGCATCCGCGCGGGCGGCGCCGGCATTCCGGCCTTTTTCACCAAGACCGGCGTCGGCACCAAGGTCGCCGAGGGCAAGGAGGTGCGGGAGTTCGACGGCGAGCCATACGTGATGGAGCGCGGTCTGTTCGCCGACCTCGCGATCGTGCACGCCCATACCGGCGATACCGAGGGCAACCTCCGCTACCGGATGACCGCCCGCAACTTCAACCCGATGATGGCGACGGCCGCCACGATGACGGTGGCGCAGGTCGAGCATCTCGTGCAGCCGGGCGAGATCGACCCGGACACGATCCACACGCCCGGGATCTTCGTGAAGCGGATCATCGAGGTCGGCGTGCGCGAGAAGCGGATCGAGCAGCGCACCACGCGCAAGCGCTCCGAGACCACGCCGGCGGCCGCCGCCGGCGGCGGCACGCACTGATCGAGGGAAGGGAGTAGAACGATGGCCTGGACCCGCGAGCAGATGGCGGCGCGCGCCGCCAAGGAGCTGGAAGACGGCTTCTACGTGAACCTCGGTATCGGCATCCCGACGCTGGTGTCGAACTACATCCCCGAGGGCATGTCGGTGCAGCTCCAATCCGAGAACGGCATGCTCGGCATGGGCCCCTTCCCGTACGAGGGCGAGGAGGACCCGGACCTGATCAACGCCGGCAAGCAGACGATCACGGCCCTGCCGACGACCAGCTACTTCTCCTCGGCGGATTCCTTCGGGATGATCCGGGGCGGGCATATCAACCTGTCGATCCTGGGGGCGATGCAGGTGGCCGGAAACGGCGACCTCGCCAACTGGATGATCCCCGGCAAGATGGTGAAGGGGATGGGCGGCGCGATGGACCTCGTCGCCGGCGTGAAGCGCGTCATCGTCGTGATGGAGCACGTCGCCAAGAACAAGGACGGCACCGAGAGCCCCAAGCTGCTCAAGGCCTGCGACCTGCCGCTGACCGGAACCCGGGTGGTCGATCTCGTGATCACCGATCTCGGCGTCTTCGAGATCGACAAGAAGGGCGACGGCGGCATGACGCTGATCGAGCTCGCCGACGGCGTCTCCGAGGAGGAGATCCGCAAGAAGACCGAGGCGGATTTTTCGGTGGCCCTGAAGGGCTGATACGCGAAGGCCCGGCGTGCGCTCGCCGGGCATCGTCCTTAGGGCCCCCACCCACGCCCTCATCCTGAGGTGCTGCGGAGCAGCCTCGAAGGAGGGCTTCAGGGATCGCGGCGGGTGCTAGAAGGCTCCTTCCAGGCCTCCGCTGCGCTCCGGCACCTCAGGATGAGGGCGCGGGTGGAATGTTCGGCGCTCTGTTGGAGCCATCCTCCGCAGAGCATTTCGGCCCGCCCGACGCATTCCGTCACGCGGGCCGTTTCGTCTTACATCGGCGGGGTGAGACCATCCTTGCCGACCGCCACGAGCTTGCCCTCGGCCTTGGCGCCGTCCTTGGCGACGACGGCGAAGACTTTGGAGCCGGGGGCCAGGATCGTCTTATCGGCCGGCTCGAAGGCGACGATCGGCGCCGAGGACGGCACCACGATCTCCTTGGACCCGTCCTTGCCGTAGCTCACCGTCAGGGTGCGGGCGCCGCCGGCGGCACTCGCATCGGCCTTCACGGTGCCGTTGGTCATCGCGCTCTTCACCTTGGGGGCGTTGGCGGCTTCGGCCTTCACGGTGCCGTTGGTCATGGCACTCTTCACCTTGGAGCCGGCGCCGCCGGTCTGGTCGGTGATCGTGTCCCAGCCGTAATGGCCCTCCCCGGTGCCGCGCATCGACTCGGGGAAGAGCACGACTTCGAGGGCGGTCATCGGGTTCTCGCCCTTGGTGGCGGTGCCGATGAAGACGCCGTCCTTGATCTGGTCGAGGGTCGACGGAACCACCCAGGCGAATTTGGCGCCGCCGACATCGACGGTCTCGGACTTGCCGTCCTCGGTCTTGATCGTAAGCGTGCTGCCCTCGGCCTTGTCGATCGTGCCGCGGACGCGCTCGACCTGCGCGGCGTAGGCTGCGCTCGACAGCAGCGCTGTCAGTCCGGCGGCGGCGAGGGTCTTGCTGAGATGCTTCATGGGGCTCCGGTCCTGCTTCGGGAGCCGGGTTATGGGGCGCCGCGGGCGCGAAACAAGGTTGTGCGCAAGACAATTCCGTCAGGATGCGCAGCATGACGGCGCGCATGAAAAAGGCGGCGCCGAATGGGCGCCGCCTCGAAACGGTTCAGGCCGCGAGCGAGCGCAGCACGTAGGGCAGGATGCCGCCGTTGCGGAAGTATTCCAGCTCGTCGAGCGTATCGATCCGGCAGGTGAGCGGCACCTCCTTCTTCGATCCATCCGACGCGGTGATCTCCGCGATCAGGGTCTGGCGCGGCTTCAGCTCGCCGGACAGCCCCTTGATGGTGACGGTCTCGTCGCCCTTGAGGCCCAGGGACGCCCAGGACGTGTCGCCCTGGAAGACCAGCGGCACCACGCCCATGCCAACGAGGTTCGAGCGGTGGATACGCTCGAAGCTCTCGGCGACCACGGCCCGGATGCCCAGGAGCTTGGTGCCCTTGGCCGCCCAGTCGCGCGAGGAGCCGGTGCCGTATTCCTTGCCGGCGAAGACGACGAGCGGAGTGCCCTGCGCGGCGTATTTCTGCGCCGCGTCGTAGATGAACATCTTCTCACCCGACGGCTGGAACAGCGTCCAGCCGCCCTCGACCACGCTGCCGGACGGGTCCCGGACCATTTGGTTCTTGATGCGGATGTTGGCGAAGGTGCCCCGCATCATCACCTCGTGATTGCCGCGCCGCGTGCCGTACTGGTTAAAGTCCTGCACGCGGACCTGGTGCGCCTGGAGGTACTCGCCGGCCGGCGAGGCCGCCCGGATGTTGCCCGCGGGCGAGATGTGGTCGGTGGTGATCGAGTCGAGGAAGAGCCCGAGGATGCGGGCGTTCTCGATGTCCTCCACGGGCTTGGGCGTCTTCTCCATGCCGACGAAGTACGGGGGGTTCTGCACGTAGGTGGAGCCGGGGTTCCACGCAAAGGTCTCGGCCTCGGTGACCTCGACGTTCTTCCAGTTCTGGTCACCGCCGAACACGTCGGCGTAGCGGCGCTTGAATAGCTCCGAGGTGATGTTCTCCTCGATGAACTGCTGGACCTCCGCCGAGGACGGCCAGATGTCCCGGAGGTAGACCGGCTTGCCGTCGGAGCCCTGGCCCAGCGGCTCGGTGGTGATGTCGATCTGCATTGAACCGGCCAGCGCGTAGGCCACGACCAGCGGCGGCGAGGCGAGGTAGTTCGCCCGCACGTCGGGGTTTACCCGGCCCTCGAAGTTGCGGTTGCCCGAGAGCACCGCGGCGGCCACGACGTCGTTATCGTTGATCGCCTTAGAGATCGCCTCCGGCAGCGGGCCGGAATTGCCGATGCAGGTCGTGCAGCCGAAACCGACGAGGTTGAAGCCCAGCGCGTCGAGGGGCTCCTGAAGGCCGGACTTCTCGAGATACTCGCCGACGACCTGCGAGCCGGGGGCCAGCGAGGTCTTCACCCAGGGCTTCGAGCGCAGGCCCTTGGCCACGGCGTTGCGAGCGAGCAGGCCCGCGCCGATCATCACCGACGGGTTCGAGGTATTGGTGCAGCTGGTGATCGCCGCGATCACCACGTCGCCGTGGCCGATATCGAAGTTCGTGCCCTCGACCGGGTAGCGGCTGGCGAGATCGGCGGCCTTCTTGAACTCGCTCTCCATCGAGGTCGCGAAGCCGGGCTTGGCGGCATCGAGCAGAACCCGGTCCTGCGGGCGCTTCGGGCCGGCGAGCGACGGGCGGACCTCGCCCATGTCGAGATGCAGCGTGTCGGTGAAGACCGGGTCGGGCGTCTTGGCGTCGCGCCACATGCCCTGCGCCTTGGCGTAGGCCTCCACCAGGGCGATCCGGTCGTCAGAGCGACCGGTGACCTTCAGGAAGTCGATGGTCCGCTGGTCGATCGGGAAGAAGCCGCAGGTGGCGCCGTATTCCGGGGCCATGTTGGAGATCGTAGCCCGGTCGGCGACCGCCATGTCGTCGAGGCCGGGGCCGTAGAATTCCACGAACTTGCCGACCACGCCCTTCTTGCGCAGCATCTGGGTGACGGTGAGCACGAGGTCGGTGGCGGTGGTGCCCTCGGGCAGCTTGCCCGACAGCTTGAAGCCCACGACCTCGGGGATCAGCATCGAGAGCGGCTGGCCGAGCATGGCCGCCTCGGCCTCGATGCCGCCGACGCCCCAGCCCAGCACCGCCATACCATTGACCATGGTGGTGTGCGAATCGGTGCCGACCAGCGAATCGGGATAGGCGATCTCGGTCCCGTCCTCGGACTTCGTCCAGACGGTCTGGGCCAGGTATTCCAGATTCACCTGGTGGCAGATGCCGGTGCCCGGCGGGACCACGGAGAAGTTGTCGAAGGCCGATTGGCCCCACTTCAGGAAAGTGTAGCGCTCGCCGTTGCGCGAGTATTCCAGGGCAACGTTGTCGGCCAGCGCCTTCGGCGTGCCGAACTCGTCGACGATCACCGAGTGATCGATGACGAGATCTACCGGCACCAGCGGGTTAATCTTCTGCGGGTCGCCGCCCAGCGCCACCATGGCGTCGCGCATGGCGGCGAGATCGACCACGGCCGGGACGCCGGTGAAGTCCTGCATCAGCACGCGGGCGGGCCGGAACGCGATCTCGACCTCGGCCTTGCCCTTCTCGGCGAGCCAGCCGACCGTCGCCTCGATGTCGGCTTTGCGGACAGAGCGATCATCCTCGAAGCGCAGCAGGTTCTCCAGCAGGACCTTCATCGAGAAGGGCAGCGCGGTGGCGGAGGCGAGGCCGTTCTTCTCGGCCTCGGGGATCGAATAGTAGGTGTAGGTCTTGCCGCCGGCTTGGAGCGTCTGGCGGGCCTTGAAGCTGTCGAGTGAGGGCACGGCTGGTTCTATCCTCGCTGCGGGTTGTCGAACACGCGCAGGCAAGACCTGCGCTACGAAGTTGTGTTCGGCCTGTGTAGCGCCCGACGGGCGCGCGCCGCCCCGGGAGTGCCCGGGCAGGACGATGCGCGGGGGCGATTTGGACGCCCGTGGAGCCGCGCGGCGCAGCCAGGAAACGATATAGAACTTTTCGAATCTGGCCGCTACCGGGTTGCGATGACAGCTGCGCGGCCCTGTCGGGCCTGCGGGGGTGCCTCGATGGTGCGGTGCATCCTGAGACACGGACGGACCCCGTCGGCGCCCTCAGTCCTGGATGCGGTTCGGGCGGCGATCAGCCCTGCTGTGGCGCGCCCGGAAGCGTCTTGAAGCGATTTGGCTGGGCGGCGAGCTTGCGCAGGGACGCGACGTTGGTCGCGGCCTCCTCCGGGCTCATGTCCCGACGCAGAATCGCCTCGGCATCGGCGAATCGACCCTTCAGGCCGAGCACGAGAGCGAGGTTCGCCCGGACGCGGGCATCGGCGCCGGGCTGGTCGGCCGCGAGCCTCAAGGTCTGCTCGGCCTGGTCGAGGTTGCGCGACAGGGCGTAGGACAGGCCGAGATTCGACAGCAGCGAGGGCTCGTTCGGCCGGATCTTCAGCGCGGCCTCGTAGAAGCTCTGGGCCCGGGCCTGCTCGCCGAGCTGCGCGGAGGCCGAGCCCTGCGCCGACAGGATGCGCCAATCGGGCGAGGCCGGAGAATGGGCGTTGGCGAGCACGTCGATCGCCTCGCGGTAACGGCCGGCCTCGACCAGCGACTTGCCGTAGGCGCCGAGGATGAACGTGTCGCGCGGGTTGCGCAGGGCCGCCTGCTGCAGCACCGCGGAGGCCTGGGCCGCCTGATCGTTCACCCGCAAGGCGCGGGCATAGGCGATGGCCGCCCGCCCGTCGCCGGGATTGGCGTTGAACCGCTCGGCCAGGGCCTCGAGATCCTGGCGAGAGGGGGCTTCCTGGCGCGCGGCCGTCTGGCGCCCACCGAGGTCGCCGATCGAGCCGGTGGTCTCGGGCGAGCGGGTGTTGCAGCCGGCAAGACCCAGCGCCGTGAGGGCCGCCGCGGCGAGGCCTGCCCGGCGGACGTTGGAAGCCAGGGTTCCGGTGACCCGGATCGGGGCCGTCTTCATGATGCGCTCCGCCGGCACAGGCCGGGCGGGCTCTGGCTCGCGCTTCACGCTCCCGGCCGGCCGGTGATAGAGCGTTAACCCTAACCACCGGTTAAGCCGCTGCCGGCCCGACCGCCCCACGAGAGGCACATGACCCAGGCCGACGCTTCCGCGACGCATCCCGCCCTTCTACCCGGCGACACGCCCGCCGTGCCGGTCACCCTCGTGACGACGGCGTCCTGGTCCGAGGCCGAAGCCGCCCTCAACCCGGCCCACAGCAGCTTCACCCGTTCGCTCGGCTTCAAGCCGAAGGCCGGGAGCCTCGCATTGCTGCCGGGCCCGGACGGCAATCTCGCCCGGGTGCTGTTCGGCCTCGGCGATACCGAGGCGCCGGCCTATGACCGCCTGATCGCCGGGAAGTTGCCGGGCCTGCTGCCGGACGGAAACTTCCGCCTGGAGAACGCCCCCGACCCGGCCGAGGCCGCGCTGGCCTGGCTGATGGGGAGCTACCGCTTCGGCCGCTACCGCTCCGCCGGCGGCCCGAAGGCGCGCCTCGTGGCGCCCGCCGGGATCGACAGCGACGAGATCGGGCGGATCGCCGCCGCGGTCGCGATGGGCCGCGACCTGATCAACACCCCCGCCAACGATCTCGGACCGGCCGAGATCGAGGCCGCGGCCCGCGCCCTGGCCGAGCGCCATGGCGCCGCAATCGCGGTGACGCAGGGCGACGCGCTGGCCCGGGAATTCCCCCTGGTCCACGCGGTCGGCGCCGCCTCGCCGCGGGCGCCGCGCCTGGTCGACCTGAGCTGGGGGCCGGACGATGCGCCGCGCGTGACCCTGGTCGGCAAGGGCGTCGCCTTCGACACCGGCGGGCTCGACATCAAGCCATCCTCCGCCATGCTGCTGATGAAGAAGGATATGGGCGGCGCCGCGGTGGCGCTGGCAGCCGCCGACATGATCATGGGCGCCGGCCTTAGAATCCGCCTGCGCGTGCTGATCCCGGCGGTGGAGAACGCGGTCTCCGGCAACGCCTTCCGTCCCAGTGACGTGCTGCCCAGCCGGGCGGGGCTCACCATCGAGATCGGCAACACCGACGCCGAAGGCCGACTGATCCTCGCCGACGCGCTGGCGCTCGCCGACGCGGAGGAGCCCGAGCTGATCCTCGACTTCTCGACGTTGACGGGCGCGGCCCGGGTGGCGCTCGGTCCCGATCTCCCGGCGTTCTTCACCGAGGACGAGGGCCTGGCCGCCTCCGTCGCGGAGGCCGGGCGGACGGCGATCGACCCGATCTGGCGGATGCCGCTGCACGCCCCCTACGCGCGCCTGCTCGACTCCAAGGTGGCGGACCTCAACAACGTGTCCGGGGGGCCGTTCGCCGGCGCGATCACCGCGGCGCTGTTCCTGCGCCGCTTCGCGCCCAAGACGAAGGCGCACGGCCATTTCGACCTCTACGGCTGGAATCCGTCGACAAAGCCGGGCCGCCCGGAGGGGGGCGAGGTCCAGACCGCGCGCCTGACCTACGCGCTGCTCAAGGCCCGCTACGGGACCTGAGCGGCACGGTCAGGCCAGGCCCGACAGCCGCAGCAGCATCCCGGCCCCGGCGCAGAGCGCCAGGGTCGGCAGCGCCCCGAGATTCAGCCGGAAGACCGCCAGGATCGCCAGCAGCGTCAAGACCAGGGCGGCGGGATCGAGGCTGGCGAGCACGGGCACGTCCAGCCGCAGCGGCCCCAGCGGCACCGTCCGGACCACGCCGAACAGCGTCCGCAGCCCGAACCAGACCGCGAGGTTGAGGATCACGCCCGCCACCGCGGCGGTGATCGCCGACAGGGCCCCGGCGAGCAGCCGGCTCCCGCGCAGACGCCCGATCAGCGGCGCTCCGGCGAAGATCCAGAGGAAGCACGGCGCGAAGGTGACCCAGGTGGTGAGCAGTCCGGCCAGCGTTCCGGCCAGCAGCGGCGGCAGGGTGCCGGGCGCCCGGTAGCCGGCCAGGAAGCCGACGAACTGGAGCACCATGATCAGCGGCCCGGGCGTCGTCTCGGCGAGCCCCAGCCCGTCGAGCATCTCGCCGGGCCGCAGCCAGCCGTAATGCTCCACCGCCTGCTGGGCGACATAGGCGAGCGCCGCGTAGGCGCCCCCGAAGGTCACCACCGCCATCTTCGAGAAGAATAGCGCGATCTGCCCGAAGACCGGGGCCGGGCCGGGCAGAACCAGCAGCGCCACCACCGGCAGGAGCCAGATTCCCAGCCAGAGGGCGCCGACGCGCAGCGAATCCGCCGGTCTGGCGTGCTCCCGCGGCAGCATCGCCTCGCCGATCAGGAATCCCGCCTCGCCGGCCGCTGCAGCCTCCGCGGCGGTCGGAGCCGGGGCGGGCTTCCGCCCCAGCACGAGGCCGAGCACGCCCGCCACGACGACCACCAGGGGGAACGGTACGGCGAGGGCGAAGATCGCCACGAAGGCGGCGCCCGCCATGAGGCGGTCCGTCCGCCCACGCAAGGCCCGGCCGCCGAGGCGCCAGAGCGCGTGCAGCACGATGGCGAGCACCGCTGCCTTGAGCCCGAAGAACAGGCCGGCGACCAGATCGATCGTGCCGTACAGGACGTAGAGCCAGCTCAGGCCCATCAGGGCCAGGAGCCCGGGCATCACGAACAGCCCGCCCGCGACCAGACCACCGGCGGGCCCGTGCATCAGCCAGCCGATATAGGTCGCGAGCTGCTGCGCCTCCGGGCCGGGCAAAAGCGTGCAGAAGCCGAGCCCGTGCAGGAAGCGCCGCTCGGAGATCCAGCGCCGTTCCTCCACCAGGATACGGTGCATTACGGCGATCTGGCCGGCCGGCCCGCCGAAGGACAGAGCCGCAACCCGCAGCCAGACCGGGACGGCCTGCCTCAGAGTCGGACGCGGAAGGCCGGGGGCGCCCGCCGGGCTCACGCCGTCACGGGCAGCGCCGTCTCGATCAGACGCGCCCACAGCGAAGCCCCGTACGGGGTCGCGGCGTCGTTGAAGTCGTAATGCGGGTGGTGGAGCGAGGCACTGTCGCCGTTACCGATGAACATGTAGGCGCCGGGGCGGCGGCCGAGCATGTAGGAGAAGTCCTCCGCCGTCATCATCGCCGCGACGGTCCGGTCGACATGCTCCGGCCCGACCAGCGCCTCGGCCACGCCGGCCATGAAATCCGTCTCGGCCGGGTGATTCTCGGTCACCGGATAGCTCGAGCCGTATTCCACGACGCCTTTCGCGCCGAAACCGCCGGCGATCTCCGCCACCAGGGTCTCGATCCGCGCTTTGATCTGGCTGCGCACCGCCTGGGACAGGGTCCGCATGGTGCCGCGCATGGTGACGCTCTGCGGCAGCACGTTGAACGCCTCGCCGGCATCGAGCGTGCAGACCGAGACGACGGCCGATTCCAGCGGATGGAGGTTGCGCGACACGATGCTCTGCAGGGCGATGATCACGTGGCTCGCCACCAGTACGCTGTCGACGGCGTTCTGCGGCAGGGCCGCATGGCCGCCCTGCCCCTCGATGGTGATGGTGAAACGGTCGGTCGAGGCCATGATCGGCCCCGGACGGATCGCGAAGGTGCCGACCGCCATCCCGGGGATGTTGTGCATCCCGTAGACCGATTCGATCCCGAACCGCTCCATCAGGCCATCCTCGACCATCGCCTCGCCGCCGCCACCGCCCTCCTCGGCGGGCTGGAAGATCAGCACCGCGGAGCCGTCGAAATCCCGGGTCTCGGCGAGGTACTTGGCCGCCCCGAGCAGCATCGTGGTGTGCCCGTCGTGGCCGCAGGCGTGCATCTTGCCCGGCACCGTGGAGCGGTAGGGCAGGTCCCGAATCTCCTGGATCGGCAGGGCATCCATGTCGGCGCGCAGCCCGATGGCGCGGTTCGAGTTCCGGCCGTTGCCGCGGATCACCCCGACCACGCCGGTCCGGCCGATGCCGGTCTCCACCGAATCGCAGCCGAAGTCGCGGAGCCGATCGGCCACGAACCCCGCGGTCCGCTCCACGTCGTAGAGCAGCTCGGGATGGGCGTGGAGATCGTGCCGCCACGCCTTCATCGTGTCGGCGAAATCGCGGATCCGTTCGAGGACGGGCATGAGTCCGGGCTTTCGTGTCCTTCAGGTCGGTGCCGGACCAGCAAAGCCGGGGCCAGTCGCGCCGTCAACGGCCACGCTTGTCGCGCCGGTGGGCCGAGCGGGGCCCCAGAGCCGCCAGGGGTGAGGTTTGCCGGCGCGGCGCAGGCGGCCTGTCCTCCGTCGCGAGGTCGTCGAGAATCGGGCATTCGGGCCGGTCGTCGCCACAGCAGCTCTCGGCCAGGCGCTCCAGGGTCCGGGCCATGCCCTCCAGCTCGGTGATGCGGCGACGCAGATCCGCGATCTGCTCCTCGGCGATCGCCTTCACGCCGGCGCTGGGCCGGGCGCGGTCGCGCCAGAGCGCGAGCAAATCCGCGATGGCCTCGACGCTGAAGCCGAGGTCGCGGGCACGGCGGACGAACCGCAGGGTGTGCAGATCCGCCTCGTCATAGTGGCGGTAGCCCGATTCGGAGCGGGTCGCCGGCGGCAGCAGGCCGGTCGCCTCGTACCAGCGGATCATCTTGGCCGAGACGCCCGTGCGCCGCGCCGCCTCGCCGATCGTGATGGCTCCCTCACTCATGCGGCCCTCGGCGCCAGCGCCGGCTGCTCGGCGGGTGCGGGAAGCCCGCCGGCCCGGCGCAGCCGCAGGGCGTTCCCGAGCACGAAGACGCTCGAGAAGGCCATGGCGCCGGCGGCCAGCACCGGCGACAGGGCCGGGCCGCCGAACGGCACCAGCAGCCCCGCGGCCACCGGGATCAGCGCGGCGTTGTAGGCGAAGGCCCAGAACAGGTTCTGACGGATATTGGCCATCACCGCCCGGGACAGGGCCAGCGCCTCCGCGAGCGCCTGCGGATCCCCCGACATCAGAACCACATCGGCGCTCTCGACGGCGATGTCCGTGCCCGTGCCGATGGCCAGGCCGACATCCGCCTCCGCGAGGGCCGGGGCATCGTTGATGCCATCGCCCACGAAGGCGACCGGCCCATGCGCCGACCGGAAAGCCCTGACGGTCTCGACCTTGCCGCCGGGCAGGATCCCGGCCGCGACCTCGGCGATCCCGAGGCTCGTCGCGACCCCGGCGGCGGTGTGAGGGTCGTCGCCCGTCACCATCGCCACCACGAGGCCTTGCGCCCTCAGCGCGGCCACGGTCTCGCGGGCACCGGCTTTCACCGGGTCGGCCACGGCCAGAAGGGCCGCGTGGCGACCGTCGAGGGCGAGATGGATGGGGCTCTTGCCCGCGCGCGCGAGGCGCTCGGCCCGAGCCGTGAGGTCCGGGTCCCGGGGGATGCCGAGCCTGTCGAGATAGCGTGGCGCGCCGAGGGCGAGGCTCCGCCCGGCGACTTCGCCGGAGACACCGAAACCGTCCAGGGCCTCGAAATGCGCCGGATCGGCGATGGCGAGCCCCCGGGCCCGGGCGGCGGCCACGACGGCGCCGGCGAGCGGGTGCTCGGACCGGCTCTCGAGCCCGGCAGCGAGGGTCAGCACCGCGTCCTCCGTAAGGCCCGGCCCTGGCACGATATCCGTCACCCGCGGGCGGCCCTCGGTGAGGGTCCCGGTCTTGTCGAAGGCCACGGCGCGCACGTCGCGCAGGCGCTGCAGCGCCGCGCCGTCGCGGAACAGGATGCCGCGGCTCGCGGCGCGGCCGGTCCCGACCATGATGGCGGTGGGCGTGGCGAGCCCCATGGCGCAGGGGCAGGCGATGATCAGTACGGCCACGGCGTTGACCAGGGCCGGCCCGAGGGCGGGCGCCGGGGCGAGGACCAGCCAGCCCAGGAAGGTCGCGAGGGCGATCCCGATCGCCGCCGGCACGAAGCGCCCGGTGACGTGATCGACCAGCGCCTGGATCGGCAGCTTGCCGCCCTGAGCCCGCTCGACCATGGCGGCGATCTGCGCGAGCACCGTGGCGGCGCCGACCGCATCGACCCGCAGGTCGAGGCTGCCGCGCCCGTTGAGGGTGCCGCCGACCATCCGGTCTCCCGGCCCCTTGCGCACGGGAACCGCCTCACCCGTGACCATGCTCTCGTCGACGTGGCTCGTGCCGGACAGGACCGCGCCGTCCGCGGCGACCCGCTCCCCGGGCCGGACGCGGACCACGTCGCCGATGCGCAGATCCGCCAGCCCCACCTCAACCTCGGTACCGTCGCGGACGACGCGGGCGGTCTTGGGTGCCAGATCCATCAGCCGGGCGATGGCCTGGCCGGTCCGGCCCCGGGCGCCGGCTTCCAGGGTTCGCCCGAGCAGGATCAGCGTGATGATGAGCACGCTGGCCTCAAAATAGAGATGCGCGGAACCTGCGGGCAGCAGGCCCGGCGCCAGGGTCGAGATCAGCGAATAGAGGTAGGCGGCTCCGGCCCCGAGGGCGACGAGGGCGTTCATGTCCGGGTGGCCGCGCAGCAGCCCCGGTACGCCCCGCAGGAAGAAGCGCCGCCCGGGCCAGGCGAGGACCAGGGTGGCCAGGGCGGCCTGGACCAGGGCCGTGACCGAGCTACCATGGAGGTGCGGCAGGAGGTGGCCCCCCATATCGAGGACGACGACGGGGGCGGAGAGCAACGCCGCAGCGGTGGCGTCGCGCCGCAGGGCTCGGCCCTCGGCCTCCTGGCGGGCCGCAGGGTCGATCCGCGGCCCGTCATCGAGCAGGCGCGCTTCGTAGCCGGCCGCTTCCACCGCCGCGACGAGATCGGAGGTCGCCACGAGCCCCTCCGCATGGCGGATCGCGGCCTGGCCTGTGACGAGGTTGACGCTGGCGCCGCTCACGCCCGGCACGGCTGCGAGCGCGCGCTCGACCCGGCCGACGCAGGAGGCGCAGGTCATCCCCTCGACGGCGATCACGCTCTGCGTCTCCGGGACCGGATAGCCGGCCTCGGCCAGCGCCGCGGCGGCGTCGGCCGGGCGCGCGCCACCGTCTAGGACGAGGCTGGCGCGGTGGGTGGCGAGGTTGACCGCCACGTCCCGGACGCCGGGCAGGGCTTTGAGGGCGCGCTCGACGCGGCCGACACAGGACGCGCAGGACATCCCCTCGACGGGGAAGCTCAGGGAGACGTGTTCGGGCACGGGGGCGGTTCCGATCGGGGCATCCATGCTGGCTCAGATGGGGCTTCCCATGATGGGAAGGTCAAGGGCCAGCCGGATCCCATTGCCAAATCGCCACGCGCCCGACAGATTTCTTGCGCAACCCGCGCGCGAGATCCGATGATGGAACCCCTGACCCTTTATGGCGATCCCGGCTCCGGGAATTGCCTCAAGGTCAAATGGGTGGCCGACCATCTCGGTATCCCGTCAGTCTGGCGCACCGTCGATGTCCCGGGCGGCGGGACCCGCGACCCGGCCTTCCTGGCGCTGAACCCCGCCGGCCGGGTCCCGCTTCTGGTGTTTCCCGACGGCGAGACGCTGTCTGAGTCGAACGCGATCATCCTCCATCTCGCGGAAGGCTCGGGCCTCATTCCCGAGGCGGCGCGCGCCCGTGCCCGCATGCTGCAATGGATGTTCTGGGAGCAGTACAGCCACGAGCCCTACATCGCGGTCCGCCGCTACCAGCTCCATTACCTGAAGCGGACGCCGGACGCGCTCGATCCCCGGCTGGCGGAACGCGGCGCGGACGCCCTTCGGCTGATGCAGGGGACGCTCGAACGCTCCGCCTTCATGGTCGGCGACGCGCTGACGCTCGCCGATGTGGCGCTGGTCGCCTACACGCGCATGGCCCACGAGGGCGGCTTCGACCTGGCGCCCTACCCGGCCCTCCGCCCCTGGATCACGCGCGTCGAGACGGCGCTCGGGATCGGCCCCTATGTCTGATCGGCCGCGCGCGGCAGCTCGGCGGTGGCGCCGTATTCCGGCAGGCTGACGCGCACGACGGTCCCCTGGCCGACCGTGCTCTCGATCGCGAGGCGGCCGCGGTGGCGGTTGAGGCTGTGCTTGACGATGGCGAGGCCGAGGCCCGTCCCGCCCCGGGCGCGGCTCGAGGCCACGTCGACCCGGTAGAAGCGCTCGGTCAGGCGCGGGATGTGCTCGGGCGGGATGCCGGGGCCGTCATCCGTCACGGACAGGACGATCCGGCGGCCGAGCCGGGGATCCTCCTCCCGGGACAGGCTGACGCCGACATGGCCGCCCCCATATTTTACGGCGTTCTCGATCAGGTTCTCGATCACCCGGGCGAGCTCGTCGGCATCGCCGGGCACCGGATACGGCCCGGCCCCGTCCTCGAACTGAACCGTGGCGCCTCGCGCCTCGGCGGGCGGCCCCTGCGCGTCGACCATCTGGCGGGCGAGCGCCCCGAGATCGACCACGGTGGTGGGGGCGACGTGCTCGCGCAGCTCGATCCGCGACAGCGACAGCAGATCGTCGATCAGCCGGGTCATGCGCAGGGCCTGGACGCGCATGATCTCCAGGAACCGCTCGCGGGCCTGCGCATCCTCGCGGGCCGGCCCCTGCAGGGTCTCGATGAAGCCGATCAGCGTGGCGAGCGGGGTGCGCAGCTCGTGGCTGGCATTGGCCACGAAATCGACCCGCATCGCCTCCAGGCGCCGGGCCGAGGTGAGGTCGCGCAGGAACAGCACGGCGCTGACCCCCGATCCGTCCGGCATCGGCAGGGCGCCGATCTGGACCTCGAAGGTCCGCTCCAGGGGCACCCGGGTCGCGAGCGGAACGCGGCGGGGCATGCCCGAACTGAGGACTGCTTCGACACCGTCGAGGACTTCCGGGCTGCGCAGTGCGAAGGACAGGGGCCGCGCCTGATGCAGGGCGGGGAGGAGCGCCCGGGCCGCTGGATTGGCCTCCACCACGAGGGTGCGGCGGTCCACCAGGATGACCGGGTCGGGAACATGGGCGAGAAGCGCCTCGGCGATCGCGTGGCGCTGGGCAGTCGCCGCCGGTCGCGGGCGCGGCGCCTCCTGACCGCGGCCGCCGAGCCAGCCGCCGATGCAGACGGCACCGAGGCCGACGAGGATCAGCGGGAGTTCGAGACGGCCGGAGAGTGCCACGGCGATGCCGAACAGGCCGACCGCGATCGCGGCGCCCATCCAGGATTGGGAACTGCGCGGATGGTCGGACATGGTCGAGGGCGTGCCGGACCGGTTACCGGGATCCGGTGTCGTCGGGCCGCGGCCGCCCGGACGGGCCGGCAATCCCCTCCGGTGGCCCGGGATCGCGCGCGCCCTCGGCCCGCTTCACGATCTCGTAGAGGCCGAGCATCGCGAGGGCGGTCATGAACGGCACGATGTAGTAGCAGCCCCGGAACAGCAGCAGCGAGGTCAGCACCTCGTTGCGCGGCAGGCTCGACAAAGCCAGGAGGATCGTGGCCTCGAACACCCCAATCCCCCCGGGCGCGTTCGACGCGATGCCCAGCATGGCGGCCAGCACGTAGATCGCCAGGAAGGTGGTGAAGCCCAGCGTCGTCTCCTGCGGCAGCAGGACGTAGAGCACGGCCGCCGCCGCGCAGACATCGCCGATTCCGACGAGCATCTGCCCGATCGAGACCGAGGCGCCGGGCAGTTCCAGCCGCCACTGCTTGACGGTGATGCTGCGCTTCTTGGCCGAGACCCAGGCGAGGTAGCCGAGCACGAGGGCCAGCGCCGCCAGGCCGATGCCCTGGTTGATCCGGATCGACGTGAAGGCGAGCCCGGCAAGCTGGCCCGCCTCGATGATCAGGCTGAGGCCGAGCACGACGCCCATGCCGAGCCAGAAGGTGAAGCCGGCGATGACCGTCAGCGCCGCGATCTTGACCGTGGACAGGCCCTGCCGGGCATAGATCCAGTAGCGGATCGTGCCGGCGGTCAGCAGCGGGAAGCCGAGGGTGAAGCTCACCGCGTAGCTCGTGAACGAGGCGAGCGCGGTGATCCGGTAGGGCACCTTGATCCGGAGCTGGCGCAGGGCCAGCGCGTCGTAGCCCGTGAGGAACAGGTAGCTGATGCCGACGAACAGGAAGGCGAGGCCAAGCTGCTCGGCGGTCGCCGCCGCTACGGCCGCGCGGACCTCCGCCCAGCTCACGCTCTGGACGAGCTTCCACAGCACGCCAAGCGAGACCGCGAACAGCACGATGCTGGCGGCCGTGCCGATCCAGGCATACCGGCCGCGCCAGCTGTTCCGCGAGGTGCCCGCGGCAGCGTCGTGCTCGACCGGCTCGACCGGCTCTGCCGGTCCCCGGTGCTGTCCCTGAAAGTTCATGCCGTTCGGCGTCCGCCCTTCCGGCTGCGCGGCCCGGCCGAAGGCCTGCGCCCGTGCCGGATGTTCCCGGACCGCGGCCCGTTGCCCCGCATGTAGGCCGAACCGGCGCTCAAGGCCAGGGAAGGCCGGGCGGGGGCGGGCTCGCTCTCCTCACGGATCGATGCGGCGCAGGATCGCCGCGGCCTCCGACAGGCCCTGCCGGATCCGTGCGGGCACCTCCGGCGAGGTGCAGACATAGGTCGGACTTGGATGGGGGATGGCGACCAGCGGCAGGCCAGGGCGCAGGGCGGCGAACGTCGGAGCCGCCCCGCCGGCGAAGCGCCCGGCCAGGACCGCCACGCTCAGCCGCGGCAGCAGGTCCAGCAGCGGCGCCAGATAGGGCGCGGCCGCCGCAACCTCCGCCCGGCGCGGCGCCCGGTTCAACGCGCCCTTGGCGTGGATCAGCCAGGGCACCGCGTTCCAGATCAGGGTGTCGGCGCGCGGGATTCCGGCCTCCCGGAGGAACCGGAACAGGTTGGCGGCGGTGCCGTTCGCGCTGTCGCGGGTGACGAAGCCGGTGCGCAGCACCGCCGGGCCTGGCGTTTCCAGAAGCAGCAGCATCCGCGCCGCGACGCCGCCGTCGAGGGGATCGGGCACCGGAACCGGCGCGCCCCGCTCCGCGGAAATCCGCTCGGCCAGGGCCCGGATCGGGGCGATATGCGGCGCGGTGACCAAGGCGCGGCGGGCGGCGAGCGCCTCCGGGTCGACCAGGGATTTCGGCGCCTGCGGCTCAGCCGGCATCGAGGCCGGGGATTGGCGTGCCGAGCCGGCCCGCGAGGCGGAAGCCCTCGATCCCCGCCTCGCGGGCGAGCCGCGCATCGAGACCCGCGACGCCGCCGAACTGGAAGCCGATCTGGCTCGTATAGGCCGCGCAGGCCGCGCGTTTGCGCGCCCGAGCCCCGGGATCGAGGGCGATCCGCCGCACCGGCAGGGCGGCGAACAGGTCGGCCAGGGGCTCCCGGGGCGTGGCCTCGCGGACCGTGTAGGGGAAGTCGCGCCACCACAGGATTGGACTCGGCACGGCGAGGCTTGTCAGCGCACGGACCGCCTGGACATGGTCGACATGGCCGCCGACCGCCTGCGGGGCGAGGATGAGGTCCGGCCTCTCCGCGGCGATGAGCTCGGCGAGGGCCGGCGCCAGATCGGCGGCGATGCCGTCATCGGCGCGGGGTGCAGAGAACAGCTCCGGCGCGGAGCCGTAGCCGCGGTGCGGCGCCTCGCGGAACGGCAGGTGCAGCGGCGGCGCAATCCCGAGTTCTTCGGCGGCGCGCATATCCTCGGCCCGGCGCAAGGCCATGTAGTCGATCTCGGCCGGCAGGCCCTTGTCGAGCTGGCAGGCGAGCGCGAACCCCTTCGGATCGGCGACGCTGCCGGTGAACAGCGTCGCCATCACCACCCGCCAGCCCTCCCCGGCCAGGCTCGCCAGCAGCCCACCGCAGGAGAAGGCCGCGTCGTCGAGATGGGGCGAGAGGGCGAGGGCTGTCGGCACGCAGCGTGGCTTCTCGATCAGAGGAGATGCGGTTCGGCACGGAACCGGCAGCTCGGGTCCTCGGGCAGGTCGACGGAGAAGTCCGTGGCCGGGCGCTCGTGGCGCACGCGCTCGTAGACGCCCATGATCTGCCAGCCGACGGCGCTCCAGGAATAGACCCGCCGGCATTCCTCGAGCCCCGCCTCCGCCAGGCCGCGGCGCAGCGCCGTGTCCGTGACGATACGGGTGAGCGCGCCGGCCAGGGCCGGGATGTCGCCTGGATTCACCAGCAGGCCGTTCTCGCCGTCGCGCAGGCAATCCGAGACGCCGACCGCGTGGCAGGAGACCACCGCGAGACCGGCCGCCATGGCTTCCAGGATCGTGTTGGAGAAGCCCTCCGCGTAGGTCGGCGAGACGAACACGTCGGCCCGGCGATAGAGGTCCGGCACCTGGCCGTACTCGGCATAGCCGGTGAAGGCGATCTCCCGCGGCGAGAAGGCGAGGTCGGCGGCCATCGCCTGGGCGGGATCCACGTCCGGTCCGATCCCCGAGATCGTGGCCGCGAAGGGCGTGCCCTGCTCGCGCAGGATCGCCAGGGCGGCGATGAAGTCGAGCACGCCTTTCCGGCGGTCGACCCGGCCGTGATAGAACAGCCGGACCGGTCCGGGATGCGGCGTCGGCAGCCCGTCGGGCGTGCCTTGCGCGAACCTTTCAGTGTCGACCGCGCCGGGCACGATGGTGAAGCGGGCCGGATCGGAACCGAGCCGCTCGCAGACCTCGTCCACGAACGAGGCGCCGCCGATCAGCAGCGCGTTGGCATGGGCCAACACCTCGCACATGGCGACCCGGTGGGTCTCGCAGCAGGATCCGACCCAGTGGCCGTCGCCCCCCTGGATCGAGACCACGCTCGGCACGCCGAGTTTCCTGGCGGCGAGCAGCACCGCCCAACCGGTCGGATAGCCGTATTGCGCGTGCAGCACGTCGAACGGCTTGTCCGCGTGCTCCCGGCAGATCGCCTCGACCATGGTGGCGATGTCGCGCTCGAAATCGCCCGAACTCTGCTCGCCGAGCTGCTCCAGGCCGATCACCCGGACGCCTGGCACCGGCGGCGGCGGGCCGCCGCCATAGACCCGGGTGCCGAAGGCATCGCCACGGTACTGCGAGATCATCGTCACGTCGTGGCCGGCCCCGACCAGCTCGCGCATCAGGTTCTGCGCGTAGACGCTCATGCCCGATATCGCCGGGAAGTAGCGGCGACTGAGGAACAGGATTCTCATCGGGCGATGCTTTTTAACGAGACACAGGACGCACGCGGCTGTCCCCTCTCCCGCACGGGAGAGGGTTGGAGTGAGGGAGGCGACGTCTCCGGAGAGACCTGTCCCCTCACCCTGTCCCTCTCCCGCACTGGAGAGGGGATCCGCGCTTGAGCCTCGACTCGGTGCGGCCCGACCCTCACTGCCATTGCCGCCGCATCTCCTGCTTGCCGGCCAGTTCCGGGCCGGGGCGGCGGCAGCCGCGCAGATATTCGAGGGCTTGCGGGATCATCACGTCGGCCCGGTGGCTCTCGCGGGATAGCTCGACGCAGACCAGCTTGCCGAAGCCGACCTCTTCCAGCGCCCCGAGCACGCCCGGGACGTCCATGTCGCCCTCGCCGAAGGGCAGGTGGATATGGCTGCCGCGCTTCATGTCCTCAATCGCCACCGTGCCGATCCGATCGGTGAACTCGCGCACGGCCTCGGCCGGGTCGCGCTCGCCGGTGACGAGGCAGTGGCCGGTATCGAGGGCGAGCTTGAGGCCCGGCACATCCAGGGCAACGAAATCGTCCAGCGTCTCGATCAGCATGCCGGGCTCGGGCTCCAGGCAGGGCACGATTCCGGCCTGGCTCGCGAAGGCCGCGACCTCGTGCAGCCCTTCGGTCAGCCAGCGGCGCGCTTCGCCGTGGTCGACGCCGGGCTTCGGCACGCCAGCCCAGAACGACACCGCCTCGGCCGACAGCATCGCGCCGATCTCGACCGCGCGCTTGAGGAAGCCGACCCGGCGGCACCGGCCCGCCGCATCGGCCGTCACCAGGGTCGGCTCATGCTTGGCGGTCGGATCGAGCAGGAAGCGGGCGCCGGTCTCGATGACGCAACCGAGTTCCAGCTTCTCCAGCAGGCTCGCCACCCGGCCGGCCTCCGCCGCCCAGGTCTCGGCGAAGGGGTCAAGATGGTGGATGTCGAGGGTCAGGGCGACGCCGTCGTAGCCCGCCGCCTTGATCAGGTGGAGGGCGTCGTCGAGACGGTGGTTGGCCGCGCCGTTGGTGTTGTAGGCGAAGCGGAGGGTCACGCCATCCTCCCCTGCTTCTGCGCGAGCCGGAACGGCGCGTGATGCGATTCGGGCTCGCGATAGAGCGGATAGTGCCGGCCAACGATCTGCTCGGCGAGCGCGGTGTCGAACAGCGGCTGGCCGCCGAAGCGCTCCAGGGCCTCCGGGGTGAGGCGCACCGGCCGCAGGGTCTCGCTCTCGGTGCCGAAGCGGATCAGCGGGTGGTCGCGGTTGAGGAGCTTGCGCGTGTTGCGCTCGCCGATCCGGTAATAGCTCATGGTCTCGACCTCGAGCCCGGGCACGATCGCCTTGACCACGCCGACGCTGCCGCCGAGCGGCGAGCAATCGACGTAGAGCAGGTCGAACCCGGCCTCGGTGAGCCGGTCGCAGGCGATCTTGCCCCGGTCATGCCCGTCGGCCGCCTCGGTGGACGGCAGTTCCGAGAACCGCTTGGTGCTGCGCTCGCTGTACACGGTATCGGCGAGCACACTCCGGAGATCGGCGGCCGGCAGCTCGATCCAGGCGAGCATCGCCTGCAGGGCGCGGCTCTCCTCCAGGTCGAGGCTGGGAAGCGCCTTCTGGATGAAGGCATCGACGTAGCCGGGCGGCGTCACCGTGGCGGCCAGCTCCAGCGGACCGTGCCCGAAGGTCTTGCGCACCCGAGCGGCCTGGAATTCGAGCAGCGCCTTGCGCAGAGCCCGCTCGCGGTCCGGATCGCAGGCCTCGCCGCAGGCCGAGAGGGCGATCGGCGCCGGCGCCCGGGCGGGATCCTCGTCGTAGCCGACGACGTAGAGGTTGGTCAGGCCGAACTGGTCGGTGGCGAATTTCGGCAGGGCGCGGATGCCCAATTCCTTCAACCGCGCCAGCATCGCGGCGTTCTCCGGGCCGATCCCGTCGAGATCGAGCATGACGCCCTGGTCGAGGGCCCGGAACAGCAGGCCGTTGCCGTCGCGCTGGAGCAGTTCGAGCACGCCGTGGCCCAGCGCGAAGGGCACGTCCGGCCCGGCGCCGAGGCCGTTGGTGATCAG
Source organism: Methylobacterium sp. ARG-1 (assembly GCF_001262595.1). Classification (NCBI taxonomy): domain Bacteria; kingdom Pseudomonadati; phylum Pseudomonadota; class Alphaproteobacteria; order Hyphomicrobiales; family Methylobacteriaceae; genus Methylobacterium; species Methylobacterium sp. ARG-1. The sequence continues at coordinate 43,327 of NZ_LHCD01000022.1, forward strand.
GTTGGTGAAGGGCCGGTAGCCCTCCGACAATTCAAAATAATCGGTGGCGGCAACGTCGAGCGGCATCAGCACGATCTCGCCGGTCCCGTGCCGGACCGCCGGCGTCCATTCGAGCACCGTGTCCCGGCCGACCGGGGAGCCCGCCGGCAGGCACAAGGTGAGCGGGTCGGCGACCGATTTCGGCCCATAGACCCGCACGAGGTCGGCGTAGCTCGCGCGCTCTTTGGCCCGCGGCAGGACCGCGAGCGAGGGCATCAGGTTCTCCGCGATCTCCGCCACGGCGCCGATCAGCGCCTCCTCGTCGGTGGCGCCGTAGCCGATGCCCGACGGCATCGCGCCCACGAAGAACGGATCGTCGAGGAACAGGGCGACGAACCAGACCGGCACGCCGGTGCGGTCCAGCGGCGCCAGGGGGAATCCGACGATGCGCCCCTCCGGCAGAACGTCGAGATAGGCGCGCACCGGATCGGGCAGCGCCTCCGGCAGGCCCTCGATCCGGCGCTTGGCGCCGAAGCGATAGGGCCGCGGCGCCTTGATCCGCTCGTGACGGGCGCGGTCGTCCTGGTCGTGACTGAGAGCTGTGTCGGTCAAGTCGTATTCCCGTCTGCCGTGAACCGCTTTGCCGCCCCATCCCACCCGTCCCCTCCTCATCCTGAGGTGCCGAAGCGCAGCGAAGGCCTCGAAGGAGGCCTCCAGAAAGCGCAGGGGTCTCTGGAGGGCTCCTTAGAGGCCCGCTGACGCGGGCACCTCAGGATGAGGGCGGGGGTGGGAGATCCCGGGGTTTGGCTCGGCGGTCGATCATCCTGTCTTGGGAGCGCTACCCCTGCCCATAGGCACGGGCGACGAGTCGCATCGTGTGGAGGTCTCGGGAGGCCGAATAGGCCGCGCGCTCCTCGGGTCGGCGCAGGGCCGAGCCGAAGGCCCGCACCTGCTCGGTGAAGGGCGAGCTATCTGTATCGAAGGCCAGCGGCTCCGCGCGTCCGCTCGCGCCGTCGGTGAAGGTCAGGGACCCGCCCGCCGTCTGCCCCATCGTGTCGATGGCGGTGAGCTGGCCCATGGTGCCGACGATTTCCAAACGGCGGCGGGGCAGCGCGTCGGGGCAATTGTAGGCGACGTGCAGGCTCGCCAGGGCGCCGGCGGAGGTGCGGCCGATCAGCAGGGCGCCGTCATCGACGGCATAATTGTGGGCGCGGATCTGCGTCAGGGCGGCGATGTCGGCAATCGGCTCGCCGAGGAGGAAATCCACGAGATCGAGGCCGTGCGGGGCGAGATCCATGAGCGCGCCGCCGCCGGCTTGCGCGGCGTCGATCCGCCAATTGGGCTGGCCGGCCTCCGACCAGTCGCGCCCGAGCCAGCAGGCATAGACGATCCGGACCGCCGTCACGGTGCCCAGCCGCCCGGCCGCGACCTGCGCGCGGATCGCCCGGTGGGCCGGGTGGTGGCGCTGATCGAAGGCGGTGCCGTAGAAGATCGTCTTGGACTCCACCGCCCGCACGATGGCTTCGGCGTCGGGCAGCGTCGCCGCCATCGGCTTCTCGCACAGGATCGCCTTGCCTGCGGCGGCGAGCGCCTCGACGGCGCCCCGATGGAGATGGTTCGGGGTCGCGACGTAGACCGCCTCGACCTCGGGCTCCGCGAGGAGACCGGCGAGGTCGGCATGGGCGCGGGCGCCTTCGCGCTCGGCCGCCGCGCGGCTCTCCGGGTTCGGGTCGCTGACCGCCACGAGCCGGTGCCCGGCGGCCCGGATGCCGGGAGCCATGTAATCGCGGGCGACCCAGCCGTAGCCGACGATGCCCCAGCCGACCGCGTCCATCACCAGCGCTCCGGCAGATCGACGTATTCGCGGGCGCGGACGCGCTGCGTATCGGCACCGTCGATCCTGCCGTCGAAGGTAAGCTGTTCGGGACCCGACGACTGCATCGGGTAGGTCGCTCGGGGGGCGTATTCCTCCCGGTAGCGATCGGAGGGCCAGCGGATCACGTATCCCTCGCCGTCAGGCTGATAGAGCGGGTTGAGCCGCACGACCGTGCCGGCCTTCGGCAGGGTCAGACCATCCACCACTGCCCGGGGCGCCGGGCGCATGCCGGGGCCGGCGACCACCGAGAACGCCTCGCAGGTCCTCAAGGCGGCCGGCTCCTGAGGAACCGGCGCCCGGGCCTCGACCAGGGCGCGGGTCAGCTCGGCGTCGTCGTACACGAGGGCGTCGGGAAAAAGCTCGGCGATGTCCTCGGCGGTGACGGCCCGGCCGGCCGAGAAACCGGGGCACTCGCGATTGTGGATGTGGCTCAGGGTCAGCCAGCCATCGTCGCCGGCATTCTGGCGCAGGTTCTCGAGCAGGGCCGTCTTGTCGTCGAGGAAGTAGAAGGCGTCGTTGCACACCACCAGATCGACCGGCGCGTCTGGGATCGGCCAATGCGGCGAGCCGGCGTCGAAACAGACGAGTTGCGGCTTGGGCCCCACGACCCAGTGGCGGGCGACCCAGAGCTTCGCGAAGACCACGTCGGCCCCGGCGGTCTTGCAACCGCGGCGCTCCAGCTCCCGAAGGTAGTGACCAATGCCGCACGCGAATTCGAAGACGCAGCGCGGCTCGTTCCAATGGGCCTCGAGCAGGGTCAGGCCGGCCAGGAAGGTCGGATCGCTCCAGCGATGCAGGAAATAGTCGCCGACGCGGCCCCAGCCGAGGCGGTGGACCGCCTCCCGCAGGGTCGCGTCGCGGCGGTCCTTGATCAGCCGGATGATCTCGGCCGGGTCCGCCGGGGGGCCGTTCCACCAATCGTCCTGATCGACCAGCAGGGCGGCCAGAGCCTCATCGGACTCGCCCGCGTCGAGATGGGCCAGCACCCGCTCGACCAGCGCCTCACGGCCGACCCGCAGATACGGGATCCCGTCGATGACGGGCCAGCGCGCCCCGGTGCCGGCGTCACGCAGGGCGTGCGGCGCGTCGGACTTCAGCGGGTTGCCGGTCTGCGGCGATCTGAGTTCGAACGGGATCATGGGCTCTCGGGACCGCCTCATGAGATGGGCGACCGGGTCTGACGGACAACGCGAATCTGGTCCTAAGGAATGCGCATGTCGCGCAGGACACGGTCGTGGAAACCCTTCACCGGGCCGGCATGGACCAGCTCCCACTCATCGAGCACCGCCGCCATCGTGGTCGAGGCGCCGCGCAGATGCTGGGCGATCTGCAGGACCCGGTCGACGCAATCCGCCGCGTGGAAGGCACGACCCTCCGCGGTGGCGTCGTCCGGCAGCACGGCCCGGGCACGCTCGACGTGACCGCGCAACGGCGCGTCGAGCTCGGACATCGCCCAGGCGGTGGTCACGGCCATGATCGGGCCGAGATGGTCGCCAAGCAGCATCTCGCCGGTGAAGCCGGCATCGGGCATCGCGGCATTGTGGAAATGGTGGGCCATCGCGGCCAGGAACACGGTCCCGGGATCCGCCCGATAGAACGGGCTCAGGCAGACGCCGTAGACCGCCACGATCAGGCAATGCTCGGCGTGGTTCTCCGGCGGCTCCAGCAGGATCCGGGCGCGGCCGGGGCAGGTAACGCCCGCCCGCGGCTGCTTCGCCAGGGCCGCCACGAAGGACGGCACCGGTCCGGGCCGGCCCGGCGGGCGCGGCGCGAGCCGCGCGCGCAGGCGGTCCCGGAGGTCCGGGTCGAGGTCGCCGGTCACGGCATCGAAGCCCGCGACCAGCACGGCGGAGGCCGCCGCGTCCGAGAGCCCCGCCGCCGCCAGGAAGGCGGCGTCGAGGTCGCAGAGCCGTGTCGCGGCCAGCGTCGTGGCGGCGATGTCGAGGGCGACCTCCTCCGGGGAGGCCCCACCGGTGAGCAGGCCCCACCCCTGCGCGAACAACCGTTCGGCGATCGATCCGTCGCGGCCCGCCGAATGGACGCGCTTGAGATCGTTCATCTCGACGAAGAGTTCACGCAGAGCGGCCGGCGCCGCCGCGTCGGACATCAGTGAACGCCGAGCCAGTCGAGAAGCATCGCTTCCTGCTTGCCGAAGGCGTGCTCCGGCCCGTGGCCGTTCTTCACCATCGGGGCCTTGAAGAAGGTCGAGAGCTGCTCCTGCACGCCGCCGTCGCCGCGCTTGTTCGCGAGGTCGAGAACGCGGGCGATCTCGATGACGAGCGGTGCGGCCAGGATCGAGTCCTTGCAGAGGAAGTTGACCTTGATCTGCATCCGTTGGCCCATAAAGCCGGTGACGTCGATGTTGTCCCAGGCTTCCTTGTCGTCACCGCGCGGGCGGTAATAGTGGATGTGCACGAGGTGATCCTCGACCGGGTAGCCGAGGATCGAGTCGAGCACCGTGCCCTTGGTGTTCAGCTTCGATTGAAGCGAGTTCGGGTCGTTCAGCGCGAGGCCGTCGCGATTGCCCAGGATGTTGGTCGAGAACCAGCCGTCGACATGGAGCGCGCGCGCCTTGAAGGCGGGGGCCAGCACCGTCTTCATCATGGTCTGGCCGGTCTTGCCGTCCTTGCCGGCGACCGGGACGTTCAGCTCCTTGGCCAGTTCGAGCAGCGCCGGCACGTCAGCAGCCACGCTGGGGGTGAAGTTGGCGTAGGGGATGCCGCTCTTGATCGCCGCATAGGCGTAGAGCATCGCGGGCGAGATCGCCTCGTCGCTGGAATCCAGGCCCTTCTCGAAGGCGTCCGGGGAGTTCAGTGTCGGGTCGGACAGGTCGGGCCAGCGCTCGGTGGAGGCGAGGTTCACGACCACGACCTCGTCGAGGTTGCTCTCCTGCTGGAAGCGCCGCAGGTCGCTGGCGATGATCGAGACCGCCTCGCGGTGACCGGCGGCGACGATGCGGTTGCTGCCGTCGATGTTCTTGCAGAACTTGGCGCTGCCGACCGCGGGCCAGGGCGTGATGCCCTTGAGGGCCTTGGCGCCGTCCTCGATGTCGTCCTTCGACAGCACGCCGTGGCCGGCCGCAGCCGAGGCGAGGTCGTCGCCGTTCAGATCCCAGCCGCCGAACACGAGGTCCTTGTAGTCGGCCATGCCCGCCACGGAGAGGCCGGCGAGCGGCAGTCCGTCGAGCCGGTTCGATCCGGATTTGATCATTTCGATGCCGGCGATGGCGGTGGTGGCGACAGCGCCACCCATGCCAACGAACGCGACGCCGACGCGGCGACCGGTCTGCATGCTCATCAGAAAATACTGTCCTTGTGGGGACGCGCGTCGCGTCTGGGGAAAGAGTAGTCGACCCCCCCGGGGCGATATCTAACTGGCTCAACCGTGGCCCGTTCCAAGTCGAATGCGACAACTTTGCGCCCAACCGACGTGAAGCGCGGCCGGATCACGGCGTTAACGCGGCCTCAAAAAGCAGGGTTAACCCTTCGTTGACCGTGCCACGGTTGAATCACGGGGCCGTCCCATTCTGGTCACGGCCAGTGCCGATAGGGCCGCCGTCTGAGAGAACCCGGCCGCCAGACGCCGGGCCGCCGCAAGGGACAATCTAGAGAAGGACCAGTGATGGGGGTTTTCCCGGAGCCGGCGTATTGCGCCGACGACGTGAGCCGACTCGTGCCCTGCGCGAGCCTTTGTGAGACTGAAACCGTGGCGTGGCTGCCGCGGGCCGGACGCGGGAACGGGCGCCGGTCACTTCGCCGCATGGGCCGCACTGGCCTGCGCCGCCTCACCGGGACCCTGGCCCTGGGCGTCATCGCCGGGTTCGGTCTGCCGCAGGCGGCCTTCGCGCCGGCCGTCTTCGCGCCGTCCGCGCAAGCCCATGACCGGATCGACACCAGCCCGCGCGCCGCCCGGGCGCTCGCCGCCGACAGCGAATCCGGCTGGATGCAGGCCGGCGGCTCCGAGCAAGGCCTGCGGGCCGGTTTCACGGACACGCCCCCGGCGGAGAGCCCGGACGCCTGGACCGGACTGCCGGTCGAGGACCAGGAGCCCGCGACCACCGCGCTCATTCAGGACGATCTCGCGACCCTGCCGCGGGTGACCCAGGAGCAGGGTGAGGATGCGGTGCGGTTCGGCGAGCGCAGCGTGCCGCGCAAAGTGGTCGACACGATCGTGAAGGCCTCCGACGAGGCCGGTGTCGACCCGGTTTACATGATGGCTCTGGCCGACAAGGAATCGAGCTTCGACACGGATGCCAAGGCCGGGACCTCCTCGGCGCAGGGCCTGTTCCAGTTCGTCACCCGCACCTGGCTGGAGATGATCCGCGATTACGGCGCCCGGTACGGCCTGGCCGAGGAGGCCGCCGCCGTGAAGGGCCGCGGCTCCGCGATCACCGTCGCCGGCCCCATGCGAGCCCGCGTGCTCGGCCTGCGCAACGACCCCCGCGTGGCCGCCCTGATGGCGGCCGAGTTGATCAAGCGCGACCGCGAGCGGATCGAGGCGAAGGTCGGGCGGGCGCTCACCACTACGGAGCTCTATCTCGCTCATTTCCTGGGCAGCGCCAGCGCCGGGCGCTTCCTGTCGCTCTCCTCCGAGAAGCCCGACGAGGTGGCCGGACGCGAGTTCCGCAGCGCGGCGCGCGCCAATCGCAGCCTGTTCACCGCCAAGACCGGCGGCAAGCGCCGCAGCCTGACGGTGGCCGAGTTGCACGGGCGGATCGACGACATGATCGATCGCCGCCTGACCCGCTACCAGGGCGTCGCCGCGGTGACCGGGGCGGTCATTGCCGACAAGTTGCCCGCGCCGACCGAGACGGCGTCCAACGCGGTTGACCAGGCGCCGGACAACCGTCGCGTCGAGGTGACGGAGGCACTGCCTCCGGACGGCGTCTGATGCCAAACCGCGTCAGTGCCCGCCTGCCGGGGCACCGCCGCCGAGCTTGACCGATTTCAGGCTCAGCGCGAGGGGCACCGCGCAGGCAGCGACCAGGCCCATCACCCAGAACACGTCGATATAGGCCCAGTAGGCCACCTGCGTCTGAAGCACGCTGCCGATCCAGGCGGTCGCCTGGCTCTGGGCCTCGACACCGGTATAGCCGTGCTCGGAGAAGTACTGCGTCGCCTGCCGCATGGTCTCCTGATAGGCGGGCGCGGCCGGGTTGACGCTCTCGACGAGCCGGCTCTGGTGGAACTGGCTGCGATAGGCCAGCATGTTCTGGGCGAGCGACACGCCCATCGAGCCGCCGACGTTGCGGGCGACGTTGATCAGTGCCGAAGCTTGGTCGGTCTGGTCCTTGCGCAGACCCTCGTAGGAGGCCGAGGTGATCGACAGGAACACCATCGGCAGGCCGATACCGATATAGACCCGCGACCACGCGAAGAACGAGAACGTGGTCGTGCCGTTGAGCCGGGTCAGGTCGTACATTCCCAGCGCCACGATGGTCATGCCGGCCGCGATCAGCCATTTCGGCTGCACATAAGCCGAGACGCGGCCGGTGAGGAACATCATCACCACCGTGACCATGCCCCCGGGGCCGAGCACGAGGCCCGACAGGGTGGCGGTGTAGCCATAATATTCCTGCGTGATCTGCGGGATGAACTGCGTGGTGGCGATCAAGATCGCCCCGGTGAACATCATCACCAGGAAGCAGGAGCCGAACTGGCGATTGCCGATCAGGCGCAGGTCCACCGCCGGGTTCTTCCGGGTCAGGAGCCAGGGGATCATGGCGATGAACGAGACGACCATCAGCAGGCCGGAGACGTTCATCAGGGTCGACGTGCCGAACCAGTCCTTCCGCTGCCCCTCGTCGAGAATGACCTCCAACGAGCCGAGGAACACGGCGACCAGCAGGAAGCCGACGATGTCGAACCGGATGCCCTTGCGCACCAGGGCGCGGCGCTCCTTCTTGGCCGCGTCGCTGTCCTCGATCAGCCAGTACATCAGCCCGAGCGCGATCACGCCGATCGGCCCGTTGATCAGGAAGCACCAGTGCCAGGAGGCGTTGTCGGAGAGCCAGCCGCCCAAAGTCGGGCCGATCACCGGCGCGACCACGATGGCGACACCGTAGAGCGCGAAGGCTTGGCCGCGCTTTTCGGGCGGGAAGGAATCGGCCAGGATCGATTGCGCCAGCGGGGCCATACCGCCGCCGCCCAGCCCCTGCAGCACCCGGAACAGCAGCAGCGACTCGAGGCTCCATGCGAAGCCGCACAGGATCGACGCGATGGTAAACAGCGCCACCGACCACATGAAGAACGCCTTGCGGCCGTAGCGCTTGGCCAGGAAGCTGGACGCCGTCAGCGTGATCGCGTTGGCCACGAGGTAACTCGTCACCACCCAGGCCGCCTCGTCGGGCCCGACCGCGAGCCCACCGGAGATGTAGCGCAGGGCGACGTTGGCGATGGTGGTGTCGAGCACCTCCATGAAGGTCGCCAGCGCCACCACGCATGCGATCAGCCACGGATTGTGTCCGCCCGGCGCCTTGGCGGCGGACGATTTGCCGGCGGAAGCCCGGCCGGTCCCGGCCATCGCGGTCACCGCACCGTGACGGTGGGGACGACCGACATGCCCGGGCCGATCGAGACGTCCGTCGGCCAATCCTTCACGACAATCTTCACCGGGATGCGCTGGGTAACCTTCACGTAGTTGCCGGTGGCATTCTGGGCCGGCAGCAGGCTGAAGGCGGTGCCCGAACCCGGCTGGACGGAGGCCACGGTCCCGTGGATCGTGCGACCCGGATAGGCATCGATGACGAGGTCCACCGGCTGGCCGGGACGCATGTCGGCGATCTGCGTCTCCTTGTAGTTCGCCGTGACCCAGATGTCGTCCGGCACGAACATCGACAGGCTCTGCCCGGCCTGCGCCAGCGCCCCGATACCGCCCGTCAGCCGCACGACCCGCCCCGGCTGCACCGCACGGATCGTCGTGTAGCCGAGATTCAACTCGGCCTGCTCGACCTGGGCCTTGTCCCGGGCCATCTGCGCCTGGGTCGAGGCCTTCTGGGCCTGGAGCGAGCCGATCTGCTTCTGCGCGGCGACGACGCTCGCATTCGCGCTCTGCACCGAGGCCTGGCGCTGCTGCAGCGTCGAGGTCGCCGACTGGGATTGCTGGACCGAGCCTGAGCCCCGCTCCGCGAGGTCTTTGTAGCGGGCCGCATCCTCCTGGGCGAACTTCAGGGCCGCCTCGGCGGTGGCGACCTGGGCCTTGGACACGTCGATATTAGCGTACTGGGCCTGGATCTGGGCGTCGATATTCGTGATCGCCGCCTCGTCGGCCGCGACCTGAGCCTTCGCCTGCTCGAGAGCGATCCGGTAGTCGCGCTGATCGATCTGGAACAGCATCTGTTCGGCCTCGACATGCTGGTTGTCGGTGACCGGAACCTCGACCAGATATCCGCCGACCTTCGGCTGGACCGCGATGCTGCGAGCATCGACGAATGCGTCGTCGGTGCTCTCATAGGGATGCATGTACAGGAGCCAGTAGAAGAACACGCCGACGCACAGTGCGACCACCGCGAGGCCTCCGAACAGGAAGGCCCAGGGGTGGCGCCGCAAAATGTTCGGGCGCCGCTCCTCGTCCTCGGGCTCGTCCTCCTCTCGGGCATCGTCGTCCCGGCCCTCTGCGTCGGAGGAACCCGGATCGTCGTCTCGTGTGTCGGGCTTGCGCGCGGTCTCGCGGCTCCGGCGGGCGCCGTCGCGGCCGAGATCCAGAATGTCGCGCTGGGGCGCCTCGGGCGGTCCCTCGACCGACAGCGGACGTGATGCGGGCTCGGCGGCCTGCCGCTGCTCGTCAAACATGGCGTCTCATCACCACTGGATGGACCGGCCGCCGCACGGCAGCCGGGCTGTACGCGTGCCCGCCTCGGTCAGCAAAAGTCAGGGATTGCACCAAGGTTCCACCCGGCCCGTGGCCGGCCTCAGGAACGCTTGTCGCAGTGCAGCGTTCTGCGGGCGGATTGACCGGGCCGGCGGGCCCGGCGCGTTTCGGAGTTCCGCCATGACCAAAACCCAAACACCCAACCCGCAGGGCTCAGGCTCCGGCTCGACCGCGACATCACCCTCCGGCATCCCGCTCACCGGCAGCGCGCGCCTCGATGCGATGAGCGCGGCGCTTGCCCGGAACTGGTGGCTCATCGCCCTGCGCGGCGTCGTCGCGATCCTGTTCGGCATCGTCGCCTTCGCGGCGCCCGGGGCCTTCGTGCTCTCGCTCGTGCTGCTGTTCGCCGCCTACACCCTGGTCGACGGCGCCTTCGCGATCGTCGGCGCCGTACGCGCCGCGCAGCGGCACGAGCGCTGGGGCTTCCTGCTGCTCGAAGGCCTCGTCGACATCATCGTGGCCGTGGCCGCCGTGCTCGTCCCGGGCGCGGCTGTCTGGGCGTTCGTGCTGCTGCTCGCCGCCTGGGCGCTCGTGACCGGCGGCCTGATGATCGCGGCCGCCTTCCGGCTGCACCTCCATTACGGACGCTGGTGGCTCGGACTCGGCGGTCTGGTCTCGATCCTGTTCGGCATCGCGCTGGCCCTGGAGCCGGGCATGTCGGCCCTGGTGCTCACTTGGTGGATCGGCGCCTACACGATCGCGTTCGGCGTGCTCCTGCTGATCCTGGCCTTCCAGCTGCGCAGCCGGCACACGGCAGCGGGGTGGTAAGCCGCCGCCCGCCCGCGGTTCGAGACCGGACCGCGTGGCGCGCGTCACACGCTCGGGCGCGATCGTCTCCGGCAGGCCGGCCTCATCGCTTTGTCGGTGGGACTCGCAGGCGAATGCAGCTTAGAACCCTCCGTCGATCGGATCGGCCGGTCCCGGAACACGTATCGCGATGACGTCAGACGCGCCGGAGCGCGCCCCGACCGACCCGGATCCCGCGCGGAACCCTGGGGCGGACACGTCGGACCCGCGCAGGGCGGCTCGCGAGGCCGGGCGGGCCGCCCGCGACCTGTTCCGCCACCTGTGGATCCTGATCGCCGCCGGTGGACGCGGCCTCCTGCGGCTCGGGCATTCGGCCTTCGCCCGGCTCGCCGCGAGCCTCGCTCGTCGGCGCGATCGCGTGCGGCCGGAAGCGACGGAACGGCCCGTTGGCGCCTCGCCTGCCCCCGCCTCCGCGCGTTTCGCACGCCTGAACCGCAAGCCGGTGCTGCTCGCCGTTGGTGCGGCGATCCTGCTGCCGGTCCTGGCGCTGGCGATCTACCTGCTGGCCGCCCTCCTGACGCTGCCGCCGCTCGGGGGCGCTGTCGTCGATACCGGACAGCGGGCGATCACCGTCGAGGCCGATGACGGGCGGGTCTTCGCCACCCGGGGCAGCTTCCGCGGCCAGAAGCTGACCGCCGCCGATCTGCCGCCGAACCTCGCCAAGGCGATCGTGGCGATCGAGGATCGCCGCTTCTACAGCCATTGGGGCATCGACCTGCGCGGCCTCGGCCGTGCCGCCTGGCGCAATGTCGCGGGCGGCGGCGTGCGCGAGGGCGGCTCGACGATCACGCAGCAATATGTCCGCCTGACCTCGCTCAACCAGGAGAAGACGCTCTGGCGCAAGGTCCAGGAAGCGTTCCTGGCATTGCGGGTCGAGTCGACCATGAGCAAGGACGAGATCCTGCTCGGCTATCTCGACGCGGCCTATTTCGGTGCTGGCGCCTACGGGGCGGATGCGGCGGCGCGGCGCTATTTCGGCAAGCCCGCCAAGGCCCTGACCCTGCCCGAGGCGGCCATGCTGGCCGGGCTGGTGCGGGCGCCCTCGCAGCTCGCCCCGACCCGCAACCTCGGCGGCGCCAAGGAACGGGCCGACGTGGTGCTTCAGGCCATGGTCGAGACCGGCGCGATCACGCAGGGAGAGGCCGACGCCGCGCGCAAGCAGAGCGTGAGCCTGAAGTCGCCCCCCGAGGCGCCCCCCGGCACCAACTACTTCCTCGACATGATCGCCGGCGACGTGAAGCGTCTGGCCGGCACCGACGGCGACATGACCGTGCGCTCGACCCTCAATCTCGACCTGCAGAGCCTCGCCGAGGGTGTCGTCGCCCGCCGCCTCGACAAGGACGGCACCAAGCGCAAGGTCGGCCAGGCGGCCATGGTGGTGCTGTCGAAGGCCGGCGCGATCCTCGCGATGGTCGGCGGCCGGGATTACGAGGACAGCCAGTTCAACCGCGCCGTGCAGGCCAAGCGGCAGCCGGGCTCGCTGTTCAAGCTTCTCGTCTACCTGACGGCCTACGAGCAGGGCCTCACGCCCGAGACCGTGATGGACGATCGCCCGGTGCGGATCGGCGACTGGGAGCCCGAGAACGACGACGGGCGCTATCGCGGGCCGGTGCCGCTGCGGACCGCCTTCGCGCTCTCGATCAACACGGTGGCGGCCCAGCTGGGGCAGGATGTCGGCATCCCGGCGGTGATCGCCACCGCCCGCAAGCTCGGGATCCAATCCGAGCTGCCGAACGTGCCGAGCCTCGTCCTCGGCTCCGGCGCCGTGAGCCTCCTGGAGATCACCCGCGCCTACGGCTCAGTGCTCTCGGGCCGTGCCCCGCTCCAGGCCTTCGGCATTCACGCGATCCGCGGCGCCGCCCCGCAGCCGCTCTACGTGCGGGCCGATCCGGCGCCGACCGCCCCCTTGGCGCAGGAGCCGCGGCAGATGATGCTCGATTCGCTTCAGGCGGTGGTCGAATCCGGCACCGGCCGGGCGGCGCGGGTGCCGGGCCAGATCATCGGCGGCAAGACCGGCACCAGCCAGGATTTCCGCGATGCCTGGTTCGTCGGCATGACCCCGGACCTCGTGGTCGGGGTCTGGATCGGCAACGACGACGACAGCCCCATGAACCGGATGTTCGGCGGCGAGATGCCTGCCGGCATCTTCCACGATTTCGTCCAGCGCGCCTCCGCGCAGCTGGCCAAGGGCAAGCCCCGCCCTTCGGCCGAACGGGCCGAGCCGGCGCCGGCCGCCGCGTCGGCCCCGCCGGCCCCGGTCGCGTCCGCGGAGATCCGGGGCGTGCCCGAGGTGATCGATACCGGGACCCTGTCGCTGCGCGGGCGGACCGTGCGCCTGCTCGGCGTCGTCGGCGAGCGCGGCCATCTCGCCCGCCAGCTCGCGAACTACCTGCGCCGCCGGGAGGTCGTCTGCAGCCTCGCCGATGGGGCCACGGCCCGCTGCCGGATCGAGGGCGACGACCTTGCCGCCCTGATCCTCACGGCCGGCGGCGCCCGCGCAGCGGAAGACGCCCCGCCGGACCTGCTGGGCGCCGAGGAGCAGGCCCGGGCCGAGCGCGTCGGCCTATGGGGACGGTGACCCTCTAGCCCGCGCCGAGCTTGGCGAGGGTCAGCGGATCGGGCTTGCCGTCGAAATACCGCGCCAGCGCCTCGGCGAAGAGCGGCTCCTCCGGCGCGGCGCGCGTGAACAGCGTCATGCTGGAGCGGAACTTCACGTCGTCGGGCGAACCGAAAATCGCGTGCGCCGAGCGGTCGGTGACGCCGTTCACGGCCGCCGTGCAGGCGCGCAGGCGGTCGCCGAGCACGGGATGGGCGAGGTAAGCCTTGGCCTCGTCGAGGGAGCCGATCGCGTAGCGCTGGGCCATCGGGCTGGAGCCCAGACCGGCGACCTGCGGGAAGATGAACCACATCCAGTGGCTGCGCTTCTCCCCGGCGCGCAGTTCGGTCAGCGCCCGCTCGTAGACGCCCTCCTGCGCGGCGACGAAACGCTCGAGAGTGTACGGTTCGGCCATGGTCCCGCTCCGGTCTGCAGGAGATCAACCCGGCGGCCGCCGTTCGGATGCGCGGCCGACGCCGGGCGGCGGATCGTGTAACCTCGCCCGATGCTCGACGCGCTCCTCGGCTTCATGATCGCCAACCCGGCGACAAGCCACGCCCTCGCGGCCCTGCCCGAGACCGCCGGCGTCGCCGCCGCGATGATCGGGTTGCGCACACCCCGCCCCGAGGCGACCGCGGCGCTGGTGGTCTCGACGTACTATTTCGGCCGCGAGGCCGGGCAGCGCGAGCACGACATCAAGCATGCCGGCTGGGACGCGGTCCAAGCACATCTGGGCGCCGAATTCCTGTACGGCTGGTCCCTGCCGAACCTCCAGCAATGGCTGGCGCCGACTTGCGCCGCCTGGGCAGTTGCGGCCGCGATGGTTCTGGCGCGTCGCCGGGTGACGCAGGCCGGCCTCCGGAACGTGCGGGGGCGCTGATCAGGCGCACGCGCGACCTATCTGGGCGGATGACGCGCATAGCCGAACACGGAGACGTTTGATGCCGCAGATCGCCGTCCGGGGGCTCGAGCTCCGCTACGTTCTCGAAGGCCCGGACGGCGCGCCCGTCGTGGCCTTCTCGAACTCGCTGGGCGCCACCCTGGAGATGTGGGACTCCGTGCTGCCGGCCCTGACCGGCCGCTTCCGGACCCTGCGCTACGACACACGCGGCCATGGCGGCTCGGAAACGAGCGACCGGCCGACCGAGATCGCGGATCTGGCGGGCGACCTCGCGGGACTGCTCGACGCCCTCGGGATCGGCCGCGCCCATCTGGTCGGCCTCTCGCTGGGCGGCATGACCGTACAGGCGCTGGCGAGCGCCGAGCCCGAGCGTGCCGTGAGCGTGACCCTGATGGCGACGGCGGCCCATCTCCCGACTGCGCAGACCTGGAACGCGCGCGCCGCGACGGCGCGGAGCCAGGGCACCGGCGCTCTGGTGGACGCCACCCTGGCGCGCTGGTTCACCCCGGCCTTCGCGCAGCGTGCGCCCGACACCGTCCAGGCGGTGCGCGAAGGCTTCATCGCCTGTGACCGGGCGGGCTACGCGGTGTGCTGCGAGGCGATCGGGCGCATGGATCTGCGCCCGGCCCTGTCGGCGATCACGGCTCAGACCCTGGTGATGGCCGGGCGTGACGACCCTTCGACGCCGCCCGCCATGGCGGAGGAGATCTGCGCCGGCATCGCCCAAGCAGAACTCGTCGTGCTCCCCCGGGCGGCGCATCTCCTCGCCGTTGAGCGTGCCGACGCGGCCGGCGGCTACCTGCGCGCCTTCCTCGACCGCATCGAGACAGCGCGCAGCTGAGCCGCTCAGAGGCTGCTGACCGCCACCGTTCGGGGCGACGTCCAGACGCCGCTCCCGATCGCGCTGCGATCGGGCTCGCCGACGCCGAGCCAGCGTCCGCTTCGGGGCCGAGCGCTCTAGTGGCAGGGAATGCCGGCATCGGCCGGCGACATGCCCCGCGCCAGCCGGCGCCCGACATGGAACAGCACCTTCTCGATCAGCGCCACGGTGAGCGGATCGCCGTCGTGCTTGGCCAGCTGATAGGCCACAAGCAGGTTGTCGCTGATATCCCCGAGCAGGTCCGACGAATCGATCGTATACGCCACGGGCTCGGGTTCCGAAGCCGGCGCAAGACCCTCGGCCGGCTGGTCGCGCGTGGCTTGCGACACCTCGATAGCCTCGCGCGCCGCGTCGATCATCGCCCGCATTTCCGCGAGCAGTTCCAGACTCGTCGCGTCTTCTGGCGTGTCGTTTTGCATGCTGCCGGCCCCCCAACCGGCCCCAAACTGCACCTACAGGTTGCGATCCGTCAACCGCCAACCTGCACATCTTCCGCGCATCTGTAGATTATTGCCTATCCGTCGCACGGCCGACCTCTTCGCAATGCAAACGAATACAACATTCATAATTCGAGGCCCACAACCGAAGGGTGATAAGCACGCGCCTGTAAGTTCTGCGTATCGGCCTCATATTCGCGGCCGAAACGCAAGAACGCCCCCGTGGATACATCCACGGGGGCGTTGTCGTTCGTCGGTACGGGCAGGGTGTGCCCGCGAAACGTTACTTGATCAGGGCGAGCAGCGCCTTGCCGGCCTTGGAGTTCAGCTCCTTGGCATCGAGGGTGCCGTCGCCATCCGGATCGGCGACCTTGAAACGGTCGGCGACGGCAGCGAGGTACTCGTTCTTGTCGATGGTGCCGTCGTTGTCCGGATCGGCCTGCTTCAGGCCGGCCTTGCTGAGGCGGCCCTTCAGCTCCTTGGCATCGAGGGTGCCGTCGGCATCCTTCTCCAAGCGATCGAAGGTGGCGGAGGCCACGGCTTCGACTTCCTTGAGATCGACGGTGCCGTCGTTGTCGGTGTCGATCATCTTCACGGCGCTGGCTCCGCTCACCGGCTTGGCCAGGGCGGCGGGGACCGAAAGGCCGGACACGGCAAACGCAACCGCCGCGAAACCACTGATGAAACGAAGGGTCATTGCCAAATTCTCCCGAAACGTGATGCGCGATCTTCCTAGTCGCGCGCCAGCGTTGCTGCAAGTGCGAAGTTTGACGGTGCAGCGCAGCTTCCACCGCCAGACGCGATGAGAAAAGGGGCCGGCAAATGCCGACCCCTTCCAAAATCATCGTGCCCTACAAGGCTGTCAGCCGGATAACTCAGTAGCCGTAGCCGCGACGGACCACGGGGCGATCGTCCTCGAAACGCTGCCGGCGATACATCCGGTCCTCGTCATCGGCCCGGTCGCGATCCCGGCGATATTCCTCGCGCCGGAAGTCGCGTTCCCGCTGACCGCGCGAGCGCAGGTCGACGCTGGGACCGTCGGGTCCGATTTCGATGCGCTGGGCCGAGGCCGGGACGACGGTCGCGAGGGAGGCGGCCAGGACGGCGCCGGCGAGCAGGGTCTTCATGGGACACTCCTTCGTGCGTTGGGGTCCCAACACAGTCTCGCGACGATCGTTCCTGATTCGCTCAGGCTCTTCCCGAGCCTCCGCATGGATTGAGGCGGTCTCAGGCCAGCGTCGACAGATCCTGAAACCAGTGCTGAGCCTGCACGTAGTCCTTCACCCGCGGCGACAAGGCGTGGGGATTGGTGTCGTGGACCACCCAGACCTGCACTGCGTCATCGACGATGATTTCATGGATGCGGGCGAGCAGCTTGTTCTGCTCATCTGGATCCAGGCTCGCCTTCACCTTGTCGCAGAGCGCATCGACCTCCGGGTTGCGGTAATGGCTCCAGTTCACGCCGCCCGGGGCGATCTGCTTCGAATCGTAAAAGCGCAGGATCGCGTAGAACGGGTCCGAGGTGACGTAGGCGATGTTGCCGGCGGTGATTCCCTTGAGGCTCGGATCCGCGGCGCCCTGGCGCCACGCCGTGTAGGCCACTTCAAGTTCCACGGTCTTGAACTCGACCTGGATGCCGATCTCGGCCCAGCTCTGCTGGACGAATTCGTTGATCGGCAGCGACAGCATCTGCCCGGTCCCGCCGGTGGGGATCATGATCGTCGCCTTCACCGGGTTCTGCACCGAGAAGCCGGCCTCCTGCACGAGCTTGCGCGCCTGTTCGACGTCGGTCTTGATCTGGAAACTGGGCTTGCCGAACCACGGGCTCGACGCCTGCATCTGACCGGCGGCCGGCTGGGCGAGACCGCCCAGAAGCTGGACGACGCCCTCGCGATCGATGGCGAGGTTGGCAGCCTTGCGCAGGCGCAGGTCCCGCCAGGGGGAGCCCTCCAGCATCGACAGGTGGTAGTTCCAGACGTGCGGGGTGTCGTTGCCGACGACGCGGATGCCGGACGCCTTCAGGCGGGGCACCGCGTCCGGGGCCGGCGCCTCGATCAGGTCGACATTGCCGGAGAGCAGCGCGTTCACCCGGGCGAGATCCTCGGGCACGCAGGTCAGCGTCAGCTTGGCGAGCTTCGGCACCCGTTTCGGATTCCAGTATGTGGCATTCGGCAGGAGCTCGAGGCGGACCCGGGGAACCAGCTGACCCATCTTGAACGGGCCGGTGCCGGAGGGCTGGAACGCGAATTTCGCCCAGTCGCGCCCGACCGCCTCGTACTGCGCCGGCGAGGAGATTAGGAACCACAGCATCTGGTAGGGGAACAGGCTGTCGGGATTCTTCGTGGTCACCTGGACGGTCTTGGCGTCGAGCTTTCGATAGCTCGCAACGCCCGGCAGCCGCGGGCGGACCTGGGCGGCCTGCCGCTGGTCGAAATGCGGCGCCTCCTTGTTGAGGACCTTGTCGAAGTTCCAGATCACCGCATCGGCATCAAAGGCCGAGCCGTCATGGAATGTCACGCCTTCGCGCAGGTGGAAGATCCAGACCTTCGGATCCGCCTTGTCGACCTCCCAGGACGTGGCGAGGCCGGGGATCATCGTGCCGGGCCGGTCGGCGATGCCGAGATCCCAGGCGACCAGGGGATCGTAGAGGGTCAGGCCGGTGAACTGGTAGCCGCCGGCGCCCCGGTCCGGCTGACCGGTGGTGAGCGGCAGGTCGGTCATCGAGATGCCGTAGGTCAGGCTGCCGGCACTTCCGCCCTGGGCGCCGGCCCGGCCGAACGTGCCCAGGGTCGCCAGGGCCGCGCCCCCGGCCATGAGCGCGCGGCGTGTCGGCTTGATCGAGTCCATCGTGTCTCTCGGCAGAAGGGGACGCGCTGCCGGTCAGCGCCGCCCCCTTCGTCGAGAGGCACCGCGCGTAGGCTGCATACGGCATCTTGCATGCATCGTGCCCAACGCCGCGGCCGCCGGTATTCCGACTTCAGCCCGCCCAGACCTGTCCGGGCCTCAGAGCCAGGAACCGCTCGGGAGCGATGCCTTGCGCCTCCAGCGCCACCGTCAGCGCCTCTACGGGTCGCTCGATGCCCTCGTCGGTGAGCTGGAACGTGCCCCAATGGTGGCCGAGCGCCTGATCGGCCCCGAGCAGCGCGAAGGCCTCGACCGCCTCGGCCGGGTTCACGTGCTGCGCCTGCATGAACCAGCGCGGCTCGTAGGCGCCGATCGGCAGGGTCGCGAGCCGGGGCGCCCCGAACCGGGCGCGAATGTCACGGAAGAGGCCACCATCGCCGAAGCCGGTATCGCCAACATGGTAATGGACGCCTTGGGCCGCAGTGAGCACGAAAGCGCACCACAGAGCCATGCGCCGATCCTGCACGCCGCGGGCGGACCAGTGATTGGCAGGGGTCAGGTGGACGGCCAGGCCGTCGCCGAGATCCACCGACTCGCCCCAATCGCGGGTCTCGACATGCATCGTGTCGTCGTAGTTGCGCAGGATCGTGTCGTTGCCGAGCGGCGCGACAATCAGCGGCTGGTGGGCCTGCCAGATCCGGGCGAGGCTCGGCCCGTCGAGATGGTCGTAGTGGTTGTGGGTGATCAGGACCGCATCGATCGGCGGCAGGTCGCCGAACGCGATCCCCGGCGGATTGACCCGCTTCGGGCCGGCGAAGCGGACCGGGCTGGCCCGCTTGGCGAAGACCGGATCAATCAGGATGTTGCGGCCGGCGACCTGAACGAGATAGCTCGCGTGGCCGATCAGCACGACGCGCAGCGATCCGCTGCGCTCGGGCGGCCGGTCGGCGGGGAACGGGCTCGGGTAGCTCTTGGGCCAGGGCTCGCGCTGACGCTTGGCCTGCCAGCGCAGCACGTCCGGCAGGGACTTGTCGGTGGCTTGGTCCGGCAGGAAGAACCGCAGCCCGTCGAAATGGTCGGATTTCGGACCGCGATAATACGGGTTCTTGCCCCGGCGGTGGGCGGCATAGCCGACGCCGCCGAGCGTCATCACCGTGGCCGCACTCGCGACCGTGAGCAGGCTGCGCCTTTTCATAGAGGGGAGATGGCCGGCCCGGCGCCGTGGTCAAGCTCTCCCGGCCGCGACGGGGAGCCTCAGGGTCGTCTCGGCGTCACTCGACGGCTTCCGCCGCGAGCGACAGGCGCGCACGAAACACCACCTTGCCGACCGTGTCGCGCACGCAGGCGACGTAGTCCTGGCGCTCCACGTCGGGCAGCATGTCGCGGGCGATCGCCGACATGATCCGGGTGACCTTGGCGCGTGCGGCCGGCAGATCCGGCAGGTCGAAACCGACCTCGTCGCGGACTGGCTGGGAACCGTCATGGAGGTCGATGAAGTAGCGGGGCATCGGCGCGCGGCGTCTCGAGGAATACTAATTCGCCGATATCCGTACGCAAATTATAGTTAATGATGCGTTAACCGCTACGAATAGTTATCTATATCTGCTCTACAGATCACGAGCGCCAGCGCAGTTCACGCTGTTCCAGCGGGTTCACGAACGGGCGTCCGGCGCGGGCCGATTCCAGGGCCTCGCGCTTGAGCCGGAAATACCATTGCGAGGGCAGATCGCCCTGGCCGAACAGCACCATGGTCGGCTTGCGGTCGAGGCCGTCCTGGGCGTGCTGGAGCACCTGCTGGTCCTGGGTGAGGAACTGCCGCATCAGCGGCCGGGCGACGGGCTTGAGCAGGTTCAGCGCCGGCATGCTCCAGTAGAGGGCATTGGTCAGCAGGGTGCGATCCGGCGTGAGCGGGGTCGCGAAGGTGTAATTGGCCACGCGCTTCGCGCCGGCGCGGATGCGCTCCAGCCGCACGCCGGGCAGGCGGAACTCGATCTCGACCTCCGGCACGCCGCCGAGCAGGCGGTAGACCGGCGAGCTGGTCGTGGTGGCGTGGCTCGTCATGACGAAGCCGTGCGGCACCGGCTGGAAGGTCTTCACCTTCTCGCGCAGCTGCTTCGAGGGGCGGAACCACCAGCTGTCATGCACGAAGGCGACGTGGCCGGGATCGACCAGGCTCAACGTCGTGAGGTCGTAGGAGGCCTCGACCACGAGCTCGACGACGAGCGACCCCGCCGGTTCGAAATCCAGCTCCGGCACCGCGGGCACCGCGCCGGAAGCGGGGCCGAGATGCGGGTTCACCCAGAGGAACCCCGCGCTCTCGCGGACCGGGAAGCGCTGCACCTGGATGCGGGAGAAATCGGCGGCGTCGTGCTCGGAGAGGGTCGGAACGTCGCGGCAGCGCCCATCCGTGCCGAAGCGCCAGCCATGGAACGGGCACATCAGCGTATCGCCGTCGAACCGGCCCTTGGACAAAGCCATGCCGCGATGGGGACAGCGGTCGCGCAGGGCGAACGGCGTTCCGTCGGGAGCGCGGCCCAGCACGATCTGCTCGCCGTTCAGCTCGACGGCCCGAAGCCCCGTGCGCCCGAGGCTGCGGGACTGGCCGACGCAGTACCACGCGTTGCCGAGTGGCTGGCGCATGGCCTCGGGATCGAGGGCGGCATCCTCGGCGGGACGCGGCAGGGACGTGACGGGAGCGGTCAAGGGTTTTCGGGCTGGCCTCGGTGCGCCCGTCATACGCCCGGCAGCCCAGAGGCGGAAGCCGCCTTCCCGGGGAGGACAAACGGGCGCAGCCGCGGGGCTTCACAAGCGGCCGTGAGCCACCTACCTTCGCTTCACCCGCAACGAACGAAAGGAGGTGATCCAGTGTCTCATTGTCATCAGCCGTCAGTCTCGGCTTACCGGACCTGGACCGTCGCCTCCGGCGCGTCGCTCTAAGACGCGTCAGAGCCCCGATTTCGGGACAGTTCCGCCGGACATGACGGTTCGGCAATGGAAGGGCCACCCTCACGGGTGGCCCTTCGGCTTTTCGGGACCCGAATTATTAGCGCTTCGGCGACTGGAACAGCGGCTGCGCCAGCGCTTCGGTCCGCGCGCGCCACAAATCGCGCTCCTCGCGCAGGGCATCGCGCTCGGCCGCGATGGCGTGGCGCTCGGCCCGCAGCGCGTCGCGCTCGGCGACGGCCCGGTCGCGCTCGATCCGCATATGCTCGCGCTCCTGGCGGAACCGCTCGCGCTCGCTCCGGAACTCCTCGCGCTCGGCGCGGACCTCCTCCTGCTCGGCGCGCAGATCCTCGATCGAGCCGATCTCCTCGCGGATATGCTCGCGCAGGGTCCGGATCTCCTCCGCCAGGATCGCCTGCAGCTCGTCCTGGCGGTCGGCCTCCAGGCGCAGCTTGGCCTTGAGCATGAGGTTCTCGGCCATCAGCTCGGACACATCCGCGTCCTCCGAGGCCGCTCGGGGACCGTCCGGCGGGGAGACGAGCCGGGGTGACCAGGTCGCCTCGGCACTCCGGGGCGTCCTGGCATCGGGCTGGGCCTCCTGCGGCCGCTCGTCGCCGCGCGGCTCGGCCGGGCTATGGGTCTTCATCGTCGCGAGCCAGTCCCGCAGCGGACCGGGGGCGGCGCGGCTGCCGGCCTCGTGCGGCGGAAGGGTGCGGGCGGGTTCCGACATCGGCGGTCGTCCTGAACGGGTGCTGCCGGATCAGAGACCAAACATGCTTAACGATCCGTAAAACTTAATGGGCGGCCTCAACCCTGGGGTGGTTCGCGGACGAGGACACCGAAAATTGACTTTTTCGGCCGCTGCCGCTACCCCCCGCGCTTCCGATCCGTAGCAGATCGCGACGACACGAAGCCGACCGGTCCTCGAGGCCGGAGGTCAACGCCCGACAGCGCGTCCGCGCCCTCGGGCGCGATCTGTGTTGGGTCGATCCGCTTCGCCGGAATCCGCCGGTCGAGGCTTCCGCATGCCCCAAGACGCCGTGACTCCAGCCGCATTGAACATTGCGGACGCGATCAACGAGACCTGCCCCTGGTCGGGCAAGCCGATATCGGCCGACTCGCTGACGCTCTATAACGGCGCCGTCGTCGGCTTCTGCAATCCGGAATGCCGGGACAAATTCGCGAGCGCCGTGCGCAGCTTCGAGGCCGCCCTCCAGGCGCGCCGCGTCGAGCGCGCCGGCCTCGAGCAGTAAGCGCGGGTCCGCAAAACCATGTTCGAAGGCCTGTCCGACCGTCTCTCCGGTATCCTCTCGGGGCTCACCCGCCGGGGCGCCCTGACGGAAGCCGACGTCACTGCGGCGATGCGCGAGGTCCGCCGCGCCCTGCTGGAAGCCGACGTCGCCCTGGAGGTCGTGCGCGGCTTCACCGACCGGGTGAAGGAGAAGGCGGTCGGCGCCGTCGTGCTCAAGTCGGTCACCCCCGGCCAGATGGTCGTCAAGATCGTCAACGACGAGTTGGTGGCGATGCTCGGCACGGATGCCGAGGTGATCGACCTCAATGCGCCCGCCCCGGTGCCGATCCTGATGGTCGGCCTCCAGGGCTCGGGCAAGACTACCACCACCGCTAAGATCGCCCGGCGTCTGTCGGAGCGTGAGAGGCGGAAGGTGCTGCTCGCCTCGCTCGACACCCGCCGCCCGGCCGCCATGGAGCAGCTCGCGGTGCTGGCTAAGCAGGTCGGCGTCGAAAGCCTGCCGATCGTGGCCGGCCAGTCGGCGGTGCAGATCGCCAAGCGCGCCATGGAGGCGGCCCGGCTCGGCGGCTTCGACGTGGTGATGCTCGACACCGCCGGCCGCACCACGGTCGACGAGGCGCTGATGGTCGAGGCGGCCGAGGTGAAGGCCGCGACCCGGCCCCACGAGGTGCTGCTGGTCGCCGACGCGTTGACCGGCCAGGACGCCGTCAACACCGCCCGCGCCTTCGACGAGCGGCTCGGCGTCTCCGGCATCGTGCTCACCCGCATGGACGGCGATTCCCGTGGCGGTGCGGCGCTCTCGATGCGTGCCGTCACCGGCAAGCCGATCAAGCTCGTCGGCACTGGCGAGAAGGTCGACGCGCTGGAGGAGTTCCACCCGGCCCGCGTCGCCAACCGCATCCTCGGCATGGGCGACATCGTCTCCTTGGTCGAGAAGGCCGCCGAGACCATCGACCATGAGCAGGCGCTCCGCACCGCGGAGAAGATGCGCAAGGGCAAGTTCGATCTGGAGGACTTGTCCATGCAGCTCGCCCAGATGGAGAAGATGGGCGGCATCGGCGGCCTGATGGGCATGCTGCCCGGCATGGGCGCCATCAAGAAGCAGGTCGAGGGCGCCAACCTCGACGAGAAGATGTTCAAGCGTCAGCGGGCGATCATCTCGTCGATGACCCCGCAGGAGCGCAAGAACCCGGACCTGCTAAAGAATTCCCGCAAAAAGCGCATCGCGGCGGGCTCGGGGGTCGACGTCTCGGAGATCAACAAGCTCCTGAAGATGCACCGGACCATGGCCGACATGATGAAGGCGATGGGCTCCGGCAAGCGCGGCATCGGCCAGGCGCTCGGCTCGATGTTCGGGCTCGGCGGCGGCATGGGTGGTGGAATGGGCGGCGGCATGCCCGGCCTTCCGCCCGGCATGCCCGAGCCGACACCTGAGCAGATCGCGCAGATCGAGAAGCAGTTCGGCGGCAAGCTGCCGCCGATGCCGCCGGGCCTCGGCGGGGGCGGACTGGGCGGGATGCCGAAGATGCCGGGGCTTCCTGGCCTCGGCGGCCCGAAGCTGCCCGGTCTCGGTGGCTTCATGCCGGGGAAGAAGAAATGAGCGTGCTGGCGGCCCAAGCGGTCGATCCCGAACTCGCCCGCCTGCGCGACAGCATCGACAATTTCGATGCGGCGCTGATCCACCTGCTCGCCGAGCGCTTCCGCTGCACGCAGCGGGTCGGCGAGCTCAAGGCCCGAAAGGGGATTCCCCCTTCCGATCCGGACCGGGAGGCCCGCCAGGTCGCCCGGCTCCGCAAGCTCGCGGTCGAGGCCAAGCTCGACCCCGATTTCGCCGAGAAGTTCCTGGCCTTCGTGGTCAAGGAAGTCATCCGGCACCACCAGACGATCGCGGCGACGCACGAGTCGGCGATCGACAACGAGAGAAAGTCCTAAGACAATGGCCCTGAAGATCCGTCTCACGCGCGGTGGCGCCAAGAAGCGTCCGTACTACCGCATCGTCGTCGCCGACGCCCGCGCCCCCCGCGATGGCCGCTTCATCGACAAGGTCGGCGCCTACGATCCGATGAAGGCCAAGGACGATCCGGCCCGGATCCAGCTCGATGCCGAGAAGATCCAGGGCTGGCTCGCCAAGGGCGCGCAGCCGACCGACCGCGTCCTGCGCTTCCTCGATCAGGCCGGCCTGGCCAAGCGCCCGACGCGCAACAACCCGCAGAAGGCCGAGCCGGGCGAGAAGGCCAAGGAGCGCGCCACCAAGCGCGCCGAGAAGGCCGCAGCGCCCGCCGAGGACGCCGCCGCGTAAGGCGGCTCGGCCATGGCGCGCCGCCCCGCAGGTTCATTCTCCCGCGACGGCGGTCGCCGCGGCCGCGCCGGCACGGCCGTCGGTGCCATCGCGCCCGAGGCCGCGACCTCGCCCAAGGCGCCGGCTCCCAAGCCGGCGGCTCCGCCCGTGCCACCCGACCCGAATCTCGTCCTCCTGGGCGAATTCGGGCGCGCGCACGGGCTTAACGGTGAGATTCGACTCAAATCCTACACCGGGGATCCGTTGGCGATCGCCGGCTACGGTCCGCTTCTAACCTCGGACGGGCGTACGCTGACCTTGTCCGGGGTACGCACCGCCCCCGGCTCGTCCCCCGACATGCTGATCGCCCGGGTGACGGATATCACCGGGCGCAACGCCGCCGAGGCACTCAACCGGGTCGCCCTGTTCATCCCCCGTGACCGCTTGGCGGAGCCCGAGGATGACGACGAGGTCTACGCCGCCGACTTGGTCGGCGCCACTGCTTTGGACGAGGCCGGGACCGTCGTCGGCACAATCGTCGCGGTTCCGAATTACGGCGGCGGCGACCTGCTCGAACTCCGTCCCGCCGCGGGTGGCGCCACCGCGCTCCTGCCGTTCACCAAGGCGTTCGTGCCGGTGCTGGATCTGCCGCAGCGGCGGGTGACCGTGGTGCTGCCGGACGACTTCTTCGCGCCGGTGGGCGAGAAGCCCGCCGACGAGCCGGACTGACATCCGCGTTCCGATCCGGGCGTGACCCGCGGGCTCACGGTCTGTCGAGGCCGGGTAGCTCGGCCAAAGCGGCCGCCAGGGCGTCGACCACCAGGCGGACGCGCTTGATGCGGATGCGGCCGGGCACGACCAGGATCGAGAGCGGGACGGGCTCGGGCGCGTAGTCCGCCAGGACCTGTTCGATCGCGCCCGCCGCCAAGAGATCGTCGACCAGCCAGACATGGGCGGCCGCGATCCCGCGCCCCTCCGCCAGGGCTTCGCGCGCGGCCAGGCCGTGATCGACCAGCAGGCGGCCGCCTACGGGAATGCGAGCCGTGGTGCCGTCCGGCCCGTGCAGGCACAGCGTATCGCTGCCGGCGACGTTGCTCATGCGGATCGCCCGATGCCGCGACAGGTCGGCCGGATGCTGCGGCCGGCCGTGATCCGCGAGATAGCCCCGCGACGCCACGAGGATCCGGCGGGAGCGACCGATGGCCTTGCGCTGCAGGCTGCTCTCCGCCAACGGCCCCAATCGGATCGCGACATCCGTCGCCTCGCGCACGAGGTCGATCCGCTCATCGGTCAGGCTGAGATCGATGCTGATCCCCGGATAGCGATCCTGGAACGCGAACAGCGCCCGGCAGACATGGCGCACGCCCAACGCGGCCGTGCAGGACACGCGCACGGTACCGGTGAGACCACCACCGGCGTTCCGGATTCCGTCCGTCGCCTCGTCCACCAGCCGTAGGATGGTGCGCGCCTCTGCGTGGAAGCGCCGTCCTTCGTCGGTCAGGGTGAGGCGCCGCGTGGTCCGGTTCAGCAGGCTCGCCCCGAGGGCGGCCTCGAGTTCGGCCACGTGCCGGCTGACGGTCGATTGCCCGACGCCCTCCTCCCGCGCCACCGCGGACAGGCTGCCGCGCTCGACCACGCGAACGAAGCTGCGCATCCGCTCCAGCGTGACGTCCAATCTATCCATACCGCGGAACAATCCTATCCCGCCCTGCCGTCTACCGGATGGATCGGCGGTCGCCTAGCTTCGCGGCTCCCTCCCCCGTGAGCCCGCACCATGAAGATCCTTGTCGTCTCAGCCCATCCCGATCCGGCCTCGCTGACGAACGCGTTGCGCGGCGTGGCGGTGGAGCAATTGGCAGCGGACGGACACGAGATCCGCGTCACCGACCTCTACGCCGCAGGCTGGAAGAGTGCCGTCGATCGGACCGATTTCCCGGACCTGCCGGAAGCGGCGCGCCTGCGCGTCCCGGCTGCGTCCAGCGCGGCCTTCACCACCGGGACCCTGACCGACGACGTCACCGCCGAACAGGCCAAGCTGCTCTGGGCGGACGCGCTGATCCTGGCGTTCCCCCTGTGGTGGTTCTCCATGCCCGCGATCCTGAAAGGCTGGGTCGACCGGGTCTACGCCTACGGGTTCGCCTACGGCGTCGGCGCGCATAACGAGACCCGCTGGGGCGACCGCTACGGCGAGGGCACGCTCGCCGGCAAGCGCGCGATGCTGGTGGTGACGGCCGGCGGCTGGGAGACGCATTACGGCCCCCGGGGGATCAACGGGCCGATCGACGACCTGCTCTTTCCGATCCACCACGGGGTGCTGTTCTACCCGGGCTACGCCGTGCTGCCGCCGTTTGTCGTCTACCGGGCCGACGGCCTGACCGAGAGCGGATTCGCGGCCACGGCGGAGGGCCTGCGGGCGCGGATGCGCACCCTGTTCAGCACGGCCCCCATCCCGTTCCGGCGGCAGAACGGCGGCGATTACGCGATCCCGTCCATGGCGTTGCGCCCGGATCTCGCTCCACACCTTACCGGTTTCGCGGCCCATCTGGACACGGTGCAGCCGAGCACCGGCGGCGCGCCCTGAGCGCGCCGAACCGTTCAGCGGGCCGTCGCGGTATCCCGGCAGGGGCGGATCGCCTCAGGGCGCGGGCGGTCCTCCGGGGCGGGGGCCGCGAACACCGCCAGATAGGCACCGCCCTTCAGCGGATGGAAGCCGGTCTCGCGGTAACCCGCGGCGGCAAGCTCGCAGCGCAGGAGCGCCGGCGGGGTGCCGTGCCGCGACGGGATGTCGTCGGCATCGACGATGCCGACCCGACCGCCGGGCCGCATCGCCGGGGCGAGGTTGTGCAACAGGCCGAAGGGCTGGGCGATCTCGTGATACATGTGCACGAGGATGGCGGCATCGACGGAGGCCGCGGGCAGGCGCGGGTCGTGGGCCTCGCCGCGCACCACGGTGACGTTGTCGAGCCCCTTCACCCGCCGCTCCAGGCTCGCCAAGTAGGCAGGGGTGACGTCCTCGGCCAGCACCTTGCCGCCGGGCCCGACCCGCGGGCTCAGACGGGTCACGTAGTAGCCGCTGCCGGCGCCGATATCGGCCACGGTCTCGCCCGGAGCGATGCCCATCCCGCGGGCGACCGCGTCGAACTCGCCGGCCTTGTCCCGCTCGGCCTCCGAGGACCATTGCGGCGCCACGATCTCGGCCACCGGTCGGTCGGGCTTCGGGAATGCGCTTGCGGGCGCGCCCGGAGGCGCCAGCGGCCCCGCCGCGAGGGCCGGTCCCGCCAGCAGGGCGGTGAGGAGGAGGATGTGCCGGATCATCGCCGACAACCCGCCGCGGGGCCGAACGGTGCCCAGGCCGTTGACCGTGCCGCACCCCGCGCGCGATCAAGCGCCATGACGCGCGCGGAAACGCCCTGGCGGGCCACGATTCTCACCCTCTACCCGGAGATGTTCCCGGGGCCGCTCGGCGTGTCCCTGTCGGGCGACGCCCTCGCCCGGGGCGACTGGAGCCTGCAGGCCCGCAACATCCGCGAGCATGGGCTCGGCCGCCACCGGGCGGTGGACGACACGCCGGCCGGCGGCGGGGCCGGGATGGTGCTGCGCTGCGACGTGCTCGCCGCCGCCATCGACGCCGCCGCCGGGCCGGACGACCCGCGTCCGCGGCTGGTGATGTCGCCGCGCGGAAAGCCGCTGAGCCAGGCGCGGGTGCGGGAACTCGCCGCCGGGCCGGGGGCGCTGATCGTCTGCGGCCGGTTCGAGGGGGTGGACGAGCGGGTCATCGCCGGCCGCGGCCTGGAAGAGGTCTCGATCGGCGATTACGTGCTCTCCGGCGGCGAGATCGCCGCCCTGGTGGTGCTCGATGCCTGCATCCGGCTCCTGCCCGGGGTGATGGGCAAGGCGGAATCGGGAATCGAGGAGAGTTTCGAAGGCGGGCTCCTCGAATATCCGCACTACACCAGGCCGCGGGACTGGGAGGGGCGGGCGATCCCGGAGGTGCTGTCGGGCGGCAATCACGGGGCGATCGCCCGGTGGCGGCGGGCGGAGGCCGAGCGCATCACCGCCGAGCGGCGGCCCGACCTTCAGGCCGGCTCCAGGTCGATCACCGGCCCGTCGACATCGTAATCCACCGGATCGAGCCGCAGCGGCTGCGGGATCGGACGGTCGAGGCGTCCGGGAAAGCGGGTGCGGGAGGCCGCGGCCAGGATCACGGCAAGCAACAGGAACCAGATCGCCACGAATGCGGCGCTGTCGACAGACATCGGCGTACCTCGAACGCAACTCGGCACGCCGTCGAAACTAGCCGCGTAGGCTTAATCGACTGTTCCGTCCTTTCGGCGGATCTGTCCCGCCCCGGGCGCGGCCCGTCACAGGCTCTTCGCATTGTCTTGCCAGCCAGCGGGTTTCGGCGCATCCCCGGCCCGGGACACTCCTCCCCGTCGAGGAGCGCCCATCTGCAAGGATGGATCCGACGATGAGCCGACCCGACAGGCGCCCGCGCGTTCCCCATTTCTCGTCCGGCCCCTGCGCCAAGCGTCCGGGCTGGACGCCGTCGGCCCTGGCCGACGCCGCGCTCGGCCGGTCGCACCGCTCCGCGATCGGCAAGGCCAAGCTCGGCCGGGCGATCGACCTGACGCGGTCCGTGCTGCAGGTGCCCGACGCGTACCGGATCGGCATCGTGCCGGCCTCCGACACCGGCGCCGTCGAGATGGCGATGTGGACCCTGCTCGGGCCGCGGCCCGTGGAGGTCGCCGCCTGGGAGGCGTTCGGCAAGGAATGGGTCACCGACGCGCTCAAGCAGCTCAAGATCGCGCCCAGGATCCACCAGACGCCCTACGGCGTGCTGCCGGACCTCGCGGCGGTCGACACCCGGAACAGCGACGTGGTCTTCACCTGGAACGGCACCGCCGCCGGGGTGAAGGTGCCCGACGGCGACTGGATCGCCGCCGACCGCGCCGGCCTGACGATCTGCGACGCCACCTCGGCGGCCTTCGCGCAGCCGCTGCCCTGGGACAAGCTCGATGTCGTCACCTTCTCCTGGCAGAAGGTAATGGGCGGCGAGGCGGCGCACGGGATGCTGGTGCTCTCGCCCCGGGCGGTCGAGCGGCTGGAGAGCCACCTCCCGGCCTGGCCGCTACCGAAGGTGTTCCGGCTCACCAAGGACGGCAAGCTGATCGAGGGCATCTTCAAAGGCGACACGATCAACACGCCCTCGATGCTCGCCGTGGAGGATTACCTCGACACCCTGGACTGGGCGGTGCGGATCGGCGGCCTGCCGGCGCTCCACGCCCGGGCCGACGCTAACGCCCGCGTGATCTACGACTGGGTCGCCCGGACCCCGTGGATCGCGCCGCTGGCGGTCGACCCCGCGACCTACTCGAACACCGGCGTGTGCCTCGTGATTGCCGACCCGGACGTGCTGGCCCGCGGCGACGCGGCGGTGGCGGACCTGGCCTCGGGCATCGTCGCGCGCCTCGACCGTGAGGGCGTCGCCCTCGACATCGGCGCCTACCGCGACGCCCCGGCGGGCCTGCGGATCTGGTGCGGCGCCACCGTCGAGACCGCCGATCTCGAGGCGCTGACACCGTGGCTGGACTGGGCGTTCGCGGAGGAGAAGGCAGCGCTGGTCCGGGCGGCGTAGCGCTTCACGGCCCCCACCGCCGCACTTTGAGGTGGAGGCGCAGGCGCGCTTCGAAGGAGGTCTTCTTCGAGGCCCGCGCTGTATCGCTTCAGGATGAGCGGGAGCGATCGAAAGATCCCTCGGGATAAACGCAGCGCTCCCGTCGTTGCGAGCGCAGCGAAGCAACCCAGTGCTGCGCACGATCCCCGGATGTGGCGTGTCCCTGGGTTGCTCCGCTCCGCTCGCAATGACGGTGTGACGGAAAAACAAAAAACCCCGGCCCGCACGGAGCCGGGGTTTTCCATGTCCGCGACGCGGCCCCGTGGGGCCGCGCCGGTCGCTCTCAGTAGTTGTAGGCGCGTTCGCCGTGATCGGCGATGTCGAGGCCCTCGCGCTCCTCTTCCTGCGTCACCCGCAGACCGATCGTCAGGTCGACGAGCTTGTAGAGGATTGCCGAGCCGATGCCCGACCACAGCAGGGTCAGGCCGACCGCTTCCGCCTGGACGATGAGCTGGCTCATCATGTCGTAGGCGCCCACGGCCAGCTCGCCCGGCTTGGAGGTGTAGTCGGGGATGCCGACGCCGCCGAGATTCGGGTCGACCAGTATGCCGGTCGCCAGGGCGCCCAGGATGCCGCCGACGCAGTGCACGCCGAACACGTCGAGCGAGTCGTCGTAGCCGAGCGCATTCTTCACGGAGGAGCACATCACGAAGCAGACCACGCCGGCCACCAGGCCGAGCACGATCGAGCCCATCGGGCCGGCGAAGCCGGAGGCCGGGGTGACGGCCACGAGGCCGGCCACCGCGCCGGAGAGCATGCCGAGCAGCGACGGCTTGCCCTTAAGCGCCCACTCGGCGAACAGCCAGGCCACCGCGGCGGCGCAGGTCGCCACGAAGGTGTTGAGCATCGCCAGCGCGGCGGTGCCGTTGGCCTCGAGGTTCGAGCCGGCGTTGAAGCCGAACCAGCCGACCCACAGCAGCGAGGCGCCGATCATGGTCATGGTCAGCGAGTGCGGGGCGAGCAGGTCGCGGCCGTAGCCGATGCGCTTGCCCATGATCAGGCAGCCGACGAAGCCGGCGATGCCCGCGTTGATGTGCACCACGGTGCCGCCGGCGAAGTCGAGGGCGCCCTTCTGGAAGAGGAAGCCCGCATCCTTGTTGACGGCGTCCAGGGCCGCCTGGGCGGTCGCCTTCGAGGCGTCGTCGGTGGCAGCAGCCAGCGCCTTGGCGGCGTTGCCGACCGCATCCGGGCCGCCCCAGTACCAGACCATGTGGGCCATCGGGAAATAGATCAGCGTGACCCAGAGGATCGTGAACACCACGAGCGCCGAGAACTTCATCCGCTCGGCGAAGGCACCGACGATCAGGGCCGGGGTGATCATCGCGAAGGTCATCTGGAAGCACAGATAGACGTATTCGGGGATCACGACGCCGTTGGAAAAAGTCGCCACGGTGGAGTTGGCGTCGATGCCCTTCAGGAAGGCCTTCGAGAAGCCGCCCACGAAGTCGTTGAGGCCGCCGCCATTGGTGAAGGCGAGGCTGTAGCCGTAGAACACCCAGAGCAGGCCGACGATCGAGACGATCGCGAAGACCTGGGTCAGGACCGAGAGCATGTTTTTGGTGCGCACGAGGCCGCCGTAGAACAGGGCTAGGCCCGGCACGCTCATCATCAGCACCAGCGCCGAGGAGATCAGCATCCAGGCGGTATCGCCCTTGTTGGGCAGCGGCACGGCCGTGGCGGCCGGCGCCGCAGAGGCGGCTTCCGGCGCCGGGGTCTGCGCTAGGGACGGCTCGATCAGGAGGGCGGCGAGCGCCGCGCCTCCCAAGCCGAGCATCAGGGCATTACGGACTTTCATGGACAGGTGGCTCCGGTCACGATTCGTTGCGCGTTGCGTAAAGGTTGAAGCTGTCGGCGGGCCGGCTCAGAGGGCGTCGGCGTCAGTCTCGCCGGTCCGGATGCGCACCGCCTTCTCGAGGGGCAGCACGAAGATCTTGCCGTCGCCGATCTGGCCGGTGCGCGCCGCACCCGCGATGGCGTCGATGACGCTGGCGGTCAGGTCGGAGGCGACCGCGACCTCGATCTTGAGCTTGGGCAGGAAGCTCACCGCGTATTCCGCGCCCCGGTAGATCTCGGTGTGGCCCTTCTGGCGGCCATAGCCCTTCACTTCCGTCACCGTCAGCCCGTGGACGCCGATGCCGGTGAGCGCGTCGCGCACCTCCTCCAGCTTGAACGGCTTGATGATGGCCATCACGATCTTCATGGGCGGCGCCCCCTTACCGAGTCCCTGGGAACCGATGCCGTCGCCTGGTCCGCGCAGCGGTCCCATCCGGGCCGTGCGCCGAGCCGGGCTGGCCCGCGGTTGAGCGGGGCTATTCAAGGACTATGCCACCCCTTCGGAACCGGGAACTTTTTGCGCAGGGCCCGTTATGCCCAGGAAATAGCCGGATCGGGCGAAGCCTTGGGCAAGCCGCGCGGAGTAGGCGCCCAGAAAGCGCGCAAACGTCTGGAAAATGGGCATTCCGCATCGGTGCAATTCTGCAACACACGTCGGAGAAGGCAATCTAATCCGCGTGTGATTGGGAAATCGTCGACCGCGGAGTCTGAGGGAATTCTATCGCATTCTGTTCCCACCCCGTCATTGCGGGGCCGCGAAGTGGAGCCCGGAATCCAGAACCGCAGGTGGTGCTTGCCTCGGCATCGTCGGCGGCTCTGGATCCAGGGCTCGCCTTCAGCGCCCCGGGATGACGGTGCGAGTCAGCCTGCCGCCAGCGCCGCGCGGATCGGAGGAGGAGCCGTTTAGCGCCGTGACTTCAGGCCCCGTGCGGCCGAATCAGGCCCTCCTGTGCCACCG
Organism: Methylobacterium sp. ARG-1; assembly: GCF_001262595.1. Lineage (NCBI taxonomy): Bacteria > Pseudomonadati > Pseudomonadota > Alphaproteobacteria > Hyphomicrobiales > Methylobacteriaceae > Methylobacterium > Methylobacterium sp. ARG-1. The sequence continues at coordinate 76,454 of NZ_LHCD01000022.1, forward strand.
AGGCGACGAGGTTGCCGGCGCGGTCGAAGATCTGGCCGCGGGCGAAGCCGCGGGCACCGCCGGCGGCCGGGCTGTCCTGGGCGTAGAGCAGCCAGTCGTCGACCCGGACCGGGCGGTGGAACCAGAGGGCGTGGTCAAGGCTGGCCGCTTGGATGTTCGGATCGAAGACCGAGCTGGCATGCGGGATGAGCGATACGTCGAGCAGGGTCATGTCGGACGCGTAGGCCAGTACCGCGCGGTGCAGGGCCGGATCGTCCGGCAGGGCCGAGGCCGCCCGCAGCCAAACATTGAACATCGGCTCCGGCGGCGCCCCGTCCTTGCGGCGGGCGATGTAGCGGTCGAGGTCGACCGGGCGCAGCTCGATCGGGCGTTCGCGGCCGAAATAGGCGGCGACCGCCTCGGGCATGCCGGTAACGCCGGAGGCCGCCAGCGCCTTGCCGTCGAGGAGGCCGTCCGGCCCGGCCACGGCCGGCATGCCGGGCTGGTGCTCGAACCCGCCCTCGGAAACCTGGTAGGAGATCGTGGTGGCGAAGATCGCCCGGCCGTGCTGGATCGCCTTGACCCGCCGCGTGGTGAAGCTGCGGCCGTCGCGGATGCGCTCGACTTCGTAGACGATCGGCGCGCGGGGATCGCCCGGGAGCATGAAATAGGCGTGGAGCGAATGGGCCGGCCGGTCGTCCGGCACCGTGCGGGTGGCGGCCACCAGGGCCTGGGCCACCACCTGGCCGCCGAAAACCCGGCGCCAGCCGGTCTTGGGGTTCTGGCCGCGGAACAGGTCGACCTCGAGGCGTTCGAGGTCGAGGATGGCGATGAGCTCGGCGACCGCGTCGGTCATCGCGTCGGTGGTGGCGTCAGTCATGAGTCGCGGGGTTTCCGTTCGTCGTCCAAACGCGACATAGGCCTTTCGGGCGGAGCGATCCACGCGCTCGGCCCCCAGATCGGAGATCCGTGACGATGACGGCCCAGACGCCCCGCCCCGGCAGCCGCAGCCTCCTGATCGCCGGCGGCGGCCTTGCCAGCCTCGCCCTGGCCTTCGCGCTCAAGCAGGCCCACGGGCCGGCGCTCGCCGTGACCGTGATCGATCCCCACGGCGCCGATCCCGCCCGGCATCGCGGGCGCGCCTATGCGCTGGCGGCGGGCGGACGGCGGATGCTGACGCAGCTCGGGCTGTGGGACGGGATCGCGGCCGCCGCCGAGCCGATCGCCGAGATGGTCATCAGCGACAGCCGAATCGCCGACCCGGTGCGGCCGGTCTTCCTGACCTTCGGGCGGGAAGAGGAGGACCAGCCCGACCGGGCGGTGGGCGAGCCCTTCGCCCACATGGTCGAGGCCGAGCCCCTGGCGCGGACGCTGTCCGAGGCCTGCCGGAACGCAGGGGTCGAGATCGTCACCGGGGGCGTGGTGCGGGCGGTGCCGGAGGGCGCGGCGATCCGGGCGGAGCTGACCACGGGCGCGACCCGCAAGGCCGACCTGCTGGTGGCCGCCGACGGGGCGCGCTCGCGGCTGCGCGAGGCGGCGCGGATCGGCTGGGTCGGCTGGTCCTATCCGCAGGTCGGGATCGTCGCCACGGTCGGGCATGCCCGCCCGCACCAGGGCCGTGCCTTCGAGCACTTCCTGCCCGCCGGCCCCTTCGCGATCCTGCCCCTGCGGGACGGCGGGTCGCTTGGCCACCGCTCCTCGATCGTCTGGACCGAGCGGGCCGACGAGGCCGACGCGCTGCTCTCGGGCGAGCCCGACGAGGTGCTGGCCGAGATCGAGCGCCGGTTCACCCTGGATCTCGGCAACCTTGCCCTGGAGCACGGCCCGAGCCGGCATCCGCTGGCCTTCGGCATCGCACGGGCGTTCCGGGCGGAGCGGCTGGCGCTGCTGGGGGATTCGGCGCACGTCATCCACCCGATTGCCGGGCAGGGCCTCAATCTCGGCTTGGCCGACGCCGCGGCGCTGGCCGAGGCGGTGACCGGGGCCCTGCGTCTCGGGCTCGATCCCGGCAGCCCGGACGTGCTGCGCGCCTACGAGCGCGCCCGCCGGTTCGACAGCTTCGCCATGGCAGCGGCCACCGACGGGCTGAACCGGCTGTTCTCCAACGACGCCCTGCCACTGCGGCTCGCCCGCGATCTCGGCCTCGGGATCGTCGACCGCCTGCCGAGCCTGAAGCGCTTCTTCATCGGAGAGGCCGCGGCCTCCCGGGGCACCCGGCCCCGGCTGATGCGCGGCGAGGCGCTGTGACTCAGGCGGGCCGCCGCTCGGTCACCCAGCGGGCGGCATCGGCCCGAGGGGCGACCACATCGGTGTCGGTGCGCAGCTGCGGGCTGTAGGCGGGGTCGTCGGTGAGCACGTCGTGCCAGCGGCGCAGGAAGCGCGAGATCTGCGAGCCGGGGGCGAAGCTGGTGTGCCGGGAGGCGCTCTCGTGGTGCGCCATCTCGGCGAACGGCGTGTAGACGATGCGGTAGCCGAGCATCCGCAGCTTGAAGCACAGGTCGACGTCGTTGAAGTCGAGGGCGAAGCTCTCGTCGAAGCCGTTCACCGCCTCCAGCACCGCCTTGCGGGTGGCGAACAGCGCGCCGGTCACCGACGAGCAGTCGCGCTGCGCCAGCGCCCAGTCGCCGTAGGTCGGCTCGGCCGCGTCACGGTTGTACCAGGGATGAGCGCAGACATCGAAGATGCCGCCGAACATGCCGGCATGCTGGATCTTGCCGCTCGGGAACAGCAGTCGCCCGCCGACGCCGCCGACGCCGCGGTCGAGCGCGAAGGTCAGGAGCGCCTCGATCCAGCCGGGGCGGCGCACGACGAGGTCGTCGTTCATCAGGATGACGAGGTCGGTTTCGGCGGCGCGCCAGAGGGTGTTCATCTTGGCCGCGTAGTTGAACGGCGTACCCTCGGGCCGCGTGGTGAGCAGGCGGGTCACGGCGAAGCGGTCGGAGCGGCCTCGGTAGATCGCGTCGTCCGCCTTGTCGTCGCCGATCAGCACCCGGATCCGGTCGGCCGGGTAGGTGCTGCGGCCGAGGCTATCGAGCAGGTTGATGACGTGGGGCTTGGCGTCCGCGATCGGGTTTCCGTCCGCGTCCCGGGGCCGGGTCTGGGCGGTGGGTACTACCAGGGTCACGGGCGGGCGCGCATCGAGGCTGCGGCGGATCTCCAGCGTGTCCGGGGTCAGGCCGGGGGCGGTGCGCAGGGGTGAGCCCGAGCTCTGGAACCAGCGGTCGAGCATGTCGGCTCGGGCGGCCCGCTTCGCCTTCGGGCGCGCCAGCGGCGAGGCGATCAGCGTCTGCGGGATCCGGTCGATGCCGATGCCCGCCGCGATCGCGTCGAGCAGCAGCCGGAACCAGGCGGCGTTGCCGGTGCGCCGGCCGAAATCCGGGGTGAGGCTCGCCAGGGCCGAGGCGCGGATCACCAGCGGGAAGCCGATGTAATCGTCGGCCATGAGCAGCGCCGGGTTGAAGGCCGGCTTGCAATGGATGCTGCGGACCTGGCCCGCGCCGTCCACCACGGCGTCGTCGCCGTAGAAGATGCCGATATCCGGCCGCTCAGCCATGGCGGCGAGGATCGGTTCGAACAGATCCGGATGCAGTTCGGACGCCGCCGGGGCCACGAACACCGCGCGGCAAGCGGGAAGCGCGCCGGCGGCGACCTGACCGAGCTTGCGCTCGTCGATCGGGTGGAAGCGCTCGTCGAGGGGCAGCGACAGGAGCGCGTCCGGCCAGGCGCGCGCGCTCCAAGAGGCCGACGGGGCCGGAACCGGTTTTTTGTTCAGCACGGAGCGTCTCCCGGGCGTCAGCTACGTTCGGCTGCGAGAAGGCGGGACAGGCTCGCCTCCATGGCGGCGGCCACCGCGCCGATCGACAGGCGCTCGCGGATCCGGGCGCGGGCGGCGGTGCCGATCCGCGCGGCGTCGCCGCTGGTTACCGCCCGGGCGGCGTCGGTGAGCGCGCGGGCGAGGTCTGCCTCGTCCACCTGGCCCCATTCGGCGCCGCGCAGATACGGCCCGTAGGTCTGCTCCAGGGCGGCGATCTCGGCCTTCACCGGGAAGCCGCAGGTCGCGTCGAGGAAGTCGCGGCTGCCGCCGTAATCGGTGGCGACCACGACCTTGCCCATCTCCATCGCCTCGGCGATCGTCAGGCCGAAGCCTTCGGAGGAATGCGACGAGGCGTAGACCGCGCAGAGCTCGAACAGGGCGCCGAGCTCGTTCTGGGAGAGCGGCTGGTCGATCACCACCACGTCGCCGGTCGTGCCGACGAGGTCGAGCAGCTTCTTGCCCTCGTCGGGCAGGTCGAACACGTGCTTGGTCTTGAGCACGAGCTGCCAGCCGGATTGCGCCAACCCCGCGGCCCGGAACGCGCGGATCAGCGCGTGCGGGTTCTTCCGGGCGAGGTAGCTCGACCCGTCGAAGGCGTAGAGAATGATCTTCTTGGCCGGGTCGATGGAGAACGCCTTGCGCAGGTTGGCCTTGGCGGCGGCGCTCGCCGGCTCGCCGGGCTCGTTCTCGACGACGTAGGGCACGACATCGACCGGGATGTCGGTGATCTGACGGAAGATCGCGGCGCAGAACTCGGTGGGCGCCCAGATCGCGTCGAGACCGTCCACGGTGGGCAGCCAGCCCCCGGGCACGTGCGACGTCTCCCAGACGAACAGCCCGATCTTGAGCCGGGCGCTCGCCGCAATGTCGAGCTGCCGCGCGCTCATCAGGGAGTGCCAGCTGTCACCGTTGAAATGCACCAGGGCGACATCCGGCGCCCCCGAGAAGGTCCGGGCCTGCCAGCCCGGCCCGACCCGGGCATGGACGTGGAACGACCGCTCCATCGGATGGACGTTCAGGGCGAAGGACGCCCGGTGCAGCGCCCGCACGTAGCTGCGCGCCGCGACGCCGAGCCCATTGGCGTAGTTCATCGGCGAGACGTAGGAGACCCGCAGCGGCCGCTGCGGCGCCTGGGGCCTGCGCAGGTCGGCCCAGATCTTGGGCCCGGGATAGGTGAAGGTCTGGTCGAGCCGGTCGAGGTCGAAGCCGCGCGCGCCGATCGCCTCGCGCACCGCCGCGCCGCCGATCGCGGCGTGCTCGCCCAAGAGCGAGCGCTTCACGAACGGGAAGCCCTGGCTGAGCATGTTCTCCCAGTCGAACAGGGTGCGGTTGTTGCGCGGGTCGTTGACCAGCGTCATGTGCTTGTTCTGAGCCGAGAACAGGCTGCGCATCCCGAGCCCGGCGGCCCGCATCCGCCCGGAGAAGGTCAGCTCGTACTCGGTGATGACGCTGTTCTTGTCCGGCCAGTTCGCCACCGACTGGATGAAGTGGTTGAACGCGTAGGAGGATAGGCAGCGCTTCTTCAGGGCCAGGAAGAAGCTCTGCAGGTGGTGACTGTAATAGAAGTTGTCGGCGAGCCCGATCACCGCCTCCGGATAGCTATCGATCTTCGTCAGCAGCCCGGCGAAGTCGCCGCTGTCGAGGGGCCCCACCAGGCTGTCGTTGGCGAGATACAGGGTCGCGGAATCAAGCAGGTCGTCGTCCTCCAGGAGGACATGCGCCCAGGCGGCGAAGTCGAAGCCGGTGTTCTCGCGCAGGTAGGCCGAGGCGCACAGGTTCAGGATCGCTTCCGGCACCGCGGTCTTGTGCTGGTCGGCCGCGATGATCAGCACGATGTCGATGCCGTTCTCGGCAAACGCCCGCAGGTAGGGCTCGACATGGCCGCGGATGCGCCCCTCCGGCGCATGGGTGATGAACAGGGCCGTGCGGCCGTGCCGGCGCGGCTCCCGCTTCAGGCAGGACAAGCGGGCGTCGGCGGCCTCGGGCACCGCGGCGCCGGCGACCCGGCGGGTCAGGCGGCCCGCCTCCAGCCCGGTGGTGACGTAGTCGACCAGGGGATTGAGGCCGAGCGCGGCAACCTTCGGGTAGCGGGCGAGGTACCAGGGCGCGTCGAAGCGCGGCGACGGGCTCGTACGCCGGCCATTGTCGGCCAGGAAATGCGCGAGCGGGTTCGCCTCCGTCTCGTCGTCGGCGAGATAGGTCTTCGTGTACCAGCGCGTGTCAAACCAGGGGCCGGGATCGAGCCCGTCCCGGGCGCCGTGCTCCAGAAAATGCACCAGCGGGTTGAGGCTGTCGGTGCGCACCGCCGCGGATTGCGCGGCGTACCAATCGGGATCGAACAGGGGATGCGGGGCGTAGCGGCGATAGCCGCCGGCCATCACGTAATGCTCCAGAGGCTCAAGCCCGCTGGTCTCGGCCTCAGGGCAGCGCCCGCGATAGAACTCGGCGTCGAAGATCCCAGAGCCGCGGATCAGATCGACATGCCGCGATAGCCCGGCGAACTCTTCCGGATTGCGCAGGTAGCCCTGCTTCCGGCCGGTCTCGTAGTAATGCGCCAGCGCGATGCCGCCGGCCTCCCGGGCATCCGGGTAGCGCGACCGGTACCAGGCGGAATCGAACAGCGGCGAAGGGTCGGTGTCGGAGCTCTTGATGAAGTGGAAGAACGCCCGGGCGCGGGCGTCGGCGCCGCCGAGATAGCGCTCCGCGTACCAGTCCGGATCGAACAGCGGGTTGGGGGTGATGCCGGCATCGGCGCCGCGCTCGACATAGTGGATCAGCGGGTTCACGCCCTCGGCGCGCAGGCCCGGGACAGCGTCGAGATAGCGGTCGCCGTGGAACAAGGGCGACGGCCAGCGACCCTCGCGCCCGCCATGGACCGCGTAGTGGACGAGCGGGTCGATCCCCTCCCCGACCACGTCGGGATAGCGCCGCGCGTACCAGGCCGGATCGAACAGGCCCGAGGCCTTCACGGCCGCCACCAGATCCGCCTGGCGGGGCTCGTTCGTCCGCCGCCGCTTCAGGCGCCGGGCCAGCGGGCGCGTGAGGGACCGCGCGGGCCCGGCGACGAACACATCTCGAAGGCGCATGGTGTGTACCGGATACGCGGGAGGCCCGCTGTGCTGCCTACGCCGCAATCCGCGAGAGACATCAGGAGGTTCAGCCGGCCGCCCCGGCTCGCGCGCCTTCCTAATGGTCCGGCCGGCCCGCGCCAAGGGCCGTGTCGCGGGGCCGCTGCGCGGCGGCGTGAAACACCGGGTTCCGGGCGTCAAAACCGCGTGCGGCGATCCCGACCTTGCCAGCCCGGTGCGAACGGCCCCACATTGGCCGAATGACCGACGGGGTTCTCCGGAGCCCCGGACAGGAGACGGACAACCGCATGACGCAGGCGATCAGCCCGGCCACCAGCCTCGACGACGGCATCGTGGCGACTGCGGAGACCTGCCTCGCCGCGGTGGGTCAGGCGCGCGACGCGATCCATGGGGTGATCTTCGGGCAGGAGAAGGTCGTCGACCTCGCCCTGGTGACGATCCTGGCGGGCGGCCACGGCCTGCTCGTCGGCCTGCCGGGGCTCGCCAAGACTAAGCTCGTGGAAACCCTGGGCACGGTGCTCGGCCTCGACGCGCGGCGCGTGCAGTTCACCCCGGACCTGATGCCCTCTGACATCCTTGGCACCGAGATCCTCGAGGAGGATGCCGAGCGCCGCCGGGCGTTCCGCTTCGTGCAGGGGCCGGTCTTCACCCAGCTGCTGATGGCCGACGAGATCAACCGGGCGAGCCCGCGCACGCAATCGGCCCTGCTCCAGGCCATGCAGGAGGGCCACGTCTCGGTGGCCGGCGCGCGCCACGACCTGCCGCGGCCGTTCCACGTGCTCGCCACTCAGAACCCGATCGAGCAGGAGGGCACCTATCCCCTGCCCGAGGCCCAGCTCGACCGGTTCCTGCTCGAGATCGACGTCGGCTATCCCGACCGCGCCGCCGAGCGCCGGATCCTGATCGAGACCACCGGCGTCGACGAGGTGCGCCCGCACGCGGTGATGTCCACCGAACAGCTGCTCACCGCCCAGCGCCTGGTGCGCCGGCTGCCCGTCGGCGAGGCCGTGGTCGAGGCGATCCTCGATCTGGTGCGCGCCGCCCGGCCCGACGGCGGCGATCCGCTGGTCAAGGACAAGCTGCTCTGGGGTCCCGGCCCCCGCGCCAGCCAGGCGCTGACGCTCGCCGCCCGCGCCCGGGCGCTGATCGAGGGCCGGGTCGCCCCCTCCGTGGTCGACGTGAAGGCCCTGGCCGAGCCGGTGCTCAAGCACCGGATGGCGCTCAGCTACACCGCCCGCGCCGACGGCGAGACCATCGAGGGCCTGATCGGCAAGCTCGCCGAGAAGCTTTAACCTTGGTCGGGACACACGCCCTCGGCTCCGAACGGCGCACCCCCGGCAGGCGCGAGAGCGAGGGCGCGACCGCCCTATCCGAAAAAATGCCCCGCCTCGTCCTGGAGGCGCGGCGGGTGTCGAGCCTGCTGGCCCACGGCCTGCACGGCCGTCGCCGGGCCGGGCCGGGCGAGAGTTTCTGGCAGTTCCGCCCCTTCGTCACCGGCGAGGCCGCCGCGCGGGTCGATTGGCGCCGCTCCGCCCGGGACGACCGGCTCTACGTGCGCGAGCGCGAATGGGAGGCGGCCCACAACATCTGGCTCTGGATCGACCGCTCCGCCTCGATGGGGTTTGCGTCGGACCTGGCCTCGGCCTCCAAGGTCGAGCGGGCCCTGGTCCTCGGGCTGGCCCTGGCTGACGCGTTCGTCGAAGGCGGCGAGCGAGTCGGGCTCCTCGGGCTCACCCGCGCCACCGCCTCGCGGGGCATCGTCGAGCGGATGATCCAGGCGCTGGTCGCCGACAGGGCCGGGTTGGCGCAGGACCTGCCGCCGCGGGCGAGCCCGGCTCGGTTCGACGAGGTGGTGCTGATCGGCGACTTCCTTACCGATCCCGACCGGATCGCGACCGCCGTGCAAAGCCTCGCCGGCCGTGGCAGCCGCGGCCATCTGCTGATGGTCGTCGATCCGATCGAGGAGACCTTCCCGTTCACCGGTCAGGCGGTGCTGCACGACCTCGAAGGCGAACTCAGCCTCGACATCGGCGACGCCGGCGCCTGGGGCGACCGCTACCGCGCCCGCATCGCCGAGCACCGCGCCGCCTTGCAGGCGATCGCCCGCCAGCAGGGCTGGACGCTCACCATCCACCGCACCGACCGCCCGGCGAGCGAGGCGGCCCTGCGGCTCGCCACGCTGATCGCCGCGCGCGGCCCGGAGTGAGGCCGCCATGCTCGGTCTGACCTTCGCGGCGCCCCTGGCGCTCGCCGCCCTGATCGGCCTGCCGGCCCTGTGGTTCCTGCTGCGGGTGACCCCGCCGCGCCCGCGCCGGATCGAATTCCCACCGCTCAAGCTCGTCGCCGACCTGATCCCGCAGCGGCAGACGCCGGCACGTACCCCGCCCTGGCTGCTGTTCCTGCGCCTGCTGATCGCCGCCGCCCTGATCCTGGCGGTGGCCGGCCCGGTCTGGAACCCCGGCGGCGTCGGGGCCGGCGGCGGGCGCAGCGCGCTCCTCGTCCTCCTCGACAACGGCTTTACGGCTGCCCACGATTGGCGCGACCGGCTGCGGGTTGCTACCGACGCGATCGAGGGCGCGGCCCGGGACGGACGGCCCGTGGCGGTGATCGGCCTCGCCGAGCCGGCCGCGGCTTTCGAGGCCAAGACCCCGGCCTCCGCCCTGGAGCGCCTGCGCGCCCTGGCGCCGCGCCCGATCCTGCCGAGCCGCGACGCGCATCTGGCCAGCATCGGCGCGTTCCTGGAGAAGAACCGCGGCGCCGGCCTCGTCTGGATCAGCGATGGCGTCGCCGGCGCTAGCGACGAGCGCTTCGCCAAGGGCCTGGCCGATCTCGTCGGCGGCAGCGGCGCCGCCCTGACCGTTCTGCGCGCGGACAGGCCGCCGGCCCTGGCGCTCACCGCCACCGAGACCGGCGGCACCCTCACGGCCCGGGCGCAGCGGGCGGCGCCGAACGGGCGCGACACCGGCGTGATCCGGGCCCTCGACCAGAAGGGCCTGCCGCTGGCCGAGCGGGACTTCGCCTTCGCGGGCGACGCCACCGAGGCCACGGCCGCCTTCGAGATGCCCGTGGAGCTGCGCAACAGCATCAGCCGCCTGGAGATCGCAGGCGAGCGCTCGGCCGGGGCCGTGGTGCTCCAAGACGAGCGCGGCAAGCGCCGCCGGGTCGGCATCGTCTTCGGCGGCACCCTCGACCAGGCCCAGCCCCTGCTGGCGCCGACCTACTACCTCGCCCGGGCGCTCCAGCCCTTCGCGGACGTGCAGGAGGCGCGCGGCGCCAAGGGGACGGCGGAGTCGATCAACCAACTCCTCGACAACCAGGTCTCGGTGCTGGTGCTGGCCGATGTCGGCGCCCTCGACGAGCGGACCACCGCCCGGGTCGAGAGCTTTGTGCAGGCCGGCGGCATGCTGCTGCGCTTCGCCGGGCCGCGGCTCGCCGCCGGCAACGACCCGCTGGTTCCGGTCCGCCTACGCCGGGGCAACCGGACGCTGGGCGGCACCCTGTCCTGGGACAGCCCCAAGACCCTGGCGCCGTTCCCGCCCGAGAGTCCCTTCGCCGGCCTGACCCCGCCGGCCGATATCGGCGTGCGTCGCCAGATCCTGGCCGAGCCGGACGGCGACCTGCCGAACCGGACCTGGGCCTCCCTCCAGGACGGCACGCCGATCGTCACCGCGCAGAAGCGCGGCCAGGGCACGCTGGTGCTGTTCCACGTCACCGCCGACACGACCTGGTCGAACCTGCCGCTCTCGGGCCTGTTCATCGACATGCTCCGGCGCGTCGTCGGGCTCGCCGGCACTTCGGCGCCTCCCGCGGGCGAAGCCGGCCGCGCGTCTGCCGTGGTGCTCGCCCCGCGGGCGACGCTGGACGGGTTCGGCGCCCTCGGCTCGCCCCCCGCCTCTGCCACCGCGGTGGCGGCCGATTATGCCGACCGGGGAAACGCCGAGCACCCGCCGGGCTTCTACGGGCCGGCCGATGGCGGCATCAGCGTCAACGCCCTTAAGCCCGACGACCGCCTGAAACCCCTCGACACCGCGGCGCTCGAGAGCGCCCGGATCGGAAGCCTCGCCGGAGCCGAGACCCTGGATTTACGCCCGACCCTGTTCACCCTGGCGCTGCTGCTGCTCGCCCTCGACACCCTGGCGGGCCTGTGGCTCGGCGGCTTCCTGCGCCGCTCCGCCTGGGCGAGCCGCCTGCGCGGACGTCCGGCGGCGCTGGCCGTCGCGGGCCTCCTGCTGTTCGCCGCCCTGCCGGCGCAGCCCCTGCGCGCCGAGGAGCCCGCGCCCAACCGGCCGAACGGCATCGAATCGGCCCTGGTCACGCGGCTCGCCTACGTGATCACCGGCGACGCCGCCGTCGACGAGGCCAGTCGGACCGGGCTGACCGGCCTGACGCAAATGCTCGCCTCGCGCACCGCCCTCGAACCGGGCGAGCCCGCCGGGATCGACCCGGCCAAGGACGAACTCGCCTTCTATCCGCTGATCTACTGGCCGATCGCGCCGTCCCGGCCGCAGCCCTCGGAGACGGCGATCCGCAAGATCGACGCGTTCATGCGCAACGGCGGCACGGTCCTGTTCGACACCCGCGATGCGCTCACCGCCCGCCCGGGCGGCCCGCCCTCCCCCGAGGCGGCCTACCTGCGCAAGATGCTGGCGACCCTCGAAGTGCCGGAGCTGGAGCCGGTGCCCCTCGACCACGTCCTGACCAAAGCGTTCTACTTGGTCGACAGCTTCCCCGGCCGCTATGCCACGGGCCAGACCTGGGTCGAGGCCCTGCCCCCCGCCGCAGAGGGCACTGAGCGCCGCCCGGCCCGGGCCGGCGACGGCGTCAGCCCGATCATCATCACCGGCAACGACCTCGCCGCCGCCTGGGCGGTGGGCCGCCGCGGCGAGCCGCTCTACCCGGTGGTCGGCGGCGACCAGCGCCAACGCGAGATGGCCTTCCGGGGCGGCGTGAACATCGTGATCTACACGCTGACCGGAAACTACAAGGCGGACCAAGTCCACGTGCCCGCACTGCTGGAGCGGCTGGGGCAGTGACAGGCATCGACACGTTTCCCGGGCAACGGTTGCTCCCATCAGATCCCCTCATCCTGAGGTGCGGCCGCGCAGCGGGCGCCTCGAAGGAGTCCTCCAGCTGGCCGCGCGATCCCTGGAGCCCTCCTTCGAGGCCGCTGACGCGGCACCTCAGGATGAGGAGGTTTGATGGGCTGACGGCCACCCTCACACGCATCTTGGAGGCTTGCACGCCATGCTGAGCCTCAGCTTCACCCCCCTCCTCCCCTGGCCGGTCCTGGCCGCCCTCGGGCTCATCGTCGTCGTCCTGGCCGTGCTCGCCTTTGTAGCCCGGGGCCGGACGGCGCTGCTGCGTGCGCTGGTGCTCGCCCTGGTTCTGGCCGCGCTCGCCAACCCCGCTCTTGTGCGGGAGGATCGCGAGCCGGTGAAGGACATCGCGGCGATCGTGGTCGATCGCTCCGGCTCGCAGGCGCTGGGCGACCGGCCGCAGATGACCGACGCGGTGCGAGCCGAGCTGCAGCGCCGCTTCGGCGCGCTCACCAATATCGAGCCGCGCTTCATCGATGTGCCCGACGCCAAGGATGGCGACGACGGCACCAAGCTGTTCACGGCGCTGGGCCAGGCGCTGGCCGACGTGCCACCCGAGCGGCTCGCCGGCATCGTGATGCTCACCGACGGCGTGGTCCATGACATTCCGGCCGCGATGGCCCAGCTCGGCATCAAGGCGCCGCTCCACGTCCTGGTCACCGGCCATCCGGACGAGCGCGACCGGCAGATCAAGCTCTTGGAGGCGCCTCGCTTCGGCATCGTCGGCAAGGATCTCACGATCCGTGCCGAGGTGATGGAGCGCGGCGGCACCGGCCACGCGGTCGTCACCATCCGCCGCGACGGCGAGGAGATCGGCCGGCGCGACGTGGCCACCGACAAGCCGTTCGCGCTGACCACCCGGATCGAGCATGGCGGCCCGAACGTCGTCGAGATCGAGGTCGAGCCGCTGCCGGGCGAGCTCACCACGGTCAACAACCGCGCGGTGCTGCCGATCGAGGGCATCCGCGAGAAGCTGCGGGTGCTGCTGGTCTCCGGCGAGCCGCACCAGGGCGAGCGGACCTGGCGCAACCTCCTGAAGTCCGACGCCAACGTCGACCTCGTGCATTTCACCATCCTGCGCCCGCCCGAGAAGCAGGACGGCACGCCGATCTCCGAATTGTCGCTGATCGCGTTTCCGACCCGCGAGCTGTTCGTCCAGAAGATCAAGGATTTCGATCTGATCATCTTCGACCGCTACGCCAACCAGAGCGTGCTGCCGCAGGCCTATTTCGACAACATCGTCCGCTACGTCCGCGAGGGCGGGGCGCTGCTCGTCGCCGCCGGCCCCGAATATGCCGGGCCGGCAAGCCTCGCCCGCACGCGGCTGGCTGGCATCCTGCCGGGCGACCCGGACGGGCGCGTGGTCGAGCGGCCGTACAAGGCGACGCCGACCCAGGTCGGTCAGCGCCACCCCGTGACCCGCGACCTGCCGGGCTCGGACGCCAACCCGCCCGCCTGGGGCGACTGGCTGCGCATCGTCCAGGCCCACACCCGCCCCGGCATCCAGCCGATCCTGTCCGGCGCCGAGGGGCTGCCGCTCCTCGCCCTGTCCCGGGAGGACAAGGGCCGCGTCGCGCTGCTCCTGTCCGACCATGCCTGGCTCTGGGCCCGGGGCTACCAGGAGGGCGGCCCCTATCTCGACCTGCTGCGCCGCCTCGCGCACTGGCTGATGAAGGAGCCAGCCCTTGAGGAGGAGGCCCTGCGGGCGCAGACCACCGGCCGCGGCCGGGAGGTCCGGGTCGAACGCCAGACCATGGCCGAGCAGGTCGAGCCAGTCACCGTCACCGGCCCGACCGGCAAGGTGACGACGCTCACCCTCAAGCCCGGCGAGCCCGGCCTGTTCACCGCCACCTTCGACGCGGACACCCTCGGGCTCCACACCCTGCGCTCGGGCAACCTCGTGGCCTTCGTCAGCGTCGGCCCGGCAAATCCGCGCGAGCTCGCCGACGTGTTCAGCGACACCGAGCGCCTGAGGGCGGTGGCCGAAGGCTCCGGCGGCTCGATCCGCCGAGTCGCGGATGCCGGCGGCACCACTCAGGTGCCGCGGCTCGCCACCGTGCGCAGCGGCCGCCTGGCTGGCGGCGACTGGATCGGCTTCCGCCCGAGCGACAGCGCCAACATCCGCGGCGTCGAGGTCTACCCGCTGGCGCTGGGCCTCGCCGCCCTGGCGGCCCTCGCGGCGGCCGTGCTCGCCATGTGGCTGGTCGAGGGACGCCGCGGGCGTGCGGTGTGATCGTGTTCCGTGTCGGGGGCAACGCGGCGGCTCGGGCTCACTTGGTATCCCGACCAGCCCCGCGCTCCGGCCGACTACCGTCGCGCCTTCGAACAACGGGCCGGCCTGCGAACAGCGAACCTCGACGCCCGGGGCGCTCCCGGCCTAAGACCGACCGCGTTGAATCCCGAACGCCCCGCCCCCTGGGGTGCGATGACATGGAGATAGCCTGCCTGTGACCGGACGCCTCCTCGCCGCCACGCTCTGCATCGCCTGCCTTCAGTTCGCCCCCGCCCGCGCGCAGGAACCGGCCGCGAGCGCGGCCGCCACGGAGGTGACGATCCCGGCTGCCACCGGCCAGTGGACCCACGCCATCACGTTGATGGGCGAGCCGAAATACGGCCCCGGCTTCAAGCATTTCGACTATGCCGACCCGGCCGCGCCGAAGGGCGGGCTTGTCCGGCTGGGCATGCAGGGCGGGTTCGACAACTTCAACATGATCGTCTCCGGCCTGAAGGGCGATCTCGAGGGCGGCGTGCTGCAGCTCTACGATACGCTCATGACCGAATCCTCGGACGAGCCGTTCACCTCCTACGGCCTGCTGGCCGAGGCGGTGCGGGTCGCCGCCGATCTCGGCTCGGTGTCGTACCGCCTGCGCGACAACGCCCGCTGGCACGACGGCCAGCCGATCACCCCCGAGGACGTGGTCTGGTCCTACGACGTGCTGAAGGCCAACAGCCCGTTCTACGCCGCCTATTACCAGACCGTCGCCAAGGCCGAGGCGACCGGGCCGCACGAGGTGACCTTCACGTTCAGCGAGAAGGGCAACCGCGAGCTGCCGCAGGTGATCGGCCAGCTGCGGGTGCTGCCCAAGCACTGGTGGGAGGGCAAGGACGCCAGCGGCAAGCCGCGCAACCCGACCGAGACCACCCTGGAGCCGCCGCTCGGCTCCGGCCCCTATCGGCTGGCCAAGTTCGAGCCCGGCCGCAGCGTCACCTACACCCGCGTGCCGGACTATTGGGGCAAGGACCTGCCGGCGAATGTCGGGCGCTACAACTTCGACACCGAGCGCCACGAGTACTTCCGCGATGGCACCGTGCTGGTCGAGGCCCTGAAGGGCGACCTCTACGACTTCCGGTCCGAGAACATCGCCCGCAACTGGGCGACCGCCTACGACGACTTCCCGGCCGTGAAGGAGGGGCGCCTGATCAAGGAGGCGTTCCCTGAGCGCGGCATGGGCATCATGCAGGCCTTCGCGTTCAACACCCGCCGGGACAAGTTCAAGGATCCGCGGGTGCGCCGGGCCTTCAACCTGGCGCTCAACTTCGAGGAGATGAACAAGAACCTGTTCTACGGCCTCTACAAGCGAATCGACTCCTACTTCTTCGGCTCGGAACTGGCCTCCTCGGGCCTTCCGGAGGGCCAGGAGAAGGCGATCCTGGAGAGCGTCAAAGACAAGATCCCGGCCTCGGTCTTCACCACGCCCTACGCCAACCCGGTCAACGACACCCCGGACGCCGTGCGGAAGAACCTGCGCGAGGCCGTAGGGCTGCTGCGCGAGGCCGGCTACGAGCTGCGCGGCGGCAAGATGGTCAACAAGGCGACAGGTGAGCCGCTGACCGTCGAGTTCCTGGAATTCCAGAACGCCTTCGAACGGGTAATCCTGCCCTTCGCGGCGCAGCTCAAGCTCATCGGCATCGACGCCTCGATGCGGGTGATCGACGCCGCGCAGTACCAGAACCGGATCCGCGACTTCGACTTCGACATCACCACCAACGGCTGGGGCGAATCGCTGTCGCCGGGCAACGAGCAGCGGGAGTTCTGGGGCTCGGCGGCGGCCGACAAGCCGGGCTCGCGCAACCTGATTGGGATCAAGGATCCCGGCATCGACGCCCTGATCGACAAGGTCATCTATGCCCATGACCGGGCCGGCGTGATCGCCGCGACGAAGGCCCTCGACCGGGTGCTGCTCGCCCACGAATACGTCGTTCCGCAATGGTCCGCGAGCGAGCAGCGGACCCTGCGCTGGAACCGGTTCGGCCACCCCGCCGTGCTGCCGCGCTACGCCGGCTCCGGATTCCCGACGACCTGGTGGTACGACGCGACGCGCGCCGCCAAGACCGGAGCCCCGCGGTGACCGGCCGGCCCTGGTGGCCGAGCCGGCGCGGCCTCGTCCTCGGCGCCGGCGCCCTCGCGGCGACCCGTCCCGCCTGGGCCGCCGGCGAGGAGCGCCACGGCCTATCAAGCTTCGGCGAGCTGAAATACGGCCCTGGCTTCGAGCATTTCAACTACGTGAACCCGATCGCCCCGAAGGGCGGCCGGTTCTCGACCCAGCTCGCCAGCACGACCGGCAACCAGGCGCTCAACACCTTCAACACCCTCAACATCTACGTGCTGCGCGGGGACGGCGCGGCCGGGCTGGACCTGACCTTCGACAGCCTGATGGTCCGGGCGCTGGACGAGCCGGATTCGGTCTACGGGCTGGTGGCGCGCGCCGTGACGGTGAGCCCCGACGGCCTGACCTACACCTTCGCGCTGCGCCCGCAGGCCCGGTTCCATGACGGCTCGCGGCTGACCGCCCGGGACGCCGCCTTCAGCCTCAAGATCCTGCGCGACAAGGGCCATCCCTCGATCTCCGAGGTGATCCGGCCGATGACCGACGCCCGCGCCGAGGGCGACGATACCCTGGTCGTCACCTTCGCGGAGGGCCGCGCCCGCGACCTGCCGCTGTTCGTGGCCCAGCTGCCGATCTTCTCCGCGACCTATTACGGCAGCCGCGACTTCGAGGCCGCGAGCCTCGAGGCGCCGCTTGGCTCCGGGCCCTACCAGGTCGGCGCGGTCGATCCCGGCCGCTCGATCGGGCTCGACCGGGTGCCGGATTACTGGGCGGCCGACCTCGCCGTGACGGTCGGGCAGAACAATTTCGACGCCATCCGCTACGAATACTTTCGCGACCGCACCGTGGCCTTCGAGGCGTTCAAGAGCGGCGCCTTCACGTTCCGCGAGGAATTCACCGCCCGGGTCTGGGCCACCGGCTACGACTTCCCCGCCGCCACCGAGGGGCGCGTCATCCGCCAGACCGTGCCGGATGCGCGGCCGAGCGGCACCCAGGGCTGGTGGATCAACACCCGGCGCGAGCCGTTCCGCGACCCCCGCATCCGCGAGGCGATCGGCCTGTGCTTCGACTTCGAATGGTCGAACCGCAACCTGATGTACGGCGCCTATACGCGCACCGCCTCGTTCTTCGAGAATTCCGACCTCAAGGCCACCGGCAAGCCCTCGGTCGAGGAGCTGGCTCTGCTGGAGCCGTTCAAAGACCTGCCGCCGGAGGTGTTCGGCGAGGCCTGGATGCCCCCGGTCTCGGACGGCTCCGGCCAGGACCGGGCGCTGCTCAAGCGTGCGGACGCGCTGCTGCGCGAGGCCGGCTGCATCCGCCAGGGCGGCGGCCTCCTGCTGCCGGAGGGCAAGCCCCTTTCCATCGAGTTCTTGGACGACGACCCGGTCTTCCAGGCGGTGACCCAGCCGTTCATCCGCAATCTTGGCCTGCTCGGGATCAAGGCGAGCCACCGCACCGTCGACCCGTCGCAGTACCAGGCCCGGGTCAACGATTTCGACTTCGACGTCACGTCCCGCCGCTTCTCCGGCGGCGTCACCCCGGGCACGGAGCTGCGCGAGCTCTACGGCTCCAAGGCGGCCGCCACCAAGGGCTCCAACAACCTCTCGGGCATGGCCGACCCGGCCATCGACGCCCTGCTCACCGCCATCGCGGATGCCCAGTCCCGCGCCGCGCTGACCACCGCGTGCAAGGCCCTCGACCGGGTGCTGCGGGCCCGGCGCCTCTGGGTGCCGATGTGGTATTCCGGCGCCCACCGCCTCGCCCTGTGGGACATCTACGGTCGCCCCGCCAACCCGCCGAAATACGACCTCGGCGCCCCCGGGACCTGGTGGTACGAGGCCGACAAGGCCAGGCGGATCGGGCGGGACTGAGACGATGCTCGGCTACATCCTGCGCCGCATCGGCCTGATGATCCCGACCCTGTTCGGCATCATGCTGATCACCTTCACCATCGTGCAATTCGCCCCGGGCGGCCCGGTGGAGCGGGTGTTGTCGCAGATGAAGGGCCAGGGCGACGGCACCCTGTCGCGGGTCACCGGCGGGGGCGGCGACCTGGGCGGCGGCGGCCGGCCGGCAAGCGGCGGCGAGGGCAATTCCCGCTACCGCGGCGCGCAGGGCCTCAGCCCCGACTTCATCGCCAAGCTGGAGAAGCAGTTCGGCTTCGACAAGCCGGCCCCGGAGCGCTTCGCCAAGATGCTCTGGGACTACGTGCGGTTCGATTTCGGCCGGAGCTATTTCCGCGATGTCACGGTCATCCAGCTGATCAAGGAGCGCCTGCCGGTCTCGATCTCGCTCGGCCTGTGGATGACGCTCCTGTCCTACGCGATCTCGATCCCCCTCGGCATCCGCAAGGCCGTCAAGGACGGCGAGCGCTTCGACCGCTGGACCTCCTTCGTGGTGATCATCGGCTACGCGATCCCGGGCTTCATGTTCGGGCTGATGCTGATCATCCTGTTCGCAGGCGGCTCGTTCTACCAGTGGTTCCCGCTGCGCGGCCTGACCAGCGAGGGCTGGGAGACCTTCTCCACCTGGCACAAGCTCACCGACTACGCCTGGCACCTGGCGCTGCCGCTCACCGCCCTGGTGATCGGCGCCTTCGCGACCTCGACCCTGCTCACCAAGAACTCGTTCCTCGACGAGATCCGCAAGCAATACGTGCTGACCGCCCGGATGAAGGGCCTGTCCGAGCGCCGCGTGCTCTACGGCCACGTCTTCCGCAACGCCATGCTGATCGTGATCGCCGGCTTCCCGGGCGCGTTCATCTCGGCCTTCTTCACCGGCTCGCTGCTGATCGAGACGATCTTCTCCCTCGACGGCCTCGGCGAGTTGTCGTTCCGGGCGATCGTCGGCCGCGACTACCCGGTGGTGTTCGCGACCCTCTACATCTTCTCCCTGCTCGGGCTGGCAGTGAACCTGCTCTCGGACCTGATCTACGTCTGGATCGACCCGCGGATCGACTTTTCCGCGCGGGCGACGTGAGGCGCCAGGCAGAAGTCTGAAAGCCCGCGCCAAGCGGTGGGACACGAGCAAATTCGGATCTCGTGTCACATCGGACCACGCCGCCTCGTCACCCTCGTGAAGCGATCACGGGGCGCATGTGCGATGACCAACGCTGTTCTAATCGTGGCCGGCCTGCTCGGCGCGGGGCTGACCGGGAACGGTCTCTTCATGCTGGCCGCACCCGAGGCCTGGTACTTCGCTGTGCCGGGCGTGACCACGACAGGCCCGTTCAACCAGCATCTACTGCGCGATATCGGCCTCATCTTCGTGCTGATCGGGGCGGGGTTCGCGTTCGGGGCCGTGAAACCCGGCTGGCGCGCGCTGCTGTGGAGCATGGGTGCGATCTGGCTGGCCGGCCATGCGCTGTTCCATGTCTGGGAGGTCGCGGCCGGCATCTGCGGGCCGGAGGCTCTGACGCGCGACTTCCCCGCGGTGACATTGCCTGCGCTTATGGCGGTTGCCCTCAGCGTCTGGTCGTTCCGCCATGCCGACCATCGATGATCCCACCCTCATCTTCGAGCAGGAGCGAAGCCGGCTCGTCCGGCTCGCCTACCGGATGCTCGGTTCCCTGGGCGAGGCCGAGGATGTCGTCCAGGACGCTTGGCTCCGCTGGCGGCAGGTCGACCATGCCGGCGTGGCGTCGGCCGGTGCCTTCTTGTCGCGCACGGTGACCCGGCTTTGCCTGGACGTGATGAAGTCCGCCCGGGCACGGCGCGAGACCTATGTCGGAACCTGGCTGCCCGAACCCGTTGCCATGGCTCCGGACGACGCCCCCGGCGACGACCTGACGCTGACGCTGATGCTCGCGCTGGAACGGCTCTCGCCCCTGGAGCGGGCGGCGTTCATCCTGCACGACGTCTTCGCGGTCCCGCTCGATGAGGTCGCGACAACCCTCCGGCGTGAGCCGCCGGCGGTCCGTCAGCTCGCCGCGAGGGCCAGGAAGCATGTGCAGGCCGCGCGCCCGCGCTTCCCTGTCGCGCGGGAAGAGGGGATACGCATCGCGAAGGCCTTCTTCGAGGCGTCGGCGACAGGCGATGTCGCGGCGCTGCGCAGCATGCTCGCCGACGCCGTCGTCGTGCGGTCCGATGGCGGTGGTAAGGCGCATGCGTTCCCGCGGCCGATCATCGGCATCGACAAGGTCACACGCATGTTCGAGGGGGCCGCGCGCAAATCGTGGATCCAGCAGGCTCGGAAGCTGCAGGACCTCTGGATCGACGGCCTGCCGGGCTATTTCAGTCTGGAGCCGGGTGGGACCTTGCAGACCGTCGCCCTCGATATCGAAGGCGGGCTGATCGTCGGCATCTACTTCACGCGAAACCCCGACAAGCTCCACCGGATGGCACAGCGGTTCGGAGGGACGACGGGAGCGCCGCCGGCGCCCTGAACCTCAACGGCGGGCGATCGCCCGTTTCCCGCACCGGACCATCGGGAACGCGCCGCGTCGCGCTCCCGGATATCGTATGCCTCGGCCATACGGGTCGCAGGGGCGGCCATCGCGCCGACGGCCACCACCCGTAAGGGTCGAGATGGAGGCTCCATCCCTAGGCCAGGCGATTCATGTCGCGTGCCTGGGCTGGCCGCTCAGCCAATCGCCGAAGCGGTGCTCGGAGAGCCATGCGTCTCCGGAGGGCGTCAGCCAGCGGTCTTCGAGGACCACCCCGAAATACGGGGCCGTGTCGTCCGTGATCACCGCGCGCGGGTCGCCGATGCCGTCGAAGTGGCGCCTCACCAGCTCGGCCATCGGCAGCCGCTCGGGGCCGGCGATCTCGATCATGCCGTTTCGCGGGGCCGCCAGCGCGACCGTGGCGACCTTTGCAGCCACATCGGCCGAGGCGATCGGCTGGATCGACGCGGAGGTGACACGGGCGACGCCGTCGACGATCGCGGCCCCGGCAATCGTGCCGACGAACTCGAAGAACTGCGTGGCGCGGACAAGGGTCCAGGGTACGCCGGCCGAGGCGATCAGTTCTTCCTGGGCGAGCCTGGCGCGAAAGTAGCCGCTGTCGAGCAGGAGCTCGGTTCCGACCACCGAGAGCGCGACGTGATGCGAGACGCCGGCGGCCTTCTCGGCCTGGGCCAGGTTCCGTCCGGCGCGGACGAAGAAATCCATCGCGGCGGCGTCGGCGAAGGACGGCGAATTGGCGACGTCGACCACCACGCTGGCACCCGACAGCGCGTCCGCGAGACCCTCCCCCGTGACGGCGTTCACACCCGTATTCGGAGAGGCCGCGAGAACCGCGTGGCCGGAGCCTCGCAGAGCCGTGACGACCTGCGAGCCGACCAGCCCGGTGCCGCCGATGACCACGATCTTCATGTGCCACTCCATCTCATGTCCGGTCCCGTCGGGACGGTCACGGGCAGGACGAGGCGCGTCCCGCCCGGTGTGACATCGGTGCGGGAAAAACCGCCGCGTGGGACGGGAGCGGGAGGTGCAGGGCTACGCACCGGTTGCCTCCGATTTTCACCGAAGATGGATGCGAGTGTGGGCGGTCATCTGGTGCGTCTCGGCCCCGCTAAGCACGCCTCGCACCGTCATTTGTCACGGCTCGTCCCCCACCGTCATTGATCCGGATCACGATTACGGTAGCACTGCCCGGGCCGTGCAACGCTAAATCGTGCGGCGATCGTCACCGGAGCACCCATGCGCCTCTCGACCTTTCTTGTCGGCCTCTGTCTCGGAACCGGGCTGCCCGGCGCGGTGCTGGCGCAGACGGCGCAGAAACCCGCCCCGGCCGCAGCGCCGGATCCGGCCTTGCTGAAGGTCGCCCGGGAGACGGTCGCGCAGATGCAAGGGGATCGCGCCGCCACGCTCGGCTCCATGGCGGCCCCGATGGTCGGCATGATGCAGCAGATCGGCATCAAAGAGCCCGACAAGGCGCAGGTGCTCGTCCAGGAGGTCGTGATGCCGACCCTGTCCGCGCATTACGACGAGCTCCTTGACATCCAGGCCCGCGGCTTCGCCACGATCCTCGGCAAGGACGACCTGCAGGCGATCGCGGCGTTCTACGCCACGCCCACCGGCAAGCGCCTTGCAGCCGCCCAGCCGCAGCTCGCCCAGATCCAGCTGGCCGGCATGCAGCAATGGATGCAGGCCGTGGCGCCCGAGATGCAGGCCAAGATCGTCAAGGCGGTCCAGGACCACGGCTGGGGCCCGGGCGGCCAAGCCAAGCCGAAGTGACCGGCTGATCCGGTTCAGGTGACGGCCGCCCCGCGGCCTTCACCGTCTGTGCGGGCGGCCTAAACCGTTCCCCCGCCGCCCAGCACCCGCGCGACCGTGCTGCGCAAAGCCTGCGCGCTCCGGTAGCCCACCGCCACCGCCACGGCGCCGGGCGGGCGGCCCTCGGCGGCGAGCGCGAGCGCCCGGATCACCCGGGCCCGCGCCCGCCAATCGCCGAAGCTGAGCCCGGTCTCTGTGCG